>JAZLDK010000049.1:0-23428 GCA_045614725.1 Candidatus Enterousia sp.
CAGCTTCGATTTTTTTAATAATGCTCATTTTTCATTTTCCTTTATTAAGTCCGGTCGACGTTCTTTTGTTATGTCAACCGATTGTTGTTTCCGCCACCGTTCGATATTGCCGTGGTGACCGGACAGCAGGACTTCTGGGACGCTTCGTCCACGCCATACTGACGGGCGGGTATATAACGGCCATTCCAACCCCCCGATTTCGAAACTTTCATTTTGGGTGGTATCATCACCACCGTGAACTACATTATCCATCACGCGAACGCAACTGTCAATAAAAACTTGCGCGGCGATTTCGCCACCGGACAGTATATAGTCGCCAATGGAAAGTTCCATTATATCATATTCTTCGATGATTCGTTCATCAATTCCTTCGTATCGACCACAAAGCAGGGTGTATGTTGCATCCTGATTTGCGATAAATTCGCGCACCATCTTTTGATTCAGCGTTGGGCCGCGTGGTGAAAAATAGATAATCTTGCCCTTGTTTTTGACTGAATCCAACGCATCGCCCAATGCATCCGGGCGCATAACCATGCCTGCGCCACCGCCGAATTGCGTGTCATCCACACTGCCATAGTTATTAATCGCAAAATCGCGAATATTAATCGTGTCATATGACCAAATACCCCTGTCCAGTGCACGCCCAACAACCCCACCCGACAGGGTGCCAGGGAACATTTCTGGAAAAATGGTCAATATGTTAAAATGCATTTGTTATTTTATCTTGGTATTACACGCGTTAAACTGACAGATTTTACACATTGCACTGCAAGCTTTCTGAAAAAGCTCGATATTAACACAATCTTCCAGGTTAAAAATTTGTCCCGTATCAATATCGACCAAATTTGGCGCATTCTGATAAAGAGCAACCTTTGTGCCACAGTTTGCACAAGTGCGTATCACACAACAATCTTTAATTCGTGTGTCAAAATCAGCACAGCATTTCACTTTTAATGTCAGTGGCGTTCTTTGGAAACGAAAAGTTATTTCTGTACTATTTGCCATTGTTATCTCTGTTTTTCCTTGTTGTATTCGCACTTTTTGCAGATGTATTTGGCAACGGTGTACAGACAATCCATTGTCAACCAAGCGCCATCTGAATTTGTATTATCTACATTGATATAAACCTTGCGCAGGGTGCTGTTTTCCTGGGTGGTTTCACGATATGTTATACCATTTAACCCCTGCAGTCTGCGCAATGGACAGTTTTTAAGTGATTCTGCTGTGTTTGGCAGTTCACAAAAGCGTGTCTTTTCGTGATTGTAATTGCCAATAATCACACTTGTCGTTGCCATTGTTTACACCTGATTTTTTATTTTTGCTTGGATTTAATCGCATTAAATTGGCATATTTCACAGAATGCCTTGCCCAGTCCACACATTGTTTCAAGTGTTTCTGCACCACGCGCATATTCTGGCATAGCGATATTTACTTCTGTGTCCTCTTTAACCGCAACAACAACCTTGCTGTCCACGCCATTTTTATACATTTTTAATGTCGAGCACTGAACAGCCGGCACATCAAAATTTGCTGTACATGCTGTTGAAAAGCCCTTGCCACTTCCTTCGAATTTAAAAGTTACTTTCTGTTCTTTTTTCATAATCTTTTTTATCCTTTTTTATCTGCGTTCCCCATTGCCCGCACTAGTTTATATAGATAACACCAGCATCAAAATCAACCGTTGCGCCAACAAATGACACCATATCACCGTTTTCCAGTTCCAAGATATCACCCGCGCCATAGTTTTGGACACAGGAAACGCGCCCCATGATATTACCACGCTGATTGACATTCATCCCGATTAAATCAGTCTGGTAATATTCGTTTTCTTTTAATTCCGGCAAATCGCCGCGCCCAATAAACAGTTGTGTTCCACGCAACATTTCTGCTGCATTTCTGTCATCAACACCGCGAATTTTTGCGATTATAACAGTAGAATTTGGCACAGCGCGCACAAACTTAAAGTCATCAGACGCAAACTTATCGCTGATTATCTTGAACTTTTTAAAGTCGCTTGGCGCATCAGAATATGTTTGAATACGAACCTCGCCACGGATTCCCTGTGGCGCGACAATTTTTCCAACCAAGATTTTATTATTTAACATGGTGTCTTAATTCCTGAATCATTTTTTCATAGCGAATCTTGCGAATACAATAGCGTTCGCGTGAACCCAAAGGGCAACCTTCGAACATGTTCGCACTTGTGACTATCAGATTATCTATTTTATGTGTTGCGTGATATTCTACAGACTTTTTCCACTTGATTAATCGACATTCTTTTTGTCTGCAATATGTGCCA
The DNA here is from genome assembly GCA_045614725.1 of Candidatus Enterousia sp. Classification (GTDB taxonomy): domain Bacteria; phylum Pseudomonadota; class Alphaproteobacteria; order Rs-D84; family Rs-D84; genus Enterousia. The sequence continues at coordinate 2,300 of JAZLDK010000049.1, forward strand.
TCATATGGGCAGTCTAAATCTGCGTCAGGTGCGCCATCCTTATGTACGCATGGTGCAGTTGTAACAATTTTGTTATCAGCCGCATATAATTCCACATCAGGATTTATTAAATACTTGTCGGTAATCGCCATGTTCAATTCCTTTATCAGTTGCAAAAAGCCCGACATGCCGAATTCTATCGTCCAGCATATCGGGCAGGGCAAAATTATATATTATTCTGCAACTTCTGCTGCTGGAGCTTCTTCCGCAGGTGCGGCTGCTTCTGCTTCGGCTGCTGCCTTGGCGGCGGCTTCTGCTGCTGCTTTTTCTTCTGCGATTTTCGCTAATTTGTCAGCTTTGTCTTTGATTTTCATCAAAGTTTTTTCAGACTGCAAATGTTTCTTGGTCTGTACAGGGATTGCCTTTGCTTTTACCAAGCCGGCTTTGGCCAAGAACTTATAAACGCGGTCAGAAGGCTGGGCACCCTTTGCCAACCATGCTTTAATTTCTTCGATTTTCAAAACAACGCGCTTGTCGCTGTCTTTTGCCTGCATTGGATCGTATTTACCAACGACTTCCAAAACATTACCCGAATTACGCGCATTGCGTGAATCTGTCACAACAATGTGATAGTATGGGCGTTTTTTTGCACCATGACGTGCCAAACGAATAACAGTTGCCATAATTTTGCTCCTTTTTTGTTAACTGTTTTAACCACAAAGAAAACCGCCATCAAGGATGAAACTCATCGGATGATGTACCACACGCGTGCTGCGAACTGGTGTTATTAAAATGGCAATCTTTGGGATTTGCGGGCCCATTATGCCCCAAAAAATCAAAAAAGTCAAATGTTTATTGCAAAAAATCCATGAGCGAGCCATACGAAACGCCACAGACACGAAGGTTGGTGCGGGCGAAGGGAATCGAACCCTCGCCTAAAGCTTGGGAAGCTTTCGTTCTACCATTATACTACGCCCGCGATGAGTGTGATTCTATATAAAACAAAAACAAATGTCCAGAATAAATTCGGGCGTGACTTTTAGTGTTTTTGATTTGCTTTAATTTCTTGGGCGATTTGTGCCACACGACCGACCGCACCACGAAATTCAAACGCCAATTGCATTGGGCATTTAGTGCGCTGCGAAACGCCACCAGACAATATCGGACAAAGCGCATTATCCGCTAGTGCCAACGCATCGCATCCCGCGCGAATTGCCTGGCCCGGGATATCCTGAACCCGTTTATATTTTGTTAAATATGTTTGAAACTTTGTCGCACGCAATTCACATAAAAAGATAAATACTGGGCACATCGTTTTGGCCAGTTCCTTGCGTGCCTTTATTTTCTGGTAAGCATCCTTGTTCCGGTTCGGATGATTGTCACGATATTTTTGACTGCGGGCCAACGCATACTCATGATTTTCTGCATAATATCTTTTGTCGCGTGCCGCGCATGCAGCCTGATTTTTCTTATAGTATTCACGCGAACGCGCATTATATTCCAATGGTTTTTTATAATATCTCTCACGCGCATACGCCAATCGTTTGTCTCGATTTTTCTGATATGATTCTTGCGCTGCTTGTTTTATTTTGTCAGCATGCCTTTCACGATAGCGTTTGTTATACTCGGCTTTTTTGCGGCGTGCTTTTTCTTGTTTGCTATACTGTTCTTTGTTCGTTAAATCTATTTTGCACGGACGAATTTCGTATGCATTTAAACAGGCCATCTTGGCATTCAGTTTATGCAGTCGCGCCAACGATATTTCAAATGGCAGTTTTGCATGAATCAGTGGTATCAAGGTGTCATTAACAAATGCGTTTCCGCACATTAAATCAACGAATTGCGATTCTGTAAAAACATCACTAAGTTTTTCATCGGATAAAAATTTTTCTATTGTTCCGGAACAACTTGAATCAAACAAATAGTATTCCAAGAAAACTTCTGCCAAAGAATTTATTCGTTTGGCGGGTTTTGCGGTATTCGCATAAACTATATGTGCACCATTATCCAACCATGATTGTAGTTCTCCAGAATCAATCAACATTATTTTGTCCTGTCCAGCATGATATCAGCAACATACACACGAAGTTCACGTGCAGCATTTTCAAATTCAAACACGCGTGGCATTGGACAAACTTGTTCCATTTGATTACTGGACATTGCGCAATCACTACAAATAGGGCACATGGTATAATCGCCATTTTGCAACGCCACGCAAGTCTTGCGTGCCTTGTGTGCCAAATCGGACCCTGGTTTATATTTAGCAAGGTATTCTTCTTTGTGTTTTACGCGCATGTGTTCCAAGAACTTGAAAGCAGGGCACATTTGTTTTGCCATATCACGATTAGCTTTGCGCTCGCGCTGTTTTGCAACGATTTCATCACGATGTTCCAGACGATATGCATCATTATACGCGGATAATTTATCTTTGTTTTTCTGATAATATGCGCGCCCTTTGGCATGAAATTCTTCTATATTTTCCTGATAATACAATTTGCGTTTTGCACTGCGTTTTGGCCAATTTTGACGCGCGCGTTCACGCATTTTTTCAAGAACCTCTTCACTGTGCGCCAAAAAATATTCGCGATTTTTCCGAATAATCTCTTCACGATTGCGCAGATAATATTCATGGCGTTGCGCCTTGATACGCTCGCGATTTTCGGCACGATATTCGCGCTGACGGATTTGTTTGCGCGTTAAAGTTCTTGTTTCTTCTGACATGGTAATTATTTAGCCCCCACTGGTATTTGCAGTTTCTGTTTAGGGAAAATTAAATCAGGGTTCTGGATGTTATTCTTTTCGGCAATTATGCTGAACAATACACCACGGCGCATAAAGTTGCGCGCAATAACCCACAAACAATCCCCACGACGAACAGTATAGAAAGTATCGTCTTCGCCGGTCATTTCCGGTGCTGTAAAGTTATGTACGATATTAGCAACGGTTTTGCCCGCGCCATCATGCAAACGCACAACCAATCTGTATTCTTTACCAGATTCCAGTTCACCAATATCCGCACCCAAACCAAAGTTGCGATAATCGGATACGCGCGCAAAACCCAGATATTTGCCATTCAGTATCATTGATACGCGCAGTCTTGGCAGGGCGGTACCCGTCACAACCAAGCGTCCCGTATCCAAATAGTCAACCTTGCTGACCGTTAAATCCCCATCAGCCAACAAATATGGTCCCTGCAATAAAGTGCTGCCGTCTTTGGTCATCAACAATGACAAAGAATTTTTATACCCATGTTCGGACACATATACAAACACTTTATCATCAGATTTTACTTCTGGATCTGTTCCCAACAGCGCAAAAGTATAATTCCCCGCCGCATATGGTGTGGTTGGCGCATAAACAAATTCGCCGTTTTCATCGGTCTGTTGTGTGGAAACAACTTTGCCATTTACCAGTACAGACACACTGGTATTTGGTTTCCAGCGACCCGCCACAACGATACTGCCGTCGTGCTGGATACGCACGATATCAAAGGACGGTGTATCATTTTTCTTGACCTGTTGAATTGTTGGTTCTGGGATGTTTGGCACCGCCAGCACGCGTGGTTCACGATGTGCGCCAACAAACACCAACCAAATCACCATAAATATCACGAACAGCGCACACATAATAGGGAACCAATACGCACGCGCAATTGACTTTTGCTTGCGCGCATCGGTGTTTTCTTTTTGTTTTTCAGCCTTTTTTTCCGAAGGGCGTGCAAACATATTAAGCGACTTCAAGAACCCGCGTGTATAAGTTCTGCGATTTTCCTGCCAATCATTCTGCTGTGCAATTGCATCCTCAATCAAATCATCGGTTGAACGTTTTGTTTTTCCCATATTAGGTGTCTTTTTCGACATATCATACTCCTGCATGTAATTTTTATTGTTATTATGGACAAATTATTACAAATAATATTTCTTTGTCAACTTATTTGTGATATAATTAACGCATAAAAAGTGAAGGAAAAACCGATGAAAAAAATAGGAATCATGACGACCGGTGGCGATTGCAGCGGTCTGAACACCGTCATTCACAGAATTGTTCGCGGTGCGACACTGCGCGGATGGCAGGTTTGGGGTATAATGGATGGCACGGATGGGTTGTGTGTGAATCCACCGGCGGCCGTTAAGTTGTGTGAAACAATGTTGCCAATTGAAAATGCGCGTCTGGCGGGCAGTTTTCTGCACAACGGGCATGCGGGTGCACTAAATTTTGAAACCGCCATAGAACACGGTAAATTGGCACAGTTCAATAAAAAACTAAACGATGCGATTAAGGCGCTTAAACTGGATGCGCTGATTTTAATTGGCGGCAATGGCAGTTTATCCTTGGCATGGGCAAATCGCTCGATTTATCAGGATGTTCAGTTAATATGTATTCCAAAAACAATTGATATGGATATGCCACTGACCGACCGCACAATTGGCTTTGATACTGCCGTTCAACAGTTAACCAGTTATTGCGACCAGTTAATGTTGACCGCGCGCAGTCATCACCGCTGGTTCGTGGTCCAGGCCATGGGGCGCGACTGTGGTAATTTGGCATTGCATGCGGGTATTGCCGCCGGCGCGGATGTTATTTTGATTCCAGAAATTAAGTTCGATATGAATTCTGTTATCAAGCATATCAAGAATTCGCAAAACGATTATGGCATTATCATGGTGTCCGAAGGCATATCCCTGCGCGGTCATTCGGGCCGTCCTGGGGATATGATATCGCGCAAATTGACCGCGGCGGGCATTGTGAACCGCACCGCATTCCCAGAACATATCCAGCGGGCAGGGGACACAACCGCCGCCGACCGCATCTTGGCCACCCGCTTTGCCGATTGTGCACTGGATGCGATTGAAAACAACGAAACCTATGTCATGACGGCATTGGAATGCGGGGATGTTCATACCGTGACATTGTCGGACTTTGTTGCGGGTGGGGAATTTTTACGCGATCCCAAGATTCCAGAACTAATGACATCAAACGCCTATGTTTCGCCGGACGATCCCCTGCTGGATGTCGCACACGACATGGGCATCTATATCGGGGAACAGAAATAAAAAACCGCCAATTGGCGGTTCTTTTTATTTATTTCTTTTCAGAAAAATCTGCATCTACGGTACCGTCTTCATTTTTTTGCTCGCCGGTACCTGCGTTTGCCTGCTGTTCGGCCTGTGCCGCTTTATAGACGGCTTCGCCCAACTTCATGGCTTTTTCGCTTAACGCATCTGTTTTTTCTTTCAAAGATTCCGCGGTTGCATCGGCCTTGGCCAATTCATCCGCCAGTTCTTGTTTCGCGGCCTCAATCGCTTTCTTTTCGTCTTCGCTGATTTTATCCCCATGTTCTTTCAGGGATTTTTCAATGCTAAATATAGCGGTTTCAGCGGTATTTTTGGCCTCGGCCAGGGCGCGTTTTTTCTTGTCCGCTTCGGCGTTTTCGGCCGCTTCATCAACCATGCGCTTGATTTCATCTTCGGACAATCCGCCATCTGACTTAATAGAAATGGCCTGTTCTTTACCTGTGCCTTTATCCTTGGCAGACACATGAACGATACCATTCGCATCAATATCAAACGACACTTCGATTTGTGGCATACCGCGTGGGGCAGGTGCAATCCCTTCCAGATTAAACTGACCCAACAGTTTGTTATCGGCCGCCATATCGCGTTCACCCTGGAATACGCGAATTGTCACAGCGGATTGATTGTCTTCTGCGGTGCTGAATACCTGGGATTTCTTGGTTGGGATTGTTGTATTGCGGTCAATCAGGCGCGTAAATACACCACCCAATGTTTCGATACCCAGTGACAAAGGTGTCACATCCAATAACAGAACATCTTTAACTTCACCCTTTAATACGCCACCTTGAATTGCGGCACCCATACCCACAACTTCGTCTGGGTTAACACCCTTGTGTGGTTCGCGCCCAAAGAATTCTTTCACTGTTTCGGCGACTTTCGGCATACGTGTTTGACCACCGACCAAGATAACTTCGTTAATTTGGGATTTTTCCAGGCCCGCATCTTTTAACGCTTTTTTGCAAGGTTCGATTGTGCGTTCAATCAAATCAGCAACCAACGATTCCAGCTTTGCACGTGTCAACGTTGTATTAAAGTGTTTTGGACCGGTCGCATCGGCCGTCAAGAACGGCAGGTTGATATCCGTGCTGGTTTTTGATGACAATTCAATCTTTGCCTTTTCTGCGGCTTCTTTCAGACGCTGCAACGCCAACTTGTCACCGGACAAATCGATACCTGTCTGGGCCTTGAATTCGGCAATCAGGTGTTCCAAAATACGCGCATCAAAATCCGAACCACCCAAAGCGGTATCACCATTTGTAGATTTTACTTCGAACACACCATCAACGATTTCCAATATGGACACGTCGAATGTACCACCACCAAGGTCATAAACCGCGATAACGCCGTCTTTACCCTTGTCCAGACCATATGCCAATGCCGCGGCAGTTGGCTCATTAACAATACGCAACACATTCAATCCCGCAATGCGGCCGGCATCTTTTGTTGCCTGACGCTGGGAATCGTTAAAGTATGCTGGCACCGTAATAACCGCATCCGTCACGGTTTCGCCCAAATAACTTTCGGCATCTTTTTTCAATTTTGCCAAAATCATCGCAGAAATCTGGGAAGGTGCATATTTCTTACCGTCCATTTCAACCCATGCGTCACCGTTTTCTCCGGCCACAATTTTATATGGCACGCGGGCGGCGATTTCGCGAACGGCCGGGCTGTCAAAGCGCAACCCCATCAATCGTTTGATTTCATAAATAGTATTTTCTGGATTTGTGACGGCCTGATTTTTGGCGGTAATACCCACCAATTGTTCGCCACCACTGGTCAATGCCACCACCGACGGGGTAGTGCGCTGACCTTCTGAATTTTCGATAATTTTTGGGTCACCACCGTCCATGAATGCCATGGCGGAATTTGTTGTCCCCAGGTCAATACCTAATACTTTTCCCATATTTTTTACTCCTTAAAAATTGCTTACCCACCATATAGTTATGCAAAAAATGTTTTCAAGTGGCAATAGACACATTTTCTTAAATAAATTTATAAAAAAACACCCCTTGTGCGGTGTGATAAAAAAACGGGGCAAACGCCCCGCAGTTTATTTTATAGTCGTGACAATATCTTTGCTGACACTATTTTCAAATTTAAGATTTTTATTGTTAATAGTCGTATTAGGTTTGAAGCTAGTGTACGTACCAACGTTGCTGCTGACATTTCCGGTCAGATTTGTCCAATCGTTCTTTTTTTCAGACAATGTTGTTGTAGATGTATCAGGAGCCGGGGAGGGTTCTTCCTCCTTGGCGACACCTTTGGTCACACAGGTTTTAAACTCTTCTGGGTTCTGCGCACTCATCCAACAAGGTATATTCCTGCGTGTATCCTGCTTTAAAAAGTCATTTGTATATAGTGCTTCTGCTTTTAAAATCTCTTCCTCTTCTGTCGTAGCAGCTTGATTAATCAAATAGCCAGACTGCGCCGTCAGACATTTACCCGTAAGTAATGAGACACCCTGCGTCATACTTGATGGACATTCCTTGCACGTACTATTTGTTGTAGGGTCGCCTGCAAAACCATATCCACTTTGCGCGCATTTGTACTTATAGCATTGTTCTTTTTCGTCAAGGACCCTGATATAATCGGATGACGCAAATTTATCCGCTGGCCAATCCTTGCAGTTAACGATACCGTTACAAACATCTTTGTATCCAGCAGCAACAACACAATCTGTGTTATCTCTATTTAATTCATAGCCAGGCATGCACATTATCTTTTCTGTGCCAACAACATTAAGAATTGCAAAGCATCCGTCTTCTGTTTGTCTTCGTCCACAAAAACCGCGCGCGGCAATTGGTGCGACACGTGCACCATGCCCGGATGGCAACCATTTAACAATCCCATAAGTGACCTCAAATTCATGGTCACGATCACTTGCGCGTTGACCATACTGGTTGTCATTACAATCATGTCGGTCAGTCCACCCATCGTCAGTATAAATATTATCGCCCGTGTCTGGTCCTTTCGACATAGAAGAATAAAGAGATTCGCTCATCACTTGTGGCACACACACTTTATACTCATCTGCAACCTCACTTAATTTCTTGCTACAGTCTTTTCCACCCCAACCATCTTCGCATAAATAGACACATCTTGGCGAACTGTTGTTAGTAGGAGTTGCTACATACCATGTGGCGTCTGTTCTGTGTGATTGATAATACCGATATCCTTCTACATGTACGGTGCAAAACTGTACCCCACCCGCGGTCACTGTATCGTTCTGCGCTGCAAAAACATATTGCCCATGCCTTGCATCAGTACACTTGGCACCACCAAAACATAACCCATCCGAGGTAGGACCAAAGCATCCAACGGCAGAGGCAGCAGGCAGTTTTGGCATTGAAAATGCCATCGCCGCATTGAAATGCCCTGCAATCACAAATACCATAATCCCTGGAAAAAACTTAGCAATTTTCATCATTCTGCACTCCCAGTCCAATAACATATATCATTTTCAAAATAACCATTAAATGTATTTTCACACTGCCACTGGTACCATTCGGTTGTAAACACACATGAATCCGTAGTTGCATCATATTTTGCGTATCCCTGTCCACCGGTCAGTGTGTCCTGTTCCATGCACGCATAACGGGTTGAATTTTCCGCGCAAATGCCGTATGCCTGTTTAACATCTTTTGAGGATTGGGTAAAGTTCTTGGGTGTTGAGCCACCAAAGACCTTGTTATAAAACAGGCTTTCTGGTTCCAGAGCAGGCAGGATATCATCGGCCAGCTCTTCATCAACCACGCCACGACTGTACCATACGCCGTTTTGTTCCGTACACGCCGCTTCCAATGCGTATTCAATATCATCCTGTATCCGATCTATCGCACCGTTGATAGTTGCGGTAATTGTGGCTGTCAATCCGTTGGCAAGGCCAGAAAAGTCAGCAACATCACAAATAATCGCCGCACGCTTGTTAACCATACCTGTAATGTCGGCCTTTGATTTGTTAAAACATGCCGATGGATATTTACCATCCCCCGAAGAAGGTGTACAAACCTCGTTAATATTTTCCTGAATCGCCGCAACACAACTGTCATTAATCTTGATGGTATCAACCGTATCGACAAAATCCAACAGCGCCTTCAACCCACATTTATTATCGTTTGATGAGGTCACCTTACCATCATTACCAATCCTGCAACCGGATGTATCGCCATACAATGCCGCACATGTCAAAACCTTGTCTGCACACATCTGGCGTGCCGCATATGCCGACACCGCACCCGCCGCAACGGCCGTATCATCACTAAAATTCTTAAGCGCACCCGATTGTGTATCATAGCATTCCGCCATTGTATCAACACAAGTGTTTTTAACTTCTTCTATCTTTTCATCCTGGGCCTGGGCAATTTCAATCAACGCACTGCGCTTAAATTCATTCCAGACAATGTCCGCCTGATCACGGCAAGAATCCAACGCGGTCGCGGCAAACTTGCGTTTTTCTTCCAAGAATTTATTAAATTCAGAATTTTGCCCCAAGACATCGGCACTGCCGTCCAATTTAATCATTTCCGTTAATTTGAACAGGCGAGGGCTGTAAATAGGCTGCCCTGTCACTGAATTAATATAAGCACCGGAATAATCCAAACAACGCGAATAGTTCGCGCCACATGCCATATCCTGTGTGATTGCATTGCGCACCTTGGCGATACATTCGTTAACATCCGCACTGTTATGTGCACGATATTCGGCCAAGCGTGCCTCGCGCAAATATTTCTCGGCCTGGCGCACGGTATCTTCTACACCCTTGCGTTGTGTATTAACTTTCTTTTCATACGCATTACAGTCCTGGGTAATCATGATGTTATATGAACTGGTCGCCATATTAAGCACCGCATCATTTTCACACGCGGATGCCACAACCTCAAGACATTGGTCATTGGCACTTTTATATAATTTCTTGCCTTCTAATTCCGCCAGATTAACCGTATCATTACCACCAAAGACCGATGAAGATGCACCGGACCAAATATCTTCCATGTCCATACCAAAGTCAACATCCATCAGTCCCAATGCACTGGCCGATGATTCTTTGGACACAGCCTTTTTACCGGACAACAAATCCCCAATTTCATTCAGCACAGACTGCGCACCACTGACATCTGTTTTAATTGCCGCTTCACCAACGGTGGCGGTATACATTGCATCAACTTCGGCCGCGGTCTTGTCCACAGCATTAAGGTTGTTATCCTGAAACTGCAACAACAGACGTTTTGCTTCATCCAACGCCAATTCTGTATCGCGGAATTCTGTAAACTTATCACTGCAATAACAGCGACGATAAGTATCATTTGCATTTGCACAAAACTGGTCCATACATGTTGCATACGCATCACGACAGGCCGCATATCCACCACCAATTTTGGATATATCGCTAAATACAGCGGTCGCGCGCGAATTTGCCGCACGTGACACATGTGACACATCCGCACCACTGCGCGCCACATTATTAATTGCACTGCGTGCAGGGGCAGCACTGCGTACCACGCCAATTGACCCGACACGGGCCGTTGTCACATCGGGACGATTTACCGCAGCAACCACCTGACGCGATGCAGAACGAGAAACAGTTTTTGCTGGCACGCGCGATGCACGCGAAACAACCCCGCCAGATGCCCGTCGGGAATTGTTCGTTGCCGCCCGCGACACGGTCCGTTCTTCACCGGTTGCCCCACGAAGCTTCTGAGTGCCTGTCGCGCCACGCGGATTTGGTGCCTGGTCCGCCATTGCAACACCGGCACAAAAAACGATGCTTAAAAACGCAGAAATCCAACGAAAATCATTTAAATGTAATTTCACTTTTATTCTCTCTTGTCCCAATTATAACATTTTTGCCCAATCGGAATCAATACCAAATTATTCAATGCAACAGTTAACCGCATTCTTGACCCACGCGCCCAGGCGTTTAACGGTTGATTTGCCCGCATCGTCCTTGGCCGCAACTGTTTTTTTTGCACCTTTTTTTGGCATATCCAGTTTACATTCCGTATCATGTGCCGCGGCGGCATATGCCTCGGGCGCAATTTTCTGAACACCAGTCAGGTCAATCAGGTTCATATTCAATCCCCAGAACAAAGAATACAAATCATATGCACGATTAAACATTTCATATGCATCCTTGGAATTACCCGCACCCAGTGCCTTGGTACCAACCTCCATCAAACGCATAGAAGCCGCCAACAAATGTTTAGATATGCACCACACTTCACCATTTTCGGCAGATGACTTTTGAACAATGCGTTCCATCAATTCTTTGCGCATATTGCGAACAACATTAATCAATTCATAGAAATTTGTTTTCTGGGTTTTTGCGCCACTAAAGAAAAAGTGTTCTTCCAATGAAATCAAATTCATCAGCGCAACGGACAAATCCTGATCCGAAGATAAATCCAACGGATTAACTTTCTTGGCCGCATCAACCTGATCAATCATTTCTTGTAAAGTCAATTTTTTTGCTTTTTTCATTTTCTTCACCTTCCTTTTTCTTAAAACTTATATTAGCACAACACAATACCAATCATTGGCAGCCAACGAATTATCGCCCAAAAAATCAGTGTCGCCACCAACAAGCCCCCAAATGGCATCGCAACCTTTTGGAATGGGAACAGGGCATGTCCACCGTTATTGCGCTTAATCTTTTCATACCAAACCTGCATCACAAAGAACACAATCGAACCGACAATAGCCCCCAACAGGAACTGGTCAATTCCCCACATGCACATTTCATTAAAGCGCACAATTGGGTTCGCGGACGGCACAAAATAAACCATCGCCAACAAGCCATAATAAATAACAAAGTTCAGCACATACCAAACGGGCGACTTTACACCGCGTTTACGCATATAATTGGCGGTCCAACCAATCAAAGACAATGTCAATCCACCCGCCCAGATACCAGTTATAACATCTTCGACCCCGATAAGGCGCGCGCCTTCCAGTCCCGCACCCACCGCAATCGTACAAACAGGGCAAACCGCACTTGCCACAGGCATTGTAGCGACAAACGCCAACATCGCAAACAGTAATTTTTTCATGATTTTTCTTCCTTTTCCTTTCTGTTTTGTTAATCGTACAAAAAATTCCGCCACTGGGTCAATATGATTTTATCACGCCACGCATATGGGCAGACCGCGCCCGTGGGTTATTTTCCAATTCCGCATCATCGGGCAGGGCGGTTTTTATCGGTTCGAACGGTGCCACCTGAACCGTGGGCATACGCGGATCCCCCGGCGCAACTGTCCAATCGCGGAAAGTGTTTTTTACAATTCGATCCTCGATGGAATGGAATGTCACACAAATACACCGCCCCCCCACATTCAATCGTTCCGGCACCGCCGCCAGTGCACGCCGAATTTCGCCCATTTCATCATTAACCGCAATACGCAGGGCCTGAAATACGGGCGCAACATCGCGTGGTGTATGAATCAGGTCACGCAATTCAAATGTGGTTTTTGGCAGTGCCTGTTTCATTGCGCGCGCCAATATCGTTGCCTTGCGCACATCGCCCCAGTCGCGCAATATATTAGCCAATTCACCAACATCCGATTGTTCAATCAATTGCGCCGCCGTTATGCCATCTGATGACATACGCATATCCAATGGCGCATCCGTCCGAAACGAAAAACCGCGTTCAGGAATATCAATTTGCATGGACGAAATCCCCAAATCAAACACAATCGCATCATATGTGCCATCTAAATCCGACAGATTTGAAAACGGCATGGGGACAAAGTTAAACCGGTCACCATATTCGTTCTTGATTTGCTGGGCATCCGCCACCACATTCGGATCACGATCAAATGCGGTCACAATCGCCCCACGCGCCAAAAACGCACGCGTATATCCGCCCGCACCAAAAGTGCAATCAACAATATGCTTGCCCCTGATATCACCCAATGCATCCAATACAGCATTTAATAAAACAGGTATATGTTTCATTATTCAATCCCCACTTTTATCCCCAGCCCCGCAAAGTCGGCAATTGTGGTATTTCCCAATTCCACGCCCCCGGGCAGGGCCAATGTCGCAACCTTGTCTGCACCATGCAGATTCAACACAACCTTGGTAAATCCGCGTGGCAGGGCAATCAACGCCTTTTTTACATCCGCCAAAACCGATTGATTACGGATATCCAGCGTGACCTTCTTGGCAATCTTGGCAACCCATTGTGACAGCGGTATAATCGAATCCACAAATATCGAAACACGGTCATCACGATTAGAGGTCTTGCCCGAAATCAGCACCACATTTTCCGTGGACAATATCTGGGCAAATTCAATTGATGCATCCCCAAACGCCACAGCATCGATATTACCAAAACTGTCCGACGCGTTAATTGTTATCATTTCCTTGCCGGTCTTGGTACGACGACGACCAAACGAATTTACGGTCGCGGCAATCTGAACCGGTTTACGGTCGCCCATAGTGGCCAGTGTGGCACTGGTTGCTAAATTGGCACGCCCAATTAAATGCTTAAATTGATCCAACGGATGCGCGGAAATATAGAATCCCAACGCCGACAATTCGTTTTCCAAACGCGTCCCAAAATTCCATGGCTCGGTCTTGGGCAGGTTTTTATGCAATCTGTCCTCGGCCACATCATCTTCGACCGTGTCCGCAAACAACGACAGCATATTTGCGCCTTCCTTGGATTTTGCCGCATATGATAAAATTGCATCGGCATTCATATATATGGCCGCCCGATTTGGTTCCAGCGAATCCAGCACGCCGACCTTGGCGAATGCTTCTAAAATGCGCTTGTTCATAATATGTGCGCACCGCTTTGCGAAATCGGTCAGGTTTTTAAATTTCCCATTTGCGTTTCTTTCGGCGACAATGGCATCGGTGGCGACGGTTCCGACACCCTTTAACGCCGCCAAACCATAGATAATCTTGCCATCCTTGACCGTAAACAAGGATTCGCTTTGGTTGATATCCGGCGCAACGATTTGAATTCCAAAATTAGTTTTAGCATCATCCACGAACTTGGCCAATTGGTCCGTATCATTCAAATTACTGGACATCGAAGCCGCCAAAAATTCCGGTGTATAATTTGCTTTAAGATACGCACACTGATTGGCAACAATTGAATATGCAATCGCATGTGATTTATTAAAGGCATACTTTGCGAAATCCTTAAACTTTTCCCACAGGGCCTTGGCCGTATCACGATCAAGTGTTTGTTCTTTTTCGCATCCCTCATAGAATTTACCTTCCAGTTCATCCAACATGGCGATAATCTTTTTACCCATCGCCTTGCGCACGTTGTCGGATTGACCGCGTGTAAATCCGGCCAGTGCGCGCACCAACTGCATCACCTGTTCCTGATAAACGATAATTCCATATGTTTCTTTCAAAATAGGCTCAGCCTTGGGGTGAACATATTCGATTGATTCTTCCCCGTGCATACGGGCAATAAACTGTGGAATAAATGCAATAGGCCCCGGACGATTCAACGCATTCAAAGCCGAGATTTCCAAAAAACTGGTCGGGTGCATTTTGCGCAGGGTCTGCTGAACAAACGGGGCATCGAATTGGAATATACCTTCGGTCAGTCCCTGTTGCCACAACTTCATTGTTTTTGCATCATCGGTTGGAATCTGGTCCAAATCGATATTAATCCCGCGCGTTTGCTGAATAAGGCGCGTTGCATACTTTAACACAACCAGTGTTTCCAATCCCAAAAAGTCAAACTTAATCAGCCCCGATTTTTCCAGATATTTACCGTCATACTGACACGATGGCAGCGGGTTGGCCGGGTCGCGATATACGGGCGCAATCTTGGTTGTAGGGCGGTCCCCAATAACAACACCACACGCATGCTGGCCCAGGTTGCGCAAAGAACCCTCTAATTCTTCGGCAACGGTCACAACCTTGTTCAAGTCTTCATCGTTATTCAAGATACCCTGAATTTCCGGCGACATACCAACCGCATCTTTCAGTGTCTTGGCATCCTGCGGGATCAGTTTGGATAATCTGTCGGATTTGGAATAGGGCATCCCATACACACGCCCAATATCACGAATTGCACCGCGCGCCTGCAACGAACCAAATGTAATAATTCGGCACACAGAATCATGACCATATTTATCACAAACATACGCCAATACGCGTTCGATACCCGTTGGTTCAAAATCAACGTCAAAGTCCGGCATGGAAATACGGTCTGGATTCAAGAATCGTTCGAACAGCAATCCGTATTTAAGCGGATCAACATTTGTAATACCCAATGCCCACGCCACAATCGACCCAGCACCGGACCCACGCCCAGGTCCCGTCAAAACATCATTATTTCGGCACCAATCAATATAGTCCGCAACAATCAGGAAATACCCCGGGAATCCCATACCAATAATAACCCCCAGTTCAAATTCGGCCTGTTCATAATATGGCGCGGCATCTGTAATTCCATGTTGTTCCAGACGACGCTTTAACCCGTTCATGGTATTGTCGCGCAACATCTGGCACTCGGTTTCAAGGTCATCACCAAATCGTGGCAAAAGTGGCTTTTCATGAACATTTACCATAAACCCGCAACGCTGGGCGATAACCACTGTGTTTTCTATTGCCTCGGGCAAATCGGAAAAGATTTCCGCCATCTGTTCATAGGACTTGAAATATTGTTCCGATGACTTTCTTGGTCGTTCCGGGTCGATTACCTTGGTCTGGCCCAACACGCACCCCAGTGCATCTGCGGCCTCGTAATCCGTATCCGCGGCAAAACATACATCATTTGTCGCAACAATTGGTATATTTAATTCTTGGGCAATGGCCAAGAACCCCGGTTCTGTTTTTATTTCACTTTCAAGACCGTGTCTTTGGATTTCCATATAAAACCTGTCGCCAAATATATCCAGCAACTGTTGTGCGTTTGTTTTGGCCTGATTGTCCTGACCGTTTAACAACGCCATCCCAACCGGTCCCAAATGCGCCCCCGAAAGGCATATAATCCCCGCACTGTGCGCGGCCAATTCATCCACTGAAATATATGGTCCCAAATGATGATTTTCCCCACGCATGTACATAATGCGGTTCATATCACAAAGGTTCAAATACCCGCAATGATTTTGCGCCAACAAAACAATTTTGGACAAAGATTCCAATCTAAGAATTTTTGGATCAGCATTATGATGATTAAAGGACAGTTCTATACCGATAATAGGTTGCAGTTTATTACTTGGCATCACATCCGAGAATTCCGCACACCCCGACATTAAATTGGTATCGGTCAATGCGCACGCATCCATCCCGGCGGCCAGACACAACTTTGGAATCTGTTTAATGGTCAATGTACTGGCCCCGACCGAAAAACGCGAATGCGTTCGCAAATGAACAAACTGTCCCATAACCCCTTTCCCTTTACGACTTTCGTTTCAATTTAGTGCAGTTTACCACAGCAATGCTTGAACTTTTTACCCGACCCACATGGGCAAAGCGCATTGCGACGGGAATCGCCACCGGCCGCCTGATTAAGACCCGCATCATGCTTGGCGCGTTCGGCCTCGGTTGCGGCGACATCTTCGCGTGTCAGTTCCATGCGGCATATATACGACACAGACATTATTTTGAAATTATTAATCGTATTCTTAAACAAATCCAATGCTTCGCGTTTATATTCATACAAAGGATTCTTTTGGGCGTACCCACGCAAACCGATAGCGCTTTGCAGATAATCCATTTGTTGCAGGTGACGCTTCCACACAGAATCCAACGCCCCCAGCATCATCTGGCGCGATGCCATCTGCATCATCTCGGGGCCATATCTGTTGGCCTGATGTTCCAGTCTGCGCAACGCCAAATTATACAGTGATTCATACGCTTTTCTTTCTGTGATTTCTTCGTCTGTTTTCCACTTTTCGATATCCGTGATATCCAGTGCAAACACACGCATCATCGCATTATGAATTCCTGTCACATTCCAATCCATCGGCACAGCCTTTTCAGGAATATTGGTTTCGCAAATCATTTCGACAACATCACCAATCATTTCCCGAACCATCGGCATCAAATCATCCGACACCATCAGGTCATTACGCTGTTTATAGACAACCCCGCGCTGTTCATTCATAACATCGTCATATTTCAGCAATTCCTTACGCGCTTCGAAATATCGTGCCTCTACGCGCTTCTGTGCTTTTTCCAAGGCCTTGGTAATCCACGGATGCGTGATTGCTTCGCCCGGTTTCAACCCCAAAGTGGTCAACATACCACCCAAACGCGCCGCACCAAAGATACGCATCAAATCGTCATCCAACGCCAGGAAAAACTTAGAATCCCCTGGGTCACCCTGACGACCTGAACGACCGCGCAACTGATTATCAATACGCCGTGATTCATGGCGTTCTGTACCAATAACATACAAACCGCCCGCATCCAAGACCAACTTTTTATTGGCTTCAATTGTCGCATAGATTTCTTTCTTTTTCTTTTCGAAATCTGGCGCATCCGCATCCAGCGCCGCAATCAGTTCTTCTGCATTACCACCCAACTTAATATCGGTTCCACGCCCCGCCATATTAGTAGCGATTGTCACGGCACCCGGCGCACCGGCCTGAGCAACGATTTTAGCTTCGGATTCATGGTGTTTCGCGTTCAGAACCGCCGGCTCAATCCCCAGTTTCTTGCGAACAATCGCCGCCAGTTCTTCTGACTTTTCAATCGAGACAGTTCCGACCAGCACCGGCTGTTTGCGTTCCACGCATTCGGAAATTTGTTTTAATATCGCTTCGTACTTTTCGTCTTTGTTGCGATAGATTTCATCATGATGGTCATTACGCGCAACGGGGCGATTGGTTGGAATCGACACCACGCGCAACTTATAGATTTCTTCAAATTCCGCCGCTTCGGTCATTGCGGTACCCGTCATACCGGACAGGGTGGGGTACAACCGGAACAAGTTCTGATATGAAATACTGGACACGGTCTGATTTTCCGGCTGAACTTTCACATGTTCTTTGGCCTCAATCGCCTGGTGCAGTCCCTTACCAAATCTGCGTCCTGTCATCACGCGCCCTGTAAACTCATCGACGATTAAGATTTCGCCATTACGGACAACATAGTTCACATTTTTCTGGTACAGATTATGCGCCAACAGGGCCTGTTGAATATGCATAACCAGCGCCGCATTTTCAGACGCATACAAATTATCCCCGACCAACAATCCCGCTTCTTTCAGCAGTCTTGTTGCATTATCCACACCACTTTCGGTCAGTGTCACATGTCTGTCTTTTTCATCCTTCTTAAAGTCCGCATCTGTAAACTTAGACACGACCTCATCAACCTTGGCATACAGTTCACTTGTATCCTCAGCTGGGCCTGAAATAATCAGTGGCGTACGCGCTTCATCGATAAGAATACTGTCCACTTCGTCCACAATCGCAAAGAAGAATGGTCGCAAAACCTGTTGTTCTTTTGAAAACTTCATATTATCGCGCAGGTAATCAAACCCCAGTTCCGAATTCGTCACATATGTAATATCACACGCATATGCCGCGCGGCGTTCTTCATCGGTCATATCATGCTGGATAATCCCCACACTAAGGCCCAAGAACTGATAAATCTGGCCCATCCATGCCGCGTCACGCGATGCCAAATAGTCGTTCACGGTAATCAGGTGCGCACCCTTGCCATGCAACGCTTTCAGGTACAGCGCCAATGTTGCGACCAGTGTTTTACCTTCACCGGTTTTCATTTCCGATATCTGACCGTTATTCAGCACCATACCACCAATCATCTGGACATTAAAGTGGCGCAGTCCAATTGTACGCACGGACGCTTCGCGTACGATTGCGAACGCATCGGGCAGTATATTTTTTTCTTTTTCACCGGCCGCCAACCGTGCCCGCAACTCTATCGTTTGCGCGCGCAGTTCATCATCCGACATTGCATGATATTTGGGTTCCAAATCATTAATCAAAGACACAGTTTTATCATATCCCTTGACAATTCTGTCATTTGCGGACCCCAGCAATTTACCAATTATGTTTTTCATTATTTTTCTTCCTTATTTTATCACGAAATATATAGCAATTTTGTGCCTTGCGGTCAAGATACTTTATGATATAATATTGTTCAAGGAATTAAACAAGTATATAAATCTATTTTTTTATGATTTTGACATAATAAGGGGGGATAAAATCATGCGTGAACCAGTACAAAACCTTAAAACATCTGACATTACCAGCGAAGTTTACACTATTGCGCCGACCCAGATTGAATATATCGCGCGCATTTTTGGCAACACCGTTGCGGACACTATGAACATGCGCACATTTGCGCCAAAGATTCGCCAAATCGCCGAACAGGCCCTTCGGCACGCCCTTGGTGCCGCCAAGAAGCAGGGCGCATAACCCAACCATAAAAAACAAAATCCCCCGTTTGGGGGATTTTTTAATTCACGGATATTCCTGCCGACTGATAAAGATTGGTGCGATATGTAATGTTCTTCGCGCTCGTTCCCCTCATATTATTTGCGCACAAGAAACTGCAATTTGTGGAACACAGCGCATCAGTCTTAAGTGTTGAACCATATATCCACTTGTTGCCCTCGGCCGGTTCTGTTATCTTACACCAACAACCGGGGCCCGCATTTTCTGGCGCAAAGCCATCTGCCGCTAATACGCCATTGGTCGAAGTTGTTGCCGAGCACCCCCATTTGCCCGACACAACCGACCCATCACTGAATGTTGCGGACCAGGTTTCCGGGGCTTCTCTTACGCTGGTTGGCACCAGCGTTGTCGCTGCCATACTTGGATCAAGCGTTATATCCACGCCCGTATCCCCAACATAATTTTCAGCACTGTCATCGTACACAGAATATGTCACATCGTTCAGGTTCAACTTCAACTTCTTATTGACACCGTCACTCATGAACTTGTCGGCTGTTGACATGTTTCCATAGTACACCGTACCATCCAGCAATACATTCAGCGCCAGTTCTGTCTTTTTATCTGAACGCAGATACATCTTATCACCACTGATATTCAATATGCGTCCACAGTCACCTTCTTCGTCCGCGCCAACGCCATATCCGATGGTTGTCAGACCCGCTGGACAGGAACCAAGTGTTTCACTGCTTTCGCCTTGACGCACCCAACCTTCGGCTGCGTATTTACCGGCACCAACATTTACGCATTCTGTCGCATTTGCGTTTTTCAGATAAGAACCCGCCGAACAGAATATTCTACATGCAGACGCTGATTCTTTTTTACCGCCGCCCTTGGTTGTATAGTTTGGCAAGCAAGACTTACATGCCGCCAACCCTTCTTCATCGGCATAAGTATCATCAGGGCAAGTGTCGCATTTAGAAGTTTCGCCAAAGTGAACCACCACTTCGTCATTACCGGCTGAATATTGCGCCAATGGGCAAGGGGTCGCAACCATCATATCTTCGGCATCGATATAATGTCCTGGGATTTCCGAAGTATACAGGAAGCATGCTTCGCGTCCCTTGGTCACGCCACCACGCGAACTGTGTGGATACAGACCGTCTGCAAAAGTATTGCACAGCACGCACTTGTTATTTTCGGCATCCAAATAGTGTCCATCACCCATGCCAACTTCGCTATCACCCTTACAAGCATTGATTACACACAAATCAGACACAGTATTATCGCTGTTCCAAACTGCATCCGTCCAACCACGTGCACCAATTGCATTTGGACAAGTTGCGTTACAGCTTGTCTGACCCGCGCCAGTTGTGGTCAATCCCCAAGTACCTTCGCCACTTTCTTCTTTGCTTTCGGCACTACCACAAGCGATACATGCGCTTTGGCCTGTTGTGCTGGTGTATGAACCGACCGCGCACTGTTCCACACCGGCATCAGTTTCTGCGAATGGTTCGAATTCACCCCCCGTACAGAACGACCCAGCTGGACATGCCACACATGTTGTTGAATTTGCAATCAGGTATTGTCCCCCTGGGCATTTAACAAATCCGACACCGCCACCACCCCATGACGATGGGATATAATCCCAATCCGTCAGGCCCGTCGCACCGGTATAGGTGTCCCATGTCACGTCATCCATCGGCCATATTTCATGCAGGTATTTACCACCCTTGGCC
>JAZLDK010000050.1:0-6314 GCA_045614725.1 Candidatus Enterousia sp.
CTTTGCAACGGCGGCGGCAACGGCCGCATCGAACTTTTCTTGTTCGGCCTTGGCCTTGGCTTCCGCCTGTTCCTTTGCAAGTTTGGCGGCGTTCGCCTGTTGTTCCTTTATCCATTGGTTCGGGTCGTGCAAAACGATTATGGTGTAACCTTGCTTTTTCAGAATCGGCAACACCAATGATTCAAACGTTTTTTTACCGAACTTTTGAACGCGGGGTTTTGAAAGTTTCTTGCCGGTGTTTTGGTCAAATTTCACAACCTCAATCACGCAATGGTAACTTTTTTCTTCGCCCTTTGGAACAATGTAATTTTCCGGGGTCAATTTCTCAATTGGCAAATCCCTACCATCTTTTGTTATCATACTTGTTTCGATATTATTGTGTTAAACATTGGCGGGTTCCGGTTTCTGTTCGTCCGCATACTTGCGGAATTCCGCCGTTATCTTCTCAATCTTTGTTTGGTACGGTATTTCAACGCCGAAATCCAAAATATTCGTGTTTTCGCGTTCGAACCGACGCACAAAATTAGGAAAGTTTAATTTAATGCGCAAATCCTGTTCGGAAACAAGATTTTTGGCGAATAGGTCCGTAACCTCGGTTCGTGACAAATGCCGGTATGGTTCAAGTTCCGCCAATATCAGCATACGCCGCATTTGCATTGGGTCGTTCCTGTATTCCGTTTCCAATATTTGGTTTTGCATCATATCCAATTCGGATTCAGACGCGCCGGATTCCTTGGCGGCCTTGTAACGCTTGCGCAATTCATCCGGGGAATACAAGAAAAAGTCCGTGCCGTAATTGATGGTTGCCGATATGAAGTAACGGCCGTAACGCAAACGGCAAATGGTTGAATCAACCCATTGTTGGGCGGCTTCGAATCCCTTTTTAACACGGGTAAGAACGGTTGTTACGTTTTCGAAATTGGCTTGTACCTGTTGTTCGTTGAACGCATCGCGGTTCGTTATGATTTCTTCTTGACCGACAACGGCCGTTATGATTTCTTCGCGTAACCTCTTTTGTTCATCAACGTTGTAATCCAATGCGTTGCGGTCCACGCTTAACAATTGAACGGGGTTCCGCAAATCGGGTTGGTTTTCCTGTTCGTTCGGTACGGGTATTTCAACGAATGAACCCGGGCCGATGATACGTTTGTTTCCGCATTTGGGGCAACGCATCAGCAAACCGGCCATATCGAATTTGTATCGGCCTTGTTTGTCGCGCAAAAAACCACCGTCGCAATAATCGCCGTTTTCGGCATTACTGAAATCGCAACTTTGTTCGTATCCGGATAAAATGGGATATGCACCCATCAAATCCAACGTGCGTTTACTGATATGGTAAAATTCGAACCAATCCAATGATTCAAGTTCGGCCGACAACGGGGACGCCTTTACATCCGGTTCATCCAATGATATGGGTTCGTTCCAAAAGAAACGCGCCGGGCAATAACCCAAATCGTGCGGTGCTTCTATCTTGGGGAATCCATCAATGGTTCCGGTATGTTTGGAATCATCCCAAACCCTGTATGTTTCATCGTCCAATACAACGATTTCGTCACGGCGGCGGAAAATGATATAATCCATTTGGCCCGTTGTGGGGTCCGCCTTGTATGAAATAACATCGTCAATCGGCAACCAATAGAAATACGGTTCGGGTAATTCGGTTTTCTGTTCCCTCGGTACGTCAACGATTAAAACGGAATTGATTTCCGATTTGAAGAATTCCCAACCTTTGGTTTGCCAAACGTTGGGTTCATCCAATTTGGTTAATCTGTATTGTTCCCAATCGTCGCGTTGGGCCGAATTAATGAATTGGTAATTGAACGCCGGGTTGCGGCCGTCAAAAATACGGCTCAATTTGTCAAAACATATTTCCGTTATCTCGTTGGTCTTAACGGGAAAACGGAAAAGTGTTTTGAACAATACGAATTTATCGTGGGGCAAGATATTTTCAACCATTGCCAAAAATTGGGTCAATGGCAAAGAAATATACGGGGCATTGAAAGACGTAACGCGCTTGACCGTGTGAAATTTGATGCGCATTTGGTGCATCCTTGCACGGCTCAAAACGGCGGAACGTTTATTTTCCGCTATTATCTTTTTTATCTGTCCGACATCGTAACCCATTGTTTACAAACTCAAATTTTGAATCCTTTGGTAATTTCCATCCGCCATTACGCGGCATTCTCAATATCCTTTCCGCGTGGGAAAATTCGAATGATTCTGTAACGCCGTTTGCAACCAACGTTACATTGGTTGTTTTTGTGTTCATAATCAAGCGGGGATAAGGTCGGTAAGCGGGTTAAAGTCGGTAGGTTTGATGATTTCCAAATCGTCCGAATACTTGTCGGGATACATCCAAGAAATGGCGTTGGAATCCTTGGCGTCAAAGTTTCCGTGAATCTTGGAACCGACGAACAACGAACGAATGGGAATTGGGTAATATGTGTTGGGTTCGGTTTGGTCCTGTATGGCTTCGATGTTGCCGTTTTCGTCGAACAGGTAAACACCCAAGTTACCGGCATTGGCTTCGCATTCCAATTCTTTCATTGTCTTTATGACAGATTGGGGAATTGCACGCAATACGCCGTCGAATTGTACGGGGTTGCCACCCAATACCTCGGCGATACCGCCCAAATCATCGTTGCCACCACTTGAACGGCGTGCGTCGCCGCCACTATCAGCCGGGGCGTTGATGTACGGGGATATTACGATTTTTGAACCGTTGGTTGCGGCCATCTTTGCGGTCCAACTTGCCAACAAATTGATTGTCGGGGTTGTGGGAGTACCGGCGGCGGCGGCAAAACTATTGCGTGTGCCATCGGCTTGACGCAATCTTTGGAAAGCAACTTTTTGAATTTGGCCGAAATTTTCCGGGCATTGCACGTTGGGAATGGTGCTGATTGCGGATGCGGCCGGGCATTGACATACTAAACTCATAATTCGAATTTTTTAGTTAAACAATATGGTTTCGCGGTTGACCCTTTACCGCATTACGCCACAAATGTAGTTATTTTTTAGAAAAATCGCATATAATCAATTATTTTTCGTTTTGTGTGTAATTTATCATCCGGCAAAAGATATGCGATTGTGGGGCAAATATGGCGGTTCAATGAACGCGCACGCCCCGGGACATCGCATTGTATGGTTTGGTGTTGCCGTCTGCAATTTCCTTTTCGTATATACCGGTCAAACCGTCGGCGTCGTCGTCGTGGTCGTTTGCATCGAACTTGCGCAAAAATCCCGTAATGTGTTTATGGAACACCGGGTATTTGTTTTCCCATCCAAACGGCATTATGATATGTTGATTGACAAACGGCGCGTTCGTGACGATGCGCGATTCCTTGTTTTGGCCTTGGTAAAACGGAACCGTCAACGCCCGGATTTTCTTTTTGATGGTCTTTTCGTATTGGGAACCGCCGTTGTTCGATTCGACCCACGCTTTTTGCGTTCCGTTGTTGTTTATCATCCGGGGAACGGTCACGGTCGTTACGTCTGTTGGTTCATCCGTGTATTCAATATCAGTAATCAGCGCAAACAACAAAGGTTCCATCCTGTGGGTATGCTCGTTGAAAATCTGATTGTCCGATTTATATATGTCGTATGTGGCGGCAAACAAATTGTCGTCGCCCTCGTCGGCCACATCAATATAACAACCGGAACGGATGTACGTTCCCCATTCCGATTTTTCAACCCACGTTTTGAATGGCTGATAAAGAAACGCCGTTGCGTCGCCCGGGTTGCCTTGGTACAGGCATTGGAAACCCAACGGGTCAAGTGATTTTTGTTGCAACAGACGTTCCAACGAATGGCGTTCGGGCCACAATGCGGTTCCGGGTTCCCGTTCGTCCAATTCCGTTGCGTTGCCTGTCTTTATTGCTTCAAAGTTGACCAACACCCACGCACCATTTGGGATGTTCTCAAAATCGGACCACTTTTCCGCGAATATGACGTTTTCCGTTTCGATTATCTTTCCAATAATATCGTCCGGGTGCCAACGGGTAAACACAATAAGTTGTTGCGAATCGTTATGCAAACGGGTTCGTGCAACCTTGGTGTACCAATCCCACGCCGTTTGTCGTATCTGTGGGGAATTGGCTTCGCTTGCGTCTTTATACAGGTCGTCGAAAATCATAACGTCCACGGTCTTGGATGTCAAAGAACCGCCGCGACCAACGACGCGTAACGAGCCGGTATGGTTTACGATTTCGAATACATCTGAATTACGCAAATAATTGTTGGCGATGGTAACGACATTGGAACCGTTTAATTGTGTATCCGGGAATATGGCCCGGTATTCGTCCGAATCAATCAACCTTTGCACATCGCGGTTGAAATCCTTTGCGATGGTTGCCGCGTATGAACATATTGCAATCTTCAAATCCGGGAAATGGCCCAATATATCGGCGGGTAAAAATCGGCTTGAACCTTGCGATTTGCCGTGTTGGGGTGGGGCCTGTACGATTAGGTTTTTAATCTGACGTTTGGCAAACATATCCAATACCCGGTAATATGCTTTATGAAACGCCGTTGGTTGGAATGAACGTTGCATATATTGGGCGAACCACAACAATTGTCGTCGTGCGCCCTCTTGCAAGAACAATTCCGGGTGTTGCGTCAACGTTCGCGTTATTTGCATTGTATTTTCGTCCATTTTTCGACCAATCGTTATATATGCTTTTGTGTTTTGTCGGGAATTTCCGATACCCGTTCGCCAAAAATTATACCAATAGTTACAATTTGAAATGTTCGCACGCCTGTTCGGATTTCAAACGCGCCCGGCTTGAATGCGGACAACGTACACAAATGTAATGGCCATCCAACGCCCGGTTCCAATGTTGCCGGATTTCTTCGCCCAACGCGCAATCGCCGCAATAGTGTACGGCCGTTATTGGTTGTTTTTTACCGCCCATAAGAGTATGCACACGATGAAGATTAAAACGTACATCAAAGCGGAACACAAACAACCGTTCTTTATCTTCTGTTCGTCCATAATCAATTGTCTTTGCCGATGGTTGCCACGTTGGGCCACCGGGTGTTCATAAATGCAATAATGGATTTCAACACGGCGTTGTATTGTTCATCCGTTAGGTTTTTACCCAAATGGATAACAATTACATCTTCGCCGTTGTCCGGGCCGTTAGTCTGACCGAATGCCATATTACTTGTTGTTTATTGCGTCAATCACTTTACCCAACAATTCGTCGGATACGTTAGCCAATGACAATGTTTGTTTGGATTCGGTTTCGATTTTGCCGTTGATGTCTTGTTCAACCCTGTTTTTCCAATGTTCCGGGTCGCGGTTGCACAATGCAAAGATAACGGCCGTTGTGTTTGGTGCGGCCTTTTTGTGTACCGTCTTTGTTTTAATGATTTTTTTGCCGTTCTTATCCGGGATGGTTTCGGTTGTGATTTCGTCCCATTCGTACCCGGTTATCAATTCGGCCAACGAACGTTTGGATATGGAAACGATATTTGCATCGAAATATTCGTTGAATTCCTGTTCGGCCTTTTTAACTCTGTTCTTAAAGTCCGTATCGTTCTTCAAATGTGCATAAAACGCGGTTTTTGCAACCCGTGCGGCCTTGAACGCCGATTCATACGTTTTGCCCTCGGCGATGGCCTTGCACATTATATCAACTTTTTCGTCCGACCATTGTTCGCGTTTTTTTCGTGGGGCCGCGATTTTCCCTTTATCGCTTGTTGCCATAATTAAGATATTTTGTTGTGGCAAATGTACGCAAATATTATTTAACGGCAAATCCCGGATGGTTTTTTACTCCATCCGGGGTTATTCAATCTTCAATCATCATCATACAGGCCGGGGAATCCGGGTTGATGGGTTTTCCGGTAAACGAACATATTGTGTTACCTTGCGGATTCAGACAATGCCAACATTGGCAGCATTTCTTGCCCTCAACTTTGGGCGGGTCATTTCAGTTCGTACTCATTTTGGAAATCCGCTTTTGATACAACCTTGAATAACCCATCTTTCACGAACACGATGTAATCAGATTCCACGGCGTGCGCCCAAACGGAACCGCTTGCGTTCAAGAAATGGAACGTGCCTAATTTCCCCGCTTCTTTTTCGAATTCCCCGTTTCCGATGAACTCCAAAAGTTTATCCACGTTGTCGGGGCGTACCTGTACGGCCTTTATTTCTTCTAATTTATGGCAATACGTTTCCCCGCTTTCCGGATTCTCTTTGCCGGGATTTTCGAGGTATCGAAAACCGATGGTGTTATCTTCTTTGAATTTGACGCGTACCAACAATGTTTCGCGGTCTGCATCATCCTTTATTTCAATCAGACGTTTTC
>JAZLDK010000051.1:0-2441 GCA_045614725.1 Candidatus Enterousia sp.
TCGCGCCGGATACGCCACTAAACAATCCCGCTGGTATGCTGGTCAGCCCCGTACAGCCAAAGAATGTGCCATCAAACATATAAGCCGCCGCGCCATCCACACCGCTGAACAATGTCGCAGGTATACCGGTCAGGCCCGTACAGTATGCGAATGTACTATTGAACATACTATTCGCCGCACCAGTCACACCACTGAACAAATCCGCTGGGATTTCTGTCAACGCCTTACAGCCATAAAATGTCTGATTGAACATACCATTCGCCGCACCGGATACGCCACTAAACAGATTTTCCGGTATACTGGTCAGATAACGACAGCCACTGAATGTTTCCCAGAACATATACTCCGCCGCGCCGGATACGCCACTAAACAATCCCGCAGGTATTTCGGTCAGGCCCGTACAGCCACTGAATGTCCTCCAAAACATACGAGCCGCCGCGCCGGTCACACCACTAAACAAACCATTCGGTATTGATTTGATTGGGGTGAAATAGAATGTTTCAACAAATGATGGAACACTGCCATCCGCCAGCGTTGGGAATATTGCGCCCAAACTGCCATCAATCGATATAAGATTCATGTTGTCTTTGAACGATATCGCCGCTACATTCGTATCAGAAGAATACCCCGTTGCAGCACCTGTAAATTTAATCGTATATGCGCCCGCAGTTGCGTATGTGTGTGGTATGGTCTGATTTGTTGTATCGCTTTTTGCAATCGGCTGAACATTACCATCTCCCCAATCGACCCAGAAATTACCCGCCGCACTGATATAAAATTCAAACTCGCTGGTGTTCGCCTTGGTGGTCAGTGTAAACTTATACCCACCAAAGCAGTCCGCGCCACTGGTCAATCCGGTTGCATCACCACTGGTATAGCCCGCTGGGCATGCCATCGGTTCGGTCGATCCGGCCACACAATACGACCCCGCTGGGCATGTTGTTAACCCTTGGTCCGCGGTGCTGGGTGCAACATCGGTCAACCCACCACAATATGCCCCCGCCGGACATGTCGCGCATGCCGTCGCATTCGCGGGCAGATATGTACCCGCCGCACAGGTAATGCTCTGGCCACCACCACCCCATGAAGTTGGTATATATGTCAAACCATCAATTTTTGTACCTGTATAGGTCTGCATATCTGCACCTTCCATTGGCCAAACCTGATGCAAGAAGCGCCCATCCGACACCCTAGGAGCAGCCCCCGCCAATGATGTACAATCTGTAAATGTTCCCGCAAACATATGTTCTGCTGCCGGTGCAGTTGCATCCAACCAAGTAAACATATCTTCTGGAATAGATGTCAAACTTGTACAGCCGTTAAAAGTACCCCAGAACATAAGAATCTCTGGTCCACCACTAAGGCCGCCGAACATATTTGTAGGCAATGTTTTCAAAGCAGTATTTCCATCAAAAGTCCCAACAAACATTGCGGCATTTGGCGCCCCCGTCACAGAAGCAAACATCCCTGTTGGCAAGGTAGTCAGCTTTTGACAATTTTTGAACATCTGACCAAATCCCTGTTCACTTGATGATATGGTTGTCAAGTTGCCAAACAAGTTACCTTCAACCGTGGTAAGTTCACTACAGCCAGAAAACGTTCCAGTAAACATATAGGGTTCCAAGATACCGTTAATATTTCCAAACAACCCAGCAGGCACACTTGTCAACTTGTCACAGTCAGAAAATGTGCCATCAAACATGTGTGGTGCCGTCCCAGATACCTTGCTAAACAGACCCACCGGTATCGATGTGATAGATGTTCCTGCAAATGTGCCAGTGAACATACCATCCGCCGCGCCAGACACGCCACTAAACAATCCCGCTGGTATGCTGGTCAGCCCCGTACAGCCAGCGAATGTGTTCAGGAACATATCTTCCGCCGCGCCAGACACGCCACTGAACAACCCATCGGGGATACTGGTCAGGCCTGTACAGCCCTGGAATGTCCTGCCGAACATCCAAGCCGCCGCACCAGACACGCCACTGAACAACCCATCGGGGATACTGGTCAGGTTCGTACAGCCAGCGAATGTATTCATAAACATTTGTGGTCGTACCTGGCCACTGATACCATCAAACAATTCCGCCGGTATTTCCGTCAGGTTGGCATTATTCTCAAACGCATACATGAACCCAGGGTGGCTGCCATCCGCCAGCGTTGGGAATATTGCACCCAAACTGCCTGACAATTTCGATACATACGGATTGTTCCGGAACTCAATTACGCCGGGTATCCAAGCCGTGGTACCATATTCGGTTGCCAAACCACCAAATTTAATAGTGCGCTTACCCGCGGTGGCATAATTGTGTCTAATTGTATTTCCGGTCAAATCCGTCAACGAAATATATTCGGGTTCGCTGTCATCACCCCAATCGACCCAGAAATTACCCTTAACAGAACCTATCGAGAATGAAAATTCACCTGTCAAATCATCCGTC
>JAZLDK010000052.1:0-54312 GCA_045614725.1 Candidatus Enterousia sp.
TCAATTGCGCGTTTAATATTGTCATTCGGCATAGAATTTTTGCGCGCCGTCAGAATTGCCAAACGCAGGCGTGGATTATTATCCGGATTTTTATCACCCAATTTCGCCGCCATGGTAATTTCGCGCGCCAATTTTGTAAACAGACCACTGCGTGCCGCGTCGGCCGCGCCTTTCTTGTGCTGAATATTATGCCATTTACTGTGTCCACTCATATTTGACCTTTTTATTTATTTAGATTAAAATTACCCCAAAAGGATAGCAAATGATTGGCAAATTGCAAGGCATAGTTGACTATATTGGTGACGGATTTATAATTTTATTGGTGGGCGGCGTTGGGTACAAGGTTTTTACCCCTGAATACCTGACCCACAAATCAACCGTGGAATTATGGATTGAAACGGTTGTCCGCGAAGATTCCATTCGTCTGTTTGGATTTTCCAGTTTATCTGGCCAGAACTTATTTAACATGTTAACAACTGTATCGGGTGTGGGCCCCAAGGTTGCATTGGCAATACTTGGCACAATTAATTCCGATACATTAATGTCTGCAATTGCGACGGGCGATGCCAAGACCATTGCAACCGCGCCGGGCGTTGGTAAAAAGATGGCGGAAAAAATCATTGTTGAACTTAAAAACAAAATCGGTGGCGCGCCCGCAACACTGTTTGCATCGGAATCAGGCAGTGCGGCGGCATCATCGGCCCTGCCCGATTTATTAATGGCACTGGAAGCATTGGGTTATCGTCGCCTTGATATAATCGAAATGGCCCAAAAATTGGTCACCCAGAATCCAGACGCGGATGTTTCATCGCTGGTACCAATGGCATTAAAAGAAATCAGCAAATCAAAATAAAAACCGCCCCAAACGGGGCGTGTTTATTGGCCGACAAATCCACCTGTTTGCATATCCCACAGTTTTCGATACGCACCACCCGCGCGCAATAATTGCGTATGCGTACCGCTTTCAACAATACGCCCTTTGTCCAGAACAATTATCCTGTCCATATTACGCAGGGTCGAAAGTCTGTGCGCGATTGCAATCGTTGTTTTACCACGCATCACCGTTTTCAACGACTTTTGTATCAGCATTTCATTTTCAGAATCCAGCGCAGATGTCGCTTCATCCAAAATCAAAATCGCACTGGCCTTTAATATCGCACGCGCGATTGCGATACGTTGTCTTTGTCCACCTGACAATTTTATCCCACGATTACCAACCAAGGTATCATACCCATTCGGCAACCCAGCAATAAATTCGTGGATATTTGCCTTTTTAGCGGCATTAATAACATCCTGTTTGCTGGCATTCGGGCGCGCATAGCGAATATTATCCATCAAGGACCTGTTAAACAGCACCGCTTCCTGTGGCACAAACGATATGGCTTTATGCAATGCATCTTGCTTAATATCACGAATGTCCACACCATCGATTTTAATTGCACCCGATTTAACATCATACGCCCGCAACATCAGATTAACCAATGTAGTCTTGCCCGCCCCCGAAAGGCCAACAACACCAATCTTTTCACGCGGGTTTACACTAAGTGAAAAATGCTTAATAACATCTTGCTTGCCATAATCAAAGGACACATTATCAAATTCGATTTGCCCCGCAACATTCCTAAGATTTTTCGCATGCGCCGCATCAAGTATTGAACAGGGCTGAATAATATCATCATATGCATGAACAGATTTCGCCTTGTTTTCGCTGTATTCGACCAACACTTCTATCAAAGAATCAAACGCGCGCGCAATGGAACGCCCCGCAACAAAAACGAACATACCATCCGCCAACGCCATTGTGCCATCCTTGATAAAATACCAGCACATTAATATAAGCAAGAAACTTATAGCAAACCACATTGCCAATGCGGGTCTGTCCTGAACACGGCGCAAAAAGCCTATTTTATGCTCAAGTCTGATTTGTTCTTCTTGTTGATTCCAAATATATTTATTTTCATATTCAACATTTCCGAACAGTTTCGCCGTCATCGCATTCCCCAGACTGTCGGTTCGCACACCTGATATTTTTGCATTAATATCCTGCATTTTTTTCATTTCTGTATTTATCTTACGTTGCCATATAAATCGCCACCCCGTGCGCACAACCGCCGCAGTCGCAATCATCAACGCAATCCATACATTTTGAAACAACACCCCGACCGACAACACCAACATCCCAAGGCTAAGTTTTATAACACTGGTATAAAATTCCAATGTCATTTTATTCAGGTTATTGCCAACCGTTCCAATTTGACTAGTCACCTGACCGGCGGGACGACTTACAAAGAAATCTGTATCATTCTGGTAAACGCGCTTATATAACACGAACCCTGTATATCGCCGTATAATTGGCCGCCAGTAATAATCCAACCACTGCCGAACAAAGCCAATCATAAATATCACAGTATATAACCCCGCAATCCACAGCAATTTATCATTCCATGCACCCCGCGCCGCACTTTCAAATATCTGAACCGCCCATTTGTTGGTATATGGGAACATAATATTATCCAGTGTATAAGACAATATCATCCCAATCCCCGCCAGTGTATAAAACAAAGGAAATTGCCGTATCACCGACCAATAAAACCCAAACACAGTCGCCGGAAAATCCAATTTTGCCGATTTATTCTGATTTTGTTCTGATTTTTGTATTTTTTTGCGAAACATTTGACCCCCTTTTTTGTCACCAGCGCATTATGTACTAAAATCAAAAGGTTATTTCAATACGCTTTTAACAAAAATTGACAAATAAACAATTTGACATTTCTCTCTTTTTGATTATAATGATTATATCATAAAACAAGAATAAAAGCATTCGCTTATACAAAATCGCATTTCACAACCTTATGAACAACAACGATACAATCTTTGCGCTTTCTTCGGGACACGGCAAATCTGGCGTTGCAGTTATTCGCATATCGGGCGATAATTTGGCGGATGTGTTTGGAACGTTTGTAAACAAATCGGACTTTGCGCCCCGCTGTGCATATTTTACCAACCTGCGGGACGGTGCGGGCGAATTAATTGACCAGTGCCTGGCAATATATTTCCCTGCCCCACATTCTTTTACCGGCCAGGATGTTATAGAATTACACACCCATGGTGCGCCGGCGATTATTAATGCGACTTTTGAATTTTTGACCACGCTTGGCATGCGCATGGCAACACCGGGTGAGTTTTCCCGTCGCGCTTTTTATAACAACAAAATGGATTTATCGGATGTTGACGGACTGGCCGCGCTTTTGGATGCCCAAACGGACCAGCAACGCAAACACGCATTAAAATCCATGCTGGGCCATGACAGTGAAATATACAACACTTGGCGCACCCAGATGGTTGAAATATCGGCATACGCGGCGGCAATTTTGGATTACAATTCGGACGATTTGCCCGCAAATATTGACGAAACTATCCGCGCCCACACCGAAAAATTATACGATGAAATAAACACCGCGCTTAATAACTATCGAACAAGTCGTATGGTTCGTGGTGGCATAAATGTGACACTGGCGGGCGAAACCAATGTTGGTAAATCATCAATATTTAATTATATTGCAGGTTCGAACCGGGCAATAGTATCCGATATCGCCGGCACCACACGCGATGTGGTATCGATAAATCTGGACATTGGTGGATTTTTGGTAAACCTGTCGGATACGGCCGGCATTCGCGAAACAGACGACACGATTGAATCAATTGGTATCGAACGCACGATGGACGAAATTGCAAACGCTGACATTGTCATTCGGGTCTATACGCCGGAATCCGCCGCACACACCACACCACATGACAATGAAATAATTGTGATAAATAAATCAGACACAACAAAAAATCACAATATCAACGGCGCAATCTATACATCGGCAAAAACGGGCGACGGCATGAAAAACCTGACAGATGCCCTGCGCGATAAAATTCACGCTATCACGGACGGCACGGAAAACACACTTTCCATAAACGCCCGATCCAAGACATTACTGGAAACCGCACGCGATGAATTAGCACGCGCAATGGCCGCGGGCGAAAACTATGACATATTCGCAGAGCACACCCGCCGCGCCGCGGATGCGATTGGAAAAATACTTGGCACAATCACCGCAACCGAAGTATTGGACATGACATTCGGCCAATTGTGCCTGGGCAAATAACCAACCACTAATCAGATAAAAACAAATCGGGCATCGTAGTGTACTTAACGCTACATGAGATGCCCGATTTGTTTTTAGATGAATTATTATAATTTATTTTTATTCGTGACGGTCTGGATACTTGCCATCAATCAAGTTCTGACGAACCAGATGATGTTTAACCTTTTGTGTACCGGTTAATGGCAAATCCTCGGTTGTCATGGCAAAGTGAGTCACCCATTTATAACTGGCAACCTTTTTATTTGCCGCGGCAACTTCCGCACTTAACTTTTCCATGGTCATATCAGGTTCAACGCTGAACACACCATATGTCACAGTCTTGTCCTTTACTTGGTGTTCAAATACCGCAACATTTTTAACACCTGGGATTGTGATAAACATACCTTCCAATTCGTCTGGATAAACATTTTTACCACTGTCCAAAACGATAACCTGCTTTTTGCGTCCTGCAAAGTGCAATTCACCATTTTTATCCATGGACACCATATCACCTGTATTAAAGAAACCGCGTTCGTCAAAGATTTCTTTGTTTGCTTCTTCGTTATTCAAATAGCCACCAAACACCTGATGACCACGCAACCACAGAACACCAACACCATCTTCGTTTTTATCACGAATTTCACATTCGTTATTCAGTGTTGGTCCACCAAAAGCAAATGGGAAACGCTTCTTGGTTGGTTTTGAAATACAGATTGGCCCAACAGTTTCTGTCAAACCATATCCCTGAATAAAGGTCAAACCCAATCTTTCATAGAAAGTTTCAACCTCTGGCTTGGTTGCGGCACCACCTGCAATCAACAGACGCGCACGACCACCAAACACATCCAAGATAGGCTTCTGAACCTTGCGCACCAAGAATCCAAGACCGATTTTTTCCAATGTCTTGCCATACTTCAAAACAAAGGACACAAGCCCCCATTTCTTTTGCGCTTTTACATTATCGATAATTTTGTTACGGAACACTTCCCAAAGTCTTGGCACCGCCGGAATAACCTGGGGACGGAACTTTTTAAAGTCTGCCATAATTTCCTTGGGGTTAATTGTTGGTTGCAACAAAACACCCGCGCCATAATGTAATGTCGCCAAAATTTCAACTGCGAAACCAAACACATGGTACATTGGCAAAAATCCATACAGATAATCACCAGGCCTAATCCATTCCGCCATCGATTCCAACGAATTTGTACATTCAACAATATTAAAATGTGTCAAAGGCACAACCTTGGGCACGCCCGTCGAACCCGATGTAAACGACATAGTTGCAATATCCAACGATTCAACCGCAGCCGGCTTCAAATCTGGGTTAATTTTACCGTCTTTCTTGGTAATATCATAGAACTTAAAGTTCTTGGTTTTATATACAAAAGACTTTTCCGCACAAACCAGTTTGCACCCTGTTGTATTGGTCATATTATCATATTCAAACGGTGTCAGATTTGTATCCAACAGCAACACCGTACCCCCCAGATACCAAACCGCAAACAAAGTAATTGGGAATTCAGGGATATTGTGTGACAGAATACCAACCACATCACCCTTCTTGACGCCCGCCGCGTCCAGCGATGCCGCACGCGCTTTGACCAAACCGATGAAATCTTTATATGACACACCCTCGCGTACCAGATACAAATTATCCGGCCATGTCTGCGCGGCGCGTTCTAACATTTGATACATATTCATGTTATAAAATTCCTTGTTGTTTTTATATTGGACAGTGGATATTATACTCATGATTTAAAGGAAAGCAAACATGAAAATACTTACACTAAACATCAACTCTATTCGGGCCCACGCCGAAAGTTTTATCGATATTTTACGCAGCGGCGAATACGACACAATCATGGTCCAGGAACTAAAAGTTGAAACCGCAAACTTTCCACACATGCTTTTTGATGAATTTGGATATAATATCAAGGTATTCGGCCAAAAATCATGGAATGGGGTCGCCACATTTTCCAAGTATTCTATCGAAGACATCACCCTTGGCATGCCAAATTATGCGGACCCAAATGCGCGCTTTCTTGAATGCGTGATTGATGGACGCGTTCGCCTTATAAATGTATATATGCCAAATGGTGACACGGTCGAATCCCCAAAATTCCCATACAAATTGGAATGGATGCGCGCATTCACAGACTATATATCCCAGTATCTGGACAGTCCCGAGCCTGTAATTATCGCCGGCGACTTTAATGTTGCAATCCAGGACCGCGATATATGGAAGCCCAAAAATTATGAAGGCATCGCAATTTCCGCACCGGCCGCCCGCGAAATCATGAACCAATGGCTGGCCAGTGGCTGGACCGATGCATGGCGCGCCCTGCACCCCGACACGGTGGACTATACATGGTATGGATATCGCGGCCGCGACACGGTCGGCAACAAACAAGGCCTGCGCTTGGATTATTTCTTGTGCAACAAAAACGCCACCACAATGATAAAAAATTGTGAAATAGATATGGCGCCACGCCTTGCGGACAAGCCCACCGACCACTGTGGATTGATGCTGGAAATAAAATAAACAAAAGCACTTGATTTTTATTTCATATTGTATATAATCATGGGGCTATGAATTTGTTGCGGGCATAGTACAAAGGCTAGTATGCAAGCCTTCCAAGCTTGAAATGCGGGTTCGATTCCCGCTGCCCGCACCAACGATTGGGCGTGCGCCGGAGTTGGAGAGCCGGGGCAGACTGTAAATCTGTTGGCTTAAGCCTGAGGTGGTTCGAATCCACCCACTCCCACCAGAAAAAGACCGACCCTTGTGGTCGGTTTTTTTATGGTCTGGACGTGGTGAGATGAGAACCACTGGTTCGGGGCGCCAGTTGGTGAAAACAAGCCATACTGGCGCAGTTTGAACCTTACGTAGCGAAAGGGGCCCATGGAGTGTAAGCGAACATGGGAATCAGACAATCCACCCACTCCCACCAAAACACAACCCCCCTTTTTGGGGTGTTTTGTTTTGGATAAATGGAGCGGGTGGATCGGTCAGAGCGCCAAGCGCATTTATGCGCTAAACGAAAATGAAATTTTCGTGCATAAGTTGGCGCGCATGACCAATACGCAGATGAACAATTAGCAACACCGCAAAAGCGGATATGTTTAATAGAGTTTTTGCATCTGGTGTTGGTTATTGTTTATCAAGGCGCACCCACTCCCACCAAAAGATACACCGCACTGTGAAAGTGCGGTTTTCTTTTTGTTTTCTAATAGTTTTAAATGTTCGAAAATAGACTATCCAAAAAACACTAATTTTTACCAATCTTCGAACATCCCGGATTTCCAAGTTTTTGCTCCGTTCGAATCCACCGAGGCGGTTTTTAATTTTAGCATAATAAAATTATGTGATATAATTTTATCAACAAAAGGGTAAAAACATGAAAAAAACTAATTCATACAAAGGTCTTGATGTATTTCGTTGGATTATATTATTGCCCGCTATATGTTTTACATGGTTGGTTTGCACAATGATTTGTGCATGGATTGAACACTTTTTTTACAATCCTGCACTATGGTTCGGAAATGTTTTTATTACTACTGTTTTTATTATTTTAGATTTATTGATATTACCAACTATCGCTGTTTTCTTTGTATCAAGAATTATTGCGCCAAAATATAAAAAGCATGTCGGACTTTTCGCCATAGTATTGTGTGTTTTATGGTTTGCATTCTTGATTTATGGGTTAAGCCATGTGGCATATTAATTTAACCATTTTCCTTTTTATTTATATAGTCCGACAAATCATCATTAAACCAGTCCATCATTTGTATTTCCCCTTTATTTATGATTTGAATTCATCCCTCTTATAACACAGAAAAGAATTTATTTACACACCAATTCATGTTATACTGTCCTATCATGAATACAACCAGTTTACTTGTTTACTTATTTGCGGTCATTTGTATTGTAACTGTCATTTATTTCTGGCTGCTTGGCACAGAATATTGCTGGTGTGCATTTATAAAAAAACAAGCACCATTTGTGGCCAGTTCACGCAACCAACGCCACGCTGTCGCAAATCTTATAAACACCAAATACAAAGATGCAAACACCATTATTGAAATCGGCTCTGGCCAGGGCGGATTTGCGCGTTATATTTCACGCCATACAAACAAGACGGTCACTGGGCTTGAAAACATGCCTTTTTGTGTTTGCGTTGCCAGATTTTTTAATTTATTTACATTTGGCAAAACAAAAACCGTATTTTGCGATGCTTTTTCATGGCTTGAAAAACATCCAAATAAAATTGATATAGCAATTGCCTATCTAGGTCCAAAACCAACAAAAAAACTATTAAAACATCGTAAAAAAATCAAAGTATTAATTTCACTAAACTTTGAAATTCCAAACATAAAACCGACCCAGATAATAAACCTTAAATCGGGCCAGGTTAAATTCGGCGGAAAAAAATATCCGCACAAATTATTCATTTATGAATTTCGGTAATTATTCTTCTATTTCAACACTGTCAATAAATGTGCGATTAACAGATTCCTGTTTTACGGGCACAAAGTCACTGTTTGTTATGGTATTATCATCCTGGGCCACGATTGCTACAATTTTACTTTTCTGAACCGATTTAGCCTCGGCCTGGTTTGCGCCTATTATATCGCTGCTGTATTTACTTTGCAGACGCACAGGTATTTGAATATAGTTATCTGGATCAATCCCATCGGTTTCAAGTTCCATTGCATCTGCATCGGAAACTTCACCCTGCTCTATACTATACAAAGGCGCGGCAAATGTTGTTGGCGCCGATTTAATTTCGCGTGGCGCGCCACTGCCATCCAATGCCATAATGCGCAACCCGCGTTGACTTTCACCATTTGGCATCAACCGGAACATACCATCCATTCCAACATACCCGTTCGTCGCCAACAAATATTGCGAACCAGTTTTCCCGGAATAAATCATATTAATCGCCATATTCGCCGCATCATATCCAAACGAAGATAATCTATTTGGTGCCATGCCCGACATTTGTTGATACAGTGCAACAAAGTTTTCATTCATCCCCGGCAGAACCGCGAACTTGGCCCCACTCATCGTATAATCAGACAATATTTCCGTCGCACCATCCCAAAGTGCGGTCCCATAAAAACGCACATCGCGCGAACCAACATCATAATAGCGCAGGAACGAGGATACGGTCAGCGTATCATTCCCATTGCCCAAAAACAATATCGCATCATAGGGCACCCGTCCCAAAGTTTCCATCTTGGACAACTTATCCAACTGATATTCAATGCTTGATTTTTCGACCGCGCTTAATTGTTCATTAACCATAATATCGGACAAAACCTGTCGTGCACGGGTGTTTGCCGCCACACGCGCCTTGTTCATAGATGCCGCAATGGTCATATCCTTGATTGATTCAGAATCATTTTCGTTGTAATAAAACAATCCAACCATCGGCAAATCATAGTGTTGTGCCGCACCCTGCGCCGCACCCGCCATCATTCGTCCGGACGCAGTATTTGGCGCAATAACAATAAAGTTCTTGGCACCATCATTTGCAATTTCGCGCACAATTGTTTCAACACTGTTTATTGGCATCAATGCCATGGTCATCGCACCATCGCCCAGTGATTCCGCATCAGATGTAAACGACAACACCGGCAACTCGGACGATTTTTCATCACGCAACATGCGTACATTTTTTGAAAACATTGGCCCGATAATTGCATCTGGATTTGTGCTGATAACGGTATTAATTGTTTCCGATATATCACCCTTGGCCGTATCATAAAAAGATGCGG
Organism: Candidatus Enterousia sp.; assembly: GCA_045614725.1. Classification (GTDB taxonomy): domain Bacteria; phylum Pseudomonadota; class Alphaproteobacteria; order Rs-D84; family Rs-D84; genus Enterousia. Next base: position 9,915 of record JAZLDK010000052.1, read on the forward strand.
TTAACCCAGACGGATTCTTTTCTAAAATCGCCATTTCGACCGATGTGCGAACCGCACGCCCCGCCGCCGCATTATCACCCGACAACGGCAACAGCACCGCAATATTTCGCGCCACCCCATCCGACGACACCGCACCATAGTTTATCGGCATCGGTTCATCTTCGACAAAGGACCCATATTGCCCCGTCCAATCGTTTGATTTCTGGGCCATATCGGCGCACCCTGCTAACAGGCATAACAACATAAAAAATTTCAAAAATTTGTTTATATACATTGAAAAATCCATTTTATTCTGTATCATTTTACTATAAAAGGATTTCGAATGCAAACGGGGCTTTATATTGTTGGTACACCAATTGGAAATTTATCCGATATGACACCACGCGCGGTTCAGGTTTTACAACAGGTTGACCTGATTGCGGCCGAAGACACACGCGTATTTGGCAAATTGGCATCACACTTTGACATTCATACAAAACGCGTATCATGTCATGAACATAACGAACGCACGGTGGTTCCTGAATTAATCGAAAAACTGCGCAACGGCGCATCAATCGCGGTGGTCAGTGATGCTGGCATGCCGGCGGTATCCGACCCAGGCTTTCGTCTGGTTCGTGCGGCACGCGTGGAAAACATCCCCGTCTTTGTTGTGCCGGGCGCAACGGCGGCAATATCCGCATTGGTATTATCCGGATTCCCCAGTGACCGCTTTACATTCTGTGGTTTTTTTGACGAAAAGAAACTGCGCGATGACAATAAAATCCCACACACAATAATATATTACGAAAGTCCGAACCGCATAATGTCAACAATCGCGGCATTGGCGCGTGTTATGCCTGAACGCAAAATTGCCATCGTACGCGAAATTACAAAAATCCACGAAGAAACAATTATCGGATATCCTGCTGAACTGGCAAACATAACACCACCACGCGGTGAAATTGTAATTGTGGTTGCGCCGCGCCCAGAAACCAAAATGTCCGACCAAGAAATCAGTAATATCGTCAACGACATTGCGGCAACTTCTATGAAGTCTGCGGCGGCCGAACTGGCCGCACGAAGCGGAATATCCAAAAAAGAAGCATACAAAAGATTATTGGACCAAGGGGGCACAAATGATTAAATTTGTCGGCAGTTTTGAAACAGTTAAATCTTTGCCCAAAACCCAATTTGCCGAATACGCCTTTATCGGGCGCAGTAATGTCGGCAAATCATCACTAATAAACGCGATTGTCGGCGCACCAATTGCACGCACATCCAACACCCCCGGCCGCACACAAAGCCTGAACCTGTTTAACCTTGATGACCGCGTTATGATTGTTGACCTGCCCGGATATGGCTATGCCAAAGTATCCAAGACCGATGCCATGCGTTGGTTGCAAAGACTGGAAGAATACTTGCTGACACGTGGCCAATTAAAACGCCTGTTCATATTAATTGATTCACGAATTGGTCCACGCGATTCCGACCTTGATTTAATGGATTTTTGTGATGCAAACGCAATCGCTTATCAAATTGTTTACACCAAAAAAGACAAAAAAATCCGCGAAGAAAAACAGCATGAAATCAAGCACACCGACCACGGCGCAATGAACCCTGAAATCTTGTACACATCCGCAGAAAAGAAAACGGGAATCGAACCAATAAGGGCAACACTTGGCATTAAATAAAAACATTTTCTATGCGACAAACCCCGCAAAAATGCCCGATGCTTTGTGGGCGCTGATTGATGGGGCAAATATTCCAATCCAGGATATGCTAATATTTTTACCCAGTCGCCGCGCCGTCAGAACCGTTGAAAAACTTATCGCAAAAAAATCTGGTGGCGTTGCAATTTTGCCAACACTGGTTGCACTTGGCGAAGGCACCGATGACGAATTCCCCCAAGATGAACCCACAACCGATGACACGGTTTCAAACACTATGCGCACTGTTGTTCTGGCCAAATTATTATCGGCGGATGCAAACATAACAAATATGTCAACGGCACTTAGTGTTGCGCACGACTTGATTCGCATGCAGGATTATCTTGAAAACGAAGGTATCGATGCCGCGACAATCGATTGGTCGGAATTGGTTGATGAAAAATACGCGACGCACTTTCAAGGCAAGGCCCAGATACTTAATATCCTGTCTAAATTTATGAATGAATTTTGTGCGGGTCGCATGACACAAACCCAATCAAGGAATCAATCCATTCGCGATTGGATCGGTGTGTTGGATAAATATAAACTGGTGATTGTCTGTGGTTCCACGGCCAGTGTTCCCGCCACCGCTGATTTAATGTGCGCAGTCGCACATGCGCCACACGGCCGAATAATTTTATCTGGCAAATTGGACGGTCGCCCCCAAGATTTTGAATTAAACACCAATCCATATAATTCTGAATACAAATTTTTATCCCGCCTGGGTATTGATTACCGCGATTTAATCGCAATTGATGTCGGCCCATCCGCCATAGATTCCATGAATTATACATTTGGAAACAACCCAGACAAACCAACCACAGATTTAGATTTATCACATTGTTGCCTGATTAATGTTCCGCGTGAATCGACCGAGGCAAATATCGTCGCCCAAATCGCCACACACGCCATCGCCAACAAAAAATCCGTATTGGTAATTACACCGGATGCGGCCGGAAACCAGCGTATAGCGGCATCTTTGGCCGCCCACGGAATTATTGCCGACTTTTCGGGTGGCACCCCCGGAACAATGACACCGGTCGGTCGTGCGATAATAAATCTGTTTGATGATTGGATTGAAACGGGCAGTAATACCTTTGACAAAATCTATACCGAAAACAGTTATGATTTCTTTAACACAATTGCCACGGTGGTTGAAATCAACCTGAACAATTTTGCCCCACAATTTACAATCGATGACCCAACCTCTGTATTGATTTGGGGCACAATAAATGAATTGTCCGACGCATTAAAGGCCGCGGATTTGAAACTAAATCTGGCAGATGCACGCGCATTTTTATTCGATTGTATTTCCGGCATATCTGTTCGTGGCGCAATGAATCCAGATGCCGATGTTGTTATTCTTGGCACAATTGAATCGCGCATGCAGACCGCAGACATTGTAATTTTAACCGGACTTAACGAAGGAATGTTTCCTGCACGCGGATATGAAAACGCATGGCTGCCACGCAGTATTGCGGAAAAAATTGGCCTGCCATCCCCCGACAGAAAGGTATCCCTGCAATCCTTGGATTTTATGAATCTGTCGTGCGGTGATACGGTCTATTGGATTCGCAGTACACAATCTGGTGGCGTACAAACGACCGAGTCCAGATTCCTGTCCCGAATAATTGCCCGCGGATATAAATTTGCAACCGATGACACAATCCTGCAAACCGTATTGGCGCGCGATAATGTCGCACCAAATTCACTTGATTATTCCGCGCCAACACCGCCCGCGGATTGGTCCGATGTTTATGTGACGGAACTTGAACACCTGATACATAACCCATTTTCATTTTATGTAAAGCACATACTGCGCCTTAAAAAGCAGGACGATTATTGGACCGCACCCGATGCGCGCGACTTTGGGAATCTTGTGCATGCGGCATTGGAAAATCCGCGCGACATATCGCCCGATGCCTTGGTCCGCGACATGGATCGCCGCGCCCAGGAAAAACTTGGCAACAACAGTGTGATATATCACTTCTGGCACAAAAGATTTTTGGAAATTGCCCCAATTGCCGCAAACGAATTAAGTGGTTTACAAAACTCATTCGCGGAAATAGACGGCAAAATAAAAATAGCGGGCCGAACCGTACGTGCCCGTGCCGACCGCGTATGGGACGGTGGTGTATTGGATATAAAAACCGGCGCTGCACCAAACAAATCACAATTGGAACAAGGCAACATGCCACAATTACCACTGGAAGCATTCATGTTGCAAAACGGCGGGTTCAGGTCGAACCTGCGCCCAGAAACACCGGTTATAAAATTCCTGCAATTAAAGAACGGGGATGTCCGCACAATCACATACGATGGCGACATATTAAAGAATATGATAAACGCGGCGGTTTTAAAAACAACCGAATTATTCAATATCTATTCCGCGGGCGGCGCACCATATGAATACCGCGAAACAAACGACCAGAAATATAAACAGTTTGACGACTTGGCGCGTATCAAAGATTAACACACCACCAATTAGAATGATTTAGATAAAAACAAATCGGGCATCGTAGTGTACAAGCGCTACATGAGATGCTCATTACCCAACCCCTTGCCTGTTGTAAAAATAAATTAGAATGATTTAGATGTGGAACGGTCCCGACAACGTAGTGTACAAACGCTACATGAGTTGTCGGGACCGCCCACAGATGAATTATTATAATTTATTTTATGGGTGGAAAGCAATCTGACACCCCATCATCCGGACAACAGGCAAAATTAAGATTCCCCAGGTCCGTAAACTTTTCCCCCGTGCAACAACCAAATCGATTTGGTGATGTCCCGTCGGCGCATAAACCCGCATCAAGATTTGCTTGTTTTTGTTCGTCACTAAGGATAACAGGCTCCGCAACTTCTTCAACAACTGTTTCAGCGACTGTTTCCATTATGGTTGTTTCTTCTTCACTGGCCACAACGGGTGCAACCACCGCACCTCTGCGCCCCGATGTTCTGCGCCCAGAAGCGGACTTTGCGCACACGCGACGATATTCGGATTTAAGCTCGATTAATTCTTGGGTTGTTGTTTCATCCGGTGCCTCAATCGCCGACAATTCTGCAATTTTGGTCTTCATATCTGCACAGGATACGCGTTCGGCAACCACTGGTGCTTCTTCAACAACCGCTTGAACTTCTTCAGTCACATCCTGTACCTCTTCGGTCGCCAGCGCAGGCACGGTCAGCGCCACCCCCAAAATCATCAGAATTTTTTTCATATGCACGCCTATTGTTCGTTAATGATTCTTTCAATTTCAAGAACAAAATCAATTGCCGGATTCGTCAGTTTTTTTACCGTTTCAAAAACTTCTTCGGCCGCCATTTGCATATTAAGACGCTTATATGTTTCTACAACCTCGGTTGTTTCCTGTTCATCAAATTCGTCATCTTCCAACGCACGCGCGATTTCCAGTTCCTGCTTTGCCAACGCGACATATTTTTCAGAATTTTCCGGACATCCGCGTTCTGACAGATTCGCATAAATTTTCGCGCGTTCAATTCTGATATAGGAACCAGAATGAGAATCCGCCCACGGCATTGTCGCCAACAAAGATTCTTCAACCATATCACATGTTTGACGCTGGCCGGTCGTCGCATTTTCGTTCAGGGCTGCAATAATCTGTTCTTCACGCAGGATTGCATTTTTCCATTTTTCCACATTTTCTGGACACCCATTTTTTACAAGACGTTCATAAATTTCAATATTTTGTCTTGGGTATTCATAGATATAATTTCCACCCTCAGATGACAATCTTTCAGTCAGTATTTCTTCGATAACAACACATGTTTCTTTGATTGGTTCCTGGACCTGGGCCGGTTCGGCATATGCCACATTTACAACCTGTGGTTTATCGGCCTTGTCCGTCAACCCCAGTCCCAACATCAAACCACATGCAAACAACCCAACCAGCGAGAATACGCCCTTAAACACATGCTTTTTGGAAGATTTAGACATTACTTTTTGCTTTTTCATAACACTCTCTCCTTATCACTTTCATACTATTATATCACGATTCCATCTTTAATGGTAATTTTTCTGTCGGCGCGTGCCGCCAAATTCATATCATGCGTCACAAACAGCATTGCCATTTTGTTTTTACGAACCAAATTCAGCAACAAATCAAACACCGCCGTTGCATGTTGCGGGTCCAGACTGCCCGTTGGTTCATCCGCCAGCAATATATCAGGACCATTTGCCAGCGCACGCGCAACCGCGGTTCGCTGTTGTTCCCCGCCCGACATTTCACCGGGCACATGCGAAGCACGATGCGCTACATTTGCGGCCTTTAACAATTGCACCGCCCGCGCCCGCGCCACATCTTCATCAACACCATTTGCCAACATCGGCAACATAACATTTTCAAGCGCGGTAAAATCAGACAACAAATTATGCCGCTGATATACAAAACCTATTTTCTTTCTGCGAACCTGGGTGCGCATATCCTCGCTCATTCTTTGTACGGGCGCGCCACCAATAATAATACTGCCCGCGCTTGGTTTATCCAGCAACCCCACACATTGCAACAGTGTGGATTTACCAGCCCCCGACTGTCCCACCAGCGCGATAATTTCCCCCCGATGCAAATCAAATCCACCACCACGCAGAATATGTAAAGGCTGCCCCCCTTCTATAAAAGTCCGCTTGATATCACGCACCGACATAACCACATCGGTGTTTTGTATTTTCGACAAAGAATTCAAAATATTCGCCATTACAAATTCCCTTTACTCATTTCTCAGCACCTCGACCGGGTCTGTGTTTGCCGCCTTCCATGCGGGGTACAGTGTCGCCAGGAACGCCAACAATACCGCAATCAGCGCAATCCCCAGCACATCTGTCCATATCAGTTTCGATGGCAATTCCGACAAATAATACAATTCCGCCGGAAATAAATCGCGTCCCGTCACCCACTGAAAGAACTGACGAATTGGTTCAATATAAATCGCCACCAGTACACCCAATATCGTGCCAAAGAACGCCCCAATCACACCAATCGAAGTCCCCGACAAAACAAAAATCTTCATCATAGACCGACGCGACACACCAAATGTACGTAGCACGGCAATATCTTTGTTCTTGTCCTTGACCAACATAACCAGCGAAGAAACAATATTAAACGCCGCAACAATAACAATTAACATCAATATTAAAAACATAACATTTGATTCAACCTGCAACGCGCCAACAAATCCGCGATTCAAATCGCGCCAATCACGAACAACAAATCCATCTGGCAACAAATTCGCCAATGCTTCTGTCACGCGGGTTGTATCCTCGGGGTTATCAAGGAACAAATCAATATGCGTTGCACTATTTCCAATATTCAAATACTTTTGCGCGGTTTCCAGTGGCATAAATATATAACCTGAATCATATTCATACATTCCCATAAAGAACGAACTCATCACCGGATACGCCATAATGCGCGGCATAGAACCAAATGGTGTTGGCGTTGCCCCATTTGCAGAAACAAGTGAAATTTTATCCCCCATTGTCACATGCAAGGCGCGCGTCAATTGCGCCCCCGCCACCAATTCACCATCTGATATATCAGATAACTTTTTACCATATATACGGGTCCCGCTTTGTGTTTTACTTTCCAAATCGGACATACGAATTCCGCGAATCATCGCGCCGGTATTATTGCCATTCGCGGTTGCCATAACCTGCCCTTCGGCAATTGGCACAATCGCGGTTGCGCGCGCCGCCACAACCTTGTTCTGCTTCATTTTATCAATCAAGAAATCAAAGTCCGAAATTGCACCATCTTGGTGATAGACAACCACATGCCCATTCATACCAATAATACGCCCCAAAAGCGTATCATGAAAACCACCCATCACAGACATCACAACAATCAGTGTCGCAACCCCCAGCATAATACCAATCAACGACACCCATGAAATAACCGAACCAAAACCACGCTTCTTGGCCCCCAGATATCTGAATGCAATTTTTCTTTCCAGTCTTGAAAACATTATATCAACCCTTATTCACTAAGAAAATCACGCAATGCATCACCCATCAATTGATTTGCCCCGCTGTAATTTTCCCCTTCTACAATTGACACGACACGCGGCGACATAAACACAACCAATTCTGCATACGGCGACACCAATGTTTCAGGCGTTGTCACAAACGAATGTGTCGGAATACCAACAATCACATAGTTATCACCCACGCTGGACGGGATATTGAACGAAGTCAGTTCCCCATTACTTGTACGCAATACAATCTTGGAATCAATTTTCTTCATCCCGCCAAAATCACCATAGGTTCCCGTTGCGCCAACAATCAGGTCTGTTTCCAACCTTTCTTCTTTGCCGCATTGACCAACATCAAAGCGCGACTGCCAACCATTTGGTATTGCAAAGGTTCCTTGCGACACCAAAACAACATTCGCCTGCTGTGCCAAAAATTCCTGTAATGTTTTGGTATTAATTTCCGGTCCCACAACCAGCGCACGCCCCACAACCCCCGGGATAGACATACGCACATTATTTTCACCAAACGCCGGCAACAAATTCATCCAAACAATTGGATTGTCTGTACGCGGATAAACACGATACACATCCATATCCCAGGCAATCATATACTTCTTGGACGAAATGTCCGAAATAATTTTAGCAACTTCGCGTTCTATCTGGTAATTGCCTTCGAACACAATTGTTTTATCCTTCCAGTTTACCAGCAAATTGCGCATATCCGCACCATGCATTGCATCCAGCATAGCCATAATAATGGTTTCATTTTCCGGCATTTTAATCATCCATTTACCACGATTGGTCAAATGAATTTCCCCATATTCCGCATCATAGGAATAATAAACATGCCCCATACGCGTCATCAACTCAACCGCATCTGCCAAAGGTCCCGCCGTAATAGTCCCGGATATTTTCTGATACATATCTTCGTCTTGGACAACCGCGATATCAACTGCTTCCAACAACTTATCCAAGGCCTTTTTTACCGTCAAATCCTTGAATTCAAAATCAGACACCCCTAAATCATCTGGCAATGCATCACCGGTATTCAGGCGCACTATTTCTATTTTTTCCGCCGGCACAACTGAAACAACATTTTGATTATCCCAATCAACCTCGCATCGTTTAGGCAACTCTATCGAAAATCTGCGCGCTGTATCGGTTGTCAGCGCCGCTTTTTTCGGAAAGATTGGCACAGAATTTTCATCAATAACCAACTGGTCAACAACCGTAATATTATCATACATTGGCTGCTGCTGTTGCACACATCCCGCAACCACGGCCATTCCAACAAACATCAGACTAATTTTTTTTACGATATTCATACCTTTTCCTTTCTTGGTTTATGGATATTATGCTAAATATTCATAACTTTTTCAAATTCTTCCAAAGTCATTTCATGAATTGGCTTTTCGGTTGGCGTCGTCAAATCACGCACCCGCTCGTACTGGGCGGCAAACCTGTCAATCAGTCCCACTATTTCTGGCGCCAAGTTTTCATCCGCCTGTTGCAGACGACGCCCATATTCCACAACATACTCTAACACATCGGCTGCAAAGAAACGCCCCACATAGTTTTCAATTGCAATTCCGCCCTTTTGAACACAAATTGCAGACATCATCATTGCCGTTTGGTTATAGTAATTTGCCACTTTAATAAAATGTTGAACGGTTAATGCCATTCCTTTGTCCTTTCTCTCTTTTTTTACATTATAAAAACTATTGCCACCAAAAGGCAAATAAATTATAATACAAAACATGAGAATAAAATTTTTACCCGTATTTTTATTATTAACGGCATGCGCATCGGTCAATCGCGGCAGCATTGATGATGCAACGGTCCTGAATTGGGAAAACGAATCCGTCACAACGGAACAATTTGTTCGCGATCACAAGGCCTGTCTTGGTATAAATCGCCCATCGCACCAACCACGTTCCAGAATTGCAAAGTTAATTTCCCCGAATCAGTCCGGTATTATGCCGGATTGGGATGGTCTTTGGGTGACATTTCAATCAAACGAGTATCGCGATGTTGGCCAGCGCAGTCTGATGTCGGTCCCACGCAACACGGCATCTAAAACAATTGGCGCATATCGTCGCTGTATGTTTCGTCGTGGATACCTTCTTCGTGCTATGTAATCCCCAGACTTTGGGGATTTTTTAATAAATGTTTCCAGCGGGCCAAATTTATGATATAATCAAGCAACATGAAACGTTCTATATGGTTTTGGTTATACTTTGTGCTTGCCATTATTTTGGCGGTGTATTTTTCGGTACGCATTATAATGACCGGCATGGGCCGCGGAACAATCGCACATGTTCACAATATTTCCATAAACGCTGATACGGATAACAAGGATTTATCCGCATTGGCAAATGCCGCCAATCTTCCATCTGGGACCCAAACCTATTCTGTTAATTTGGCCACCATGAATGCCCGCATCGGCGCAATTCCTGGCGTACAAAAATCCGCCGTTCGCAGATTACCAAACGGGAATCTGGCGGTAAAGTCATCATTTTACCGCGCTGTTGCCCTTTGGACAGATGGCGAAAACTATTATCCGTTATCGGCCGACGGAACAATTGTAAATCGCCCCCAACAAACACGTGACGAAGGGAATGTTGTTTTTCGTGGTCCGCTGCCCAAGGATATAACCAATATAACCAAGGCCGCACACAATCTTGTTGGCGATTTAGATTACATGGAATGGATAGAAAACCGCCGTTGGAATCTAATCACAACGGGCGGAATTACTGTTATGCTGCCTGAAGACAATCCGATATCTGCGATTGGTTCTTTGCTTACACTGAACAGCAATCACAAAATATTAAACAAAGACATAACCTTTATCGACATGCGTGACGATGCGCGCATTTTGGTAAAATAGCACAACACAGATTATGAATTTAATTGATTCATCTTTTTTGTGTCTTGACATTGGCACACATTGTGTGCGTGGTATTGCGCACCGCGTTCGCGGTGGTCAACTTGATAAATCGACAATGTATTCCGCCGAAAGTTTTGATACCGTATATGCAATCAAATCGGTAATAGACGAACTTGAAAAACAACTTGGCACACATTTTGACGAAGCTTATGTGACCGGCAACATGGGACCAACCTTGTTCGATATGGTTGCAAAAAGTACCAGCTGGGGTGGTGAACACAAAATAATACCATCGGATATAAGAAACCAGTTGTCGGAGATTACCCCACCGCAAGATTTTTTCCCGATGCATATCATTCCACTGCGATACGACACACCAAATTATCGTAATATGTTAACCCCCATCGGGCATACGGACCGTCATTTAATAAGTGCATTTGGTGCAATATTTTATTCGAACGCTGGACTTGCCGACATATACGAACACTTGCGTGGTGCACACATACAATCCAACGGATTTTATGATCCCCAGTTTTTATTAAATGCCACATATCGCACCAAGAAGCAAACAACAATGTTTCTTGACTTTGGCGCCCAATATACATCTGCCTCAATCTGGACAGACCGCGGTCCAGTATGGCATACAAAAATCAAACTTGGTGGTGCCGATATAACAAAATCAATATCCGAAAAATTAAATCTTGATTTTGAAACCGCAGACCGTATTAAATGCATGATTGCATCCCTTATTCCCAAGGAAATGGACCGCTTTACCCCCGCGGATACGGCATATGATTTTTCGCGTGGTGATGTAAACGATATTATTTTGCCAATTCTGATTGATATAATTGGGCAAATCAAGGACGGTTGTACGCCTGCATTTACAAAATATCACCCAACAAAAATTATCATGACCGGTGGCGGTGCTGATATCGAAGGCCTACGTGATTTTATCGAAAACGCTTTTGCGGTTATAACCGATATTATTCCAAACGACAGTACCGTTCGTGCACTATCTAATTACATATGGTCACTTGAATCCAAACATCGCGAAGTATACATTGCCCGCCGCGACCGTTGGGGCAAACGCCTTAGGTGGATTGTAAAATTATTCAAACGCAAACCAAAAAACAAAAATAAATTTATTCCCATATTACCAAGCACTTTGTGCTTTGATATGAAGAACACGGGCACATATTCTTTATTCAAGTCCGGTGGTATATCCATGATACATGTCGATATTATGGACGGATTTTATGTTGACCGAATTGCAGGCAGCATCGAAGAATTAAAATATATTCGCGCACATACAAACGCCCACCTTCATGTACACCTTATGACGGAAAGTCCGACGGTGTGGGCCGCTGATGCGATTGCCGCCGGCGCGGATACGATAATACTTTCGACAAACACATCCGGCCTGCGTGCCGCATTGCGAAACATTCGCGCATCTGGGCGGCGGGCTGGCGTGGCAATTAACCCGGAATCATCTGTAAGTATTCTTAAACCTATTTTGCGGGATTTGGACGAAGTTATGATAATGTCCGTTGAACCCGGTGCCGCGGGCCAGGCATTTAACCCCGACGCTTTACACAAGATTTCTGTACTGGCCGCGACCCGCAAAAAATACGGATTAAAGTTCACAATTTCCGTTGACGGTGGCATAACAGATAAAACAGCCCCCGCATGCTGGAACGCCGGCGCCAATTTATTGGTCAGCGGTTCATACCTTGCCAAGGCACATGATTTTCCATTGGCGGTTCAAAGTTTACTTCGCCGAACCGACATAAAATAAAAATCCCCACACGGGGATTTTTATTTGCAAACATTGCCCTTAGGGATGTGGGTTCGGGTCTAAGAAAGTCCTTTTTTGCAGTGTTCGCATCACGACTGTTCATCGCAATTAAATTATGCAATACCGCAGGGCAATTATCACTAAGTACCTTTTCCTAATTTATTCAACAACAATTTTTCGTCCATCTTCACATGCGCTGATATAAACATGAATAGTATTTTGTGGCAACATATGCGCCGCAATTTCCGGCCATTCAATCAGGGTTATATCGTTGTCGATGGCGTGTTCCAGACCGATTTCCGTTAATTCGGACGCGTCTTCTACGCGATACAAATCAAAGTGGGAAATTCCATCATAACTTTGCACGATTGTAAATGTTGGACTTGGCACAACCGTGTCCGCCCCACAAAGTGTTTGAATGATTTTTCGCGCAACTTCCGACTTGCCCATACCCAGGTCACCATGCAATGCCACGACGGTTGGTGCTTTTAATTTTTTGGAAAAATCCGCCGCCCACGCGCGTGTTTCTTCAAGATTTTTTGTTATAAATTCACTCATAATACTTTTCCAATTCCCATAAAATAAACCAGTGGTTTGTACGCCGGTTCTGGCAATTTATTTTCTTTACGTTTTATTTTTTCCATTAAATCCTGTGCATCTTTTTGTGTCTTGTACGGATACACAATCTTTAACACATTTTCCCCGCGTTTTACATACACATCAACCGCAAACCATTCTTTATTTTGTTTGCTTGTACCAATACCATCAATCGCAATAATTTCATTTACATTTACCATTTTTTTACTCCACTAATAACAAGTCGTCTTCCAGTTTATGAATTGCGTCACGCAATTCAGCCGCCTGTTCAAACTCCAGATTTTCTGCATGTTTTTTCATTTGCAGATTTAACTTTTTAATTTCACGGCGCAAAGAATCCGCATCCATAACCCCACCAAATTTATCATAAACAAACCTGTGGGTTTTGTCTGTTTTTTCTTGTTTTTCGCCAACCTCGGCAAAGATTGCCTTGGTCACTGTTTTTGGCACTATACCATGCGCGGTATTATATGCCATTTGTTTTTCGCGTCTTCGCGCCGTTTCGTCCAACGCCGCCCGCATAGAATCAGTAATTTTATCCGCATATAAAATCACCCGTCCATTTGCATTACGCGCCGCGCGACCAATGGTCTGAATCAAAGAACGCGTCGAACGCAAGAACCCTTCTTTATCCGCATCCATAATCGCAACCAATTCACATTCTGGCACATCCAAACCTTCGCGCAACAAATTTATTCCAACCAGAACATCGAATTTACCAATCCGCAAATCGCGCAGCAATTCAATACGTTCCAGAGTTTCAATATCACTGTGCAGATACTTTGCCCTGCACCCGTTTTCATTCAAATAGTCGGTTAGTTGTTCCGCCATTTTCTTGGTCAGTGTCGTCACCAACATGCGGCCCTTTGTTTGTTTGACTTCCTTTAACAAATCATCAACCTGATATTCGGTTGGTCGCACTTCACATATCGGATCCAACAATCCCGTTGGTCGAATAACCTGTTCGGAAACAATTCCACCAGATTGCGTCAATTCCCATTCCGCGGGCGTTGCCGATACAAACACCGTCTGGGGGCGCATACTGTCCCATTCATCAAATGTCAACGGCCTGTTATCCACACACGAAGGCAACCTGAAACCATATTGCGCCAATGTTTCCTTGCGTGCACGGTCCCCGCGCGACATTGCACCAATCTGGGGCACCGTCACATGACTTTCGTCAATAAACAGAATTGCGTCCTTGGGTAAATATTCGAACAGTGTTGGCGGTGGCTGTCCCGGCAGTCGTCCCGACAAATATCGCGAATAGTTTTCAACCCCACGACATGTCCCTGTACTTTCCATCATTTCGATATCAAAATTCACCCTTTCGCGCAATCTTTGCTCTTCGACATATTTCATATTTTCGTGAAAGAATTTGAGTCTTTCATCCAAATCCTTTCTTATCTGACCAATTGCCTGCAAAACACTTGGCATAGGTGTTGCATAGTGGGTATTAGGATACACAACCGCCCGATCTATTTTTTGCAATTTAGCCCCCGTCAGGGTATCAAACTCCCAAATTTCTTCGATTTCATCGCCCCAGAAAGACAACTTCCACGCCCTGTCCTGTGCATGTGATGGGAATATATCAAGTGTATCCCCGCGCACACGAAAATCACCACGTGCAAACGCCATATCATTTCTTTTATATTGAATATCGACCAACGCTCGCATCACATCACGCATTGAAATATTATCCCCTGCACGCAAAATCAGTTTCATTCCCGCATATTGTTCCGGCGACCCCATACCATAAATCGACGACACACTGGATACAACAACCACATCCCGTTCTTCCAGCATGGCGCGTGTTGCACTGTGCCGCATACGATCCAACTGCTCGTTAATTGACGCATCTTTATCGATATATGTATCTGTTGTCGGCATATACGCCTCGGGCTGATAATAGTCATAATAAGACACAAAATATTCCACATGATTATTCGGAAAGAACGACTTCATTTCCGTATATAACTGCGCCGCCAATATTTTATTTGGTGCCATAATTAACGCCGGGCGCCCCAGTTCCGCGATAATATTTGCCATGGTAAAGGTCTTGCCCGACCCTGTCACCCCCAGCAAAACCTGATTTTTCCGCCCCTGGGCCAAACCTTGGGTCAATTCAGAAATGGCCGTTGGCTGGTCCCCCATCGGCTGATAATTACTTTCAAGATTAAATATTTTTTTGTTCACATTACCAATTGTAATCCATTATAATTAAATTACAAGGAAAGAGAGAATGGCATTAAAACCCAGATACAAACGCAGAATCTTTTGGTCAATCATTTCACTGATTGGCGCGATTGCATTATCTATTGTTATTATTCCACCAATGATAACCCTGAATGGATTTCGCCCATATCTGGAAAAGAACATTTTAGAACAGACCAATGTTCCGGCCAAACTTAACGGCGATATACATTTCAGTCTGGTTGGCGGCGCAACGGTTGTTATTCATGACGTAAGCATTCCGACCGCCCGCATAGGCTCGCTATTACTATCTATGCCATTTCGTGATCTGTTTGATATACAGAATGCAAAACTGGACCGCACGGTTGTTATTTATGATGCCGATATAACGATTGATAAACTGGAACCCGCAGCATTCAACCACAATATTGAAATATACAACAGTGATATCACATTCCGTGGCAAAAAATTCCACATTATTCGCGCGGACTTTACCGACGGCGAATTCCACGGAACAATCCGTACCGCATCGCATAAATATGATGTGGAATTTATTGACGATAAATTTCATATAAAAAACAAGAACAACAAACTTGATATCATTGGCACAATACTGGAAAACGGCGCAATACGCGGCCATATGTCCCTGACAACAAACGATATCAATGGATGGTTTAACTTTACTCAACCAAGGATTACAAACACAATATCCCTGACCATGAATTTTGAATGGGATGGCGACCAAGGTTATAAATTTACAAACATAGAATCCGAAAACTTTTCCGGCAACATACAAATCTATCCCAACGGGGACAAGGATATACAACTGGTATCTGACAATATGAACTATGATTTTTCATTCTTGATGAATCCAAATCGGATATTACACAGGACAAAACTAAATTTGGATTTTTACGGCGACATGCGCATGTCCAACCATAAAATCAATCACATCCGTGTCCAGGCCATCGGCACACACGACAAATTACAAATCCAGGAACTTATTGCGGACGACATAACCGTCACCGGTGGCACAATAACACCAAATGGCGCGGAAAACCTGACCATAACAATGCCTTTTGCGGATTCGGTTGCAACATGCACTTTTTCGGGCAACACAACAAATTGGAATTGTGGCAAATTCACATTTGATAATATGTCTGGCCACCTGTCGGTTAAGAACAATATATTTGATATATATGTAAAATCAAACAAACCCATGCCCGATACAAACTATACAAACAATATCTTAAAGCACATCGGCCAAATGGGGAAAATTACATTTAACTTTTCAAACCTTGGTGGCACATATGAAATAACCCCAACCGGCACCAACGCATCATACACTTTTGCCAAGGACCGAACACTTGAATGGCTGAACATAGACATGGCGTTTTTACCAGAATTTATGAAACACGCAATCGGCAACTTTGAACTATCCCAGGGCATGTACACATTCACACCAAATTCTGGTGATTGGAAATTATCATTGTACGATAACTATTTTCACCTGACGGGGACCAGCATAAAACGGTGGTTACCACAAATCGACCTGCGCTTTGCGAATGATTTTGGATACACAATATCCGGATTTTACAGCGACGGAAAAATATCAAACCTTAGTCTGGAAATCAACGGCCAGGAATTTTCCGGCAGTGCATCTGACGACACAATTACCCTGCACACTGATTTATTAAATCTTGATAAATTTATCAACAAACAATTTATACAAAATTATTCCGAACAGGAATTTTTAACCAATGCGCCATTAATGACAATGTTTGAAATACCGGTTAATATATCACTGTCGGCCGACCGCATGATATATAAAAACATAGAATACAAAAACTTTGTTTATGTACTTAAACCCAGCACACAAATCATGTCAATCAGCGATAACGACCGCGGGAATATACTGATTACAATTAACAAAGACAAAATAAACTATGATATTTCAATTCAATTAAACAAGTTCTTGCTTAATGGCGAACTGCTGTCACAGAACATGCCGCTGAACATCCGTGACAGTATGATAACCGCGGAACTGGAACTTAAAACCCATGGTCAAATTGCGCACGACATATCATACAATCTGGCCGGTGACATGGACATGACATTCGAAGGCGGATATTTAATTGGAATGTCATTTGACAACTTCTATGCATCCGCAAACAAGATAACAACCCTTAACGCAGAATACGCAATCGCAGATGCCCTGACCCGTGGCGAAACACATGTCAAGAATATGCACATCCGTGGCAATTATTCGAATGGCAATTTCATCACCACTTCGCCAATCGAATTATCCATGCGTCACACAACCGCAACCGGTGGACTGGCCATAACAAACGGACAAATGACCGCGGAACTTGATATCACAATGCGTGGCACCGCATCAACCCCAACCACAATTCAACTGGGTGTTTTACCGGACGGAAATCGTCAATATTCTTTGTCGGAAATTATGCGCACGCTGGACCCAGGTTTCATGCGCGCCTTTGTTGAAACGCATACGCAGTTCTAGTTAATTTTTCCGCGCATAAAATCATCGCGTGAAACATTTCTGCCATTTGCATCGGCATAGTATGTGTATTTCCCGACACGCACACTGTGATACCCATTGGCAAAGAATCTAATATTTTTTTGTGCCTGTAATAGGGTCTTATTTTGCCCAATCAGGTCCGCCCGCACCCCAAACAAAATCTTAATAAAAAAACCAATAACACCATACGTTGCATATGGTGCATACAGCACCCCACCCCGCTTTTCTAAGCGTCCCATATTATATTTGTGACTGTGCATTTTTAATTTACTGACCTGATACGGGCTAAGATTCAGATTATGCGCCAAGATATTTATATTATTCCCCATAACAAACTCTCTTTTTATTCCGAACAAATTATATATGGGAAAAAATATTTGCCAATAGGTATGAATTCTAATCTTTGTGCCGCCTTGTCGACACAAACATGCGCACAAAAAAATCCCCCATCTGGGGGATTTATATTTTAGTTCTTTTTTCTAACCTGAATATGCACTTCGCGCAACTGTTTTTCTGTCACAGTTGTTGGTGCACCCATCATCAGGTCTTGACCGCGCTGATTGGTTGGGAAAATCACAACCTGACGCAGATTTGGTTCATCCAACATAATCTGAACCAGTCGATCCAGACCGAACGCACATCCACCGTGCGGTGGCGCGCCATATTGGAATGCGGTGTACATACCACCAAACTTTTCCTTAACAACTTCTTCGGAATAACCAGTGATATCAAAGCACTTTAACATAACTTCTGGGTTATAGTTGCGCAAACCACCACTGCAAATTTCCGCACCATTCAAAACCATATCGAACTGTGCCGCCTTGATTTCCAACGGATTCTTTGTATTCAAATCTTCCAAAGTCGCCATTGGGAACGAAAACGGATTATGTGTAAACGCGATACCTGTTGGTGATTCTTCGTCTTCTTCAAAGAATGGGAAGTTTTCAATCCAACAAAGACGGAATTCTTTTGGATTAATCAGTCCCAAATCTTCACCCAACTTGCTGCGCAATTTACCCGCTGCCTTGGCAGCAACATTTGGCACATCACACACAAAGAACAAAGATGAATTATCACCCGCAATTTCACGCAACTTTGCAATACGCGCTTCATCTAATTTCTTGGCAACGGGGCCTTTGGCCTCTTCCCCAAAGACGATATACGCCAATCCACCAAGTCCCAATTCTTTGACCGCGTATTCGCTCAGTTTATCAAACCAAGAACGTGGTTTATCCGCCGAATTTGGTGCCGGTATCGCACGAACAACGCCACCATTTTCAACAGCATTCGCAAAGATACCAAAATCAGACCCACGGAATACATCCGTCACATCAGAAATGATAATAGGATTACGCAAATCCGGTTTATCCGACCCATACTTCAACATTGCTTCATCAAAAGAAATATGTGGAATATCTTCACAAATCTGTGCATCTGGCACAAATTCGCGTATCATTGCCGGCATCAAAGTATTACCCACCGCCTGAATATCCGGCAGGTCAACAAACGACATTTCCAAATCCAACTGATAGAACTCCAGCAATCTGTCCGCACGCAAATCTTCGTCACGGAAACAAGGTGCAATCTGGAAATATCTGTCAAACCCAGAAATTTGAATCATCTGTTTGAACTGCTGTGGTGCCTGGGGCAACGCATAGAACATCCCATGATGATTACGGCTTGGCACGATAAAGTCGCGCGCGCCTTCTGGACTTGACGCGGTCAGAATTGGTGTTTGAAATTCTGAAAATCCCATATCCCACATTTTATCGCGAATAAACTTCATAACGCGATTGCGGAACAAAATATTTTTATGCAAACTTTCACGGCGCAAATCGATATAACGATATTTAAGGCGCAAATCTTCGGCCACAGAATCATCGTCGCCAAAAACCTGGAAAGGCAAAACTTCTGCACTTGTTAACACTTCAAAAGATTCCGCCTGAATTTCGATTGCACCGGTTGGAATTTTATCATTCACCGCGCCTGCATCACGGGCGACAACCTTGCCCACGATTTTGATAACAGATTCCGGACGCACTTTTTCAAGTGTTTCATCACCACCATCAAACACAACCTGTGTAATACCGTAATTATCGCGCAAATCGACAAACAGCAACGCCCCATGGTCGCGTTTACGATGCACCCATCCGGACAAAACAACGGTTTCGCCGACATTTGTGGCATTTAATTCACCACAAGTATGTGTTCTGTACTTTGATTTCAAAGATAACATTTTTTGGTCCCTTTTTTATGTTTCGGGCAACGAAAAAACAATGGATTTTTCGGCACCCACTTGATTGTTAATTTTCAGGGGCGCAAGTCAACATGGCTGCGCGGTGCCACCCTGATTTATAACTTGTCTGGCGGAAAAGCTCACTCGGTGGTTGTCAGTCACTTCATCGCAAATTTTCCCACAACACCCCAGATTTTATACCAGACAAATCCACATTTCAACAAAAAACAGGCACATTCTAACTTTATCCTTGATTTTTATCGTATGGACCGTATAATTAGCACAGTTTTTAACCGCCCTAATAGTCTAGTGGTAAAACACGTCCTTGGTAAGGACGAGTCGCAAGTCCGATTCTTGCTTAGGGCACCACGATTCCACCGCCCCCGGGCGGTGTTTTTATGTCCGGGATTATGTCCAGTATATGTAAAATAATCTGCTAAAAATCGCAAAACCGCATAAATTCGGGCAAATAACACGAAATAAAAAAATCCCGGAACACCGGGAAATTCTGGTAGCAGCGGAGGGATTGTCTGATTCCCATATTCGCTTTCGCTCTATAGGCCCCTTTCGCTACGTATGGTTCAAACTTCGTTTACACTCGTTTTCACCAACTGACGCCCCGGACCCTGGGGTCCTTATCGTCCTTTACTAACCAAAATTAAAACCGCCACACGGGCGGTTTAAATTTTGGTAGCAGCGGAGGGATTCGGACCCCCGACCAAAGGATTATGATTCCTCTGCTCTACCACTGAGCTACGCTGCCAAACGCCACGCATTATAACAAACTTTTTTCCAAATGCAAGAAAAACGATATACTGGATTTCATTCTTATTTAAAACAATTATATTTTTTAATAACCTATATTAAAAGCCAACTCAATATATGATACCATACGCCCTATGAACAAAATTAGCCTATTTTTACTGTCGGCCCTGATATTGGCCCCTGCGCACGCCGCCGAAAATCCTTTTTTCAACGGCTATACAAACCAGGTTGGTTTTAACTTTGGATGGGGTGTAAACCACGGATTTATCATTCCACCACCAACCCAATGGGTGCCATTCAGCATGTTTCAGTTTCAATATGCCCAGCCCACAACATTTTTCCGCCTGCCGGCGCGCATGTCGTTGGGCGTGGTCCAAACCTTGGGACACGGCAAGAAATATGGATGGAATTGGGAAAAATACACGATTCCAATCGCTTTATTGGGCCAAGATATAGCCCTGGCATATGGTGACGACTGGTACACTTATACCGGCCTGTCCGTTGGCATGCAACTGCAACAGAACGAACGCATTGGTTCCAAATTAATATTCGGGTTCAAATTGGGCGCTGGGTATCATATTTCAGAATGCACCGCAATCGAGGCATATGTCCAACATTTTTCCAACGGCAACACGGCCCCCGAAAATAATTCATATGCATTCTATGGCATGGGAATTACATACAGTTTTTAAGTTTCCTCCTAAACAAGAACCGCCATTTTGGCGGCTCTTTTTTTTACCATTCAATCGGCGATTTACCATGCGCAACCAGATATTCATTTGCCTGACTAAAATGCCGATTTCCGAAAAATCCCCTGTACGCGGAAAGTGGCGATGGGTGCGCACTTCTAAGCACCAGATTTTTTTGCATATCAACAAACCCTGCTTTTTTCTGGGCATAACTTCCCCACAGCATATAGACAATATTTTCGCGCGCCGCCACGGTACGAATAACCGCATCTGTAAATTCTTCCCATCCGTGTCCTGCATGCGATGCGGCCGCATGTGCCCGCACCGTCAATGTTGCATTTAACAACAGCACGCCCTGATTTGCCCAGTGTGTCAAATCACCATTAGTGACAGATTTTCGCCCCAAATCAGATTCAATTTCTTTATAAATATTAACCAAGGATGGCGGCACCGCGGTCGGTGGCAACACAGAAAAACAAAGCCCATGCGCCTGTCCCGGTTCATGATATGGGTCCTGGCCGATAATAACCACCTTGACCCTATCCAAGGGGCATAAATTAAACGCATTAAAAACATCCTTGGGCGCGGGATAAACGGTTCGACCCGACAAATATTCCGCCCGCACAAAATCCGTCAGTTTGATAAAATAATCCTTATCAAACTCGGCCGCCAACGCATCTTTCCAAGACTGTTCAATTTTCACATTCATAGTTTTATCAACCCCTGTTGCAAAGATTTCCAAAGAACAACATCTATATACCCGCACGGCAAACCCGTTTCACGAACCAAATGCGCAAACATAGCATCACAGGCCACCTTGACATCCGGATTTAATTTCGCATTATTTATTTCAAGTTTTTTATCTATAAATGCGCACCCAAGTCGTTGAATCCAAATATCATATTTAACAATATCTTCACCCAGATTTCGCGCCAAATGATTTGCGGTTATTTTTCCGATATGCGGCAACAATTGCAAATATTTTAATTTATTATCAAGACCATCCAGCGCATAATATCCATCACAAATTTTTTGTCGCGCATCCCATATTTTGCAAATTGCGCCGACTTTATTTTTATTATTAAAAATTGCAATTAATTCATCAAAATTTGCACCGTTTTTGGCCAATACAGCAATAATTTTTTCATGAATTTTTTTCGCGGTTTTTTGGGAAAAACCACCTGCTAAAATCACGTATGCACAATGCGCTGCAAATTCATCGGCATTATATTTTTTTTGCATACGCAATCCCGCCAAAATTTCATCAAAAGATTGCGCATCACTGTCCAAACCCATTTTGCGCAATTGGGAATCCAGATTAAAAAACCACTGGGCCGAAAAATCCATTAACTACGCCGCCCTGTTTCCACTGTTATATTGAAACAACTTTTTACGCGCCAACTCTTTTTCATCTTCAAGTCGTTTGGCATCTTCCATAACATCCATTGTACCACGTCTAAATTTATCGGCCTTGGATTCAGAAGCCATCTGTGCCAGTTCTTTTTTTATGGCTTCGACCCGTGCGCGTTTGTGCCAATCTTGCGCCTCGGAGTGTAAACCCGCCCCTTCGGCAAGTTCTGTCTCTAATGCACTAAGTTCTGCTTCCAAACGCGCACGCCTTTTCGAAACCATTTTATTTCCTATTAAACATCCAAATTGGCATCCAACGCGTTTTCAACAATAAAGTCACGACGCGGTTCAACAACATCGCCCATCAACATAGACACAACTTCGTCCGCCTTGGTTGCATCCTGCACGGTCACCTGGAACAAAGAACGATGATTTGGGTCCATAGTTGTTTCCCACAACTGTTCAGCATTCATTTCACCCAAACCCTTGTATCGCTGGATTTTAAGACCGTTCTTGGCATACTCAAACGCGGTATTAAGCAATGTTAACGCACCCCAAATCTTTTGTGATTTTGCCTTAACGCGCAATACAGTTGGTTTGCTGAATGTCTCTATTAATTCATCATGCCCATCAAGACGATGCCATGCGCGCACTTCTGGACCATTAATCTTGTCACGTGGCAAGAAATAAGATTCCGTCACGCTGCGCAATGTGCGTGTGATTGTGATACCCGCATCTTCTGAACTAATTTTCCAACCGCGTTCAAATTCCAGTTCCTGGGCATCCAGCATATTCTGTGTTGCAACAAACGCATCCGCGGTTTCATTTTCAAACACGCCATTTAATGCCAACGCTTCTATAAAACGCAACGGCATAATATGGTTCAGTGGTTGCAAAGTATTACGCATATTAAGAACCAATGACAACAAACGCTTCAAATCAGCCCCCGAAACTTGAACCCCTGTGGCCGTTTCAATCATACCATCTGTTGCCAACTGTTCCATCAAATAATCATCCATTTCGCGTTCATTTTGCAGATAAATCTGCTGTTTTCCGCGGGTCACACCATAAAGTGGTGGTTTTGCAACATAAATATAACCGCGTTCGATTGCCTGTGGCATATGACGATAGAAGAATGTCATCAACAAAGTCTGAATATGTTGACCGTCAACGTCCGCGTCGGTCATGATAATAACTTTGTGATAACGCATTTTTTCGATATCAAAATCATCCTTGCCGATACCGGCACCCATTGTTGTAATAAGCGCACCAATTGTATCCGAACCCAACATTTTATCGAAACGCACGCGTTCAACATTCAAAATTTTACCACGCAACGGCAAAATGGCCTGGGTCTTGCGATCACGTCCCTGCTTTGCAGTACCACCCGCCGAGTCCCCCTCTACAATAAACAATTCACATTTTGCTGGGTCGCGTTCACTGCAACCCGCCAGTTTACCAGGCAACCCGCCCAGTTCCGGCCCCGTCTTTTTACGCGATAATTCACGTGCCTTGCGTGCCGCTTCACGTGCGGTTGCTGCTTCTATAATCTTATCAACAATTGTCTTGGCAATCTGTGGATTTTCATCCAAGAATTCATACAACAATTCCGAAACAGTACTTTCAACAATTGGACGAACTTCGCTTGATACCAATTTATCCTTGGTCTGGGAACCAAATTTTGGATCCGGTATTTTAACACTAATAATACTTGTTAAACCTTCACGAAAGTCTTCACCCGACAAATTAATATCTTTCTTGGTACCCTTTTCCGCAATATATTTATTAATTGCGCGTGTCAATCCCGCACGAAATCCGGCCAAATGTGTACCACCATCACGGTTTGGAATATTGTTTGTAAAGCAAAGTGATGTTTCGGTATAAGCCGTTGTCCATTGCAAAACAATTTCGATATAACTGTCATCTATTTGCTTAATCATCTGGATAGGTTCTTTGTTCAACAATTCTTTGGATTTATCCAGATAAGTCGCAAACCCTTTCAACCCATCAACAGAATGAAATTCCCGTTCTTTCTTTTCAGCGCCACGCAAATCTTCCAAAATAATTTTAACATTTGCGTTCAAATAAGACTGTTCACGCAACCAAGTTTCCATTGTATCAAAACTAAACTCGGTCCCTGTAAATGTTTCTGGCGAAGGCTTGAATGTCACCTCGGTCCCATGTTCATGTCCAGACTTATTTTCGGTAATTTTCAAATCACATGTCGGCACACCATCCGCAAAAGACATAAATGCCTCTTTATCACCGCGCCAAACCTTGACTTCCAACCAACTGGACAACGCATTAACCACCGACACACCAACACCGTGCAGACCACCCGAAACCTTGTACGCACCACTACCTTCGTTATCAAACTTACCACCGGCGTGCAATTCACACATAATAAGTTCCAGCGCACTGCGCCCCGTATCATGATTAATATCAAACGGCATACCACGACCATTATCACGAATGGTTGCACTGCCATCTGCATTTAGGGAAACATACACAGTATCGGCATATCCCGCCATCGCTTCGTCAATAGAATTATTAACAACTTCATAAATCATATGGTGCAGACCATTACCACCCTCGCCCACATCACCGATATACATTCCGGGACGCTTTTTAACCGCTTCCAGACCTTTAAGAACCTTAATGGAATCACCAGTATATTCATTATTCACAGACATTTAACATTCCTTTCTTTTTTTCTGTGTAAAACATAGCAATTTCTGGTATAATTATCAAGGAAAAAGGGGATAAAAAGCATGGCAAATTACACAAAAGCAGATTTTATGACAGCATCACAAATTGCTAAAAAATTCAACCTTGGAACCCAAGAAGTCGTTAACTTGATGCGATCACACATTGGTCGCAATATACCAAACGATCCAGTGCATCCAATACTGATCCGCAACAAAACTTCACATAATCGTACATCTAATATTTTACTACACCCGTTGGGTCGCGAAGAATTCGAAAAAGTAATCAAAGATTATATAGCAAAAAAGGCAACAAAATGAAATTTAAGTTATTGTATTTTGGTGATATTTTAATCAATCCAAAAAAACGCGCCCAGCATATTGCCGATATACGCATGCAATTTCACCCCCAGTTAAAAAAACTGGTGGAACACAGTCCATGGAACAACCTGACCCAGTATATGGTTCCAAATCCTACAAAAAGTCCAATTACAACCCGTCATGTTGGCGGTATTGATTGGAATCCAATTATTACCCCGAACCTGAAATTAATCGCGGAATTAGATATCCAAATGCTGCACCCGGAAATTGTGGGTGTCCCACGCAGCGATATCGACAATCGCGTAAAAACCATCATGGACGGCCTGCGTTGCCCACAAAACGAACATGAAATCGGCGCAAACACCCCAACGGATATAGGACCAATTTATACATTGCTGGATGATGACCACCTGATAACAAAACTGTCCGTAAACACCAGTCACTTGCTGGATAACAGTCTATTTTCAGAACATATCCTGCGCACACCGGATTCAATCTTTATGATGATTGATGTGAATGTCCGCGTCGCCGAAGGTACACTTGAAAACCTGCCATTTATGGTCTAGGCTGCAAAAAAATAAAAGATAATGGTGCAGATGTGACTAAACCCGCCAGCGAAGTGTACAGAAGTTACATGAGCCGGCGGGTTTAGTCGCAGATGCGCCATTAGATTTTATTTTTATGTAAGGGCACTGGTAATCTGATCCTGCATCTGAAAAGTACCCAACACCACCCAGGCGATTATAACGGATACTAAAAGAATACCAAGGCTGTTAAGAGTGTTGGAAATTTTTTCCATTTTTCGAACCGATTCATTCAAATAATCGTTCGCGATTTGATTAAGATTTTCATCAAAGCCATTCATATCAGCATATATGGTAAGGTCGCCGATAATTTCTTCGTCTGGAAATTCGCGTTCGGTACGGTTCAGTGCAACCCCCAGGTTGTCACCATTGGCAATAAAATGTAATGCGCGGTCTAAAATATTTCTAAGATAACGATTGGCATTATCGGACAACATGCGAAGTGCATCTGGTATGGTCACACCCGCACTAACCATCGCCCCAAGTGACATCAACCAACCAACCGAAACCTGAATTTTATAAATATTCCAAGGCGGCAGTTTATCAAACAATGTGCGCAAACGACCAGACCAATTTGCCAAACTTAGCCATATAATACCAATCGCACCCGCAAAAATCATTGCAAATATATACCAGTATTTAATTGAAAAATCCGATAACCATACAAGTGATGCCGCCGTTCCACGCCATACGATATTATTGCCGGCAACCTCGGCCAATGGGGGCACTAAATACACACCGACCATGATTATGATACCAAATGTCAACGCCAACAAAAACAAAGGATAAGCAATTGCGGTTGTCATTGCGCGACGAATTCGTTGCGTTCCTTCGACCACACGCCCAACATTTTCCAACGCCACAACCAGATTAGATAAATTACCACTGGTCACCAAAAGTGTTTCTTCCGGTGGCACCCAACCGCGTGTTGCTTCTGAAAAACTCATCCCGCGTTCAAGGTTTTTCTGCCACTGACGCATAACAATCGCAAAGGGCTCATTTGGCTTGGTACCATTTTTAGATTCGATTGCTTCCAACCGTTCCAGTGCATCAATTAATGTAAAATCATTACGCAACAACGAAGCCAATTTTCGACAAATCGACATACGCTTTTCGGTATTTAACCGAAACATTAATTTTGCATACCACAGTTCCAGTCTGTTCATATCAATAGGCCCCTGGTTCATTTACATACCCGACCCAACGTTCAAACTCGTCAATACTAATAATACCCTGCAGCATTAATTGCGCGGCAGCTTCTTTCAATGTACGACCATCCATTTCTTCCAGCCAATATTTCACCGCACCATCTGTATTTCCCGACAATGCCAATTCCAAGAACTTGCTGTTTGTAATAATAATTTCACCCGCCTTGATACGACCGATTGTTCCAGTGCCATTACAATGCGCACATCCCGCCCCGCGCAAGAAAACCTGACGCAGTCCCAGTTCACCATACGCCGCCATCATTCGTTTATATTCTGGTCTTTCTGGGTGGTCACTAAGTCTTTCACGACAATGCGGACAAATTTTTTTGAACAAACGCATAGAAACCAATCCACGCATCAATGTTTCTTCTTTTAACTTAAACGGTTCGATTCCCAAATCCAGCAAACGCGTCAACGCCGCCATCGCCGAATTGGCATGCAAAGCCGTCCACACATTATGCCCCGACAGCGCACCACGCACGGTCAACTGCGCCGCCGCCAATGTACGAATTTCCCCCACCATCAATGTATCAGGGTCACTTCGCAACGCGGCCGCCAAGGCTTCTACATATTTTTCTTCGCGCTGCTCTTCATTGGTCGTATTAACAACCGGCATTTGGTGTGCACCAAAAATCTTTTGTTCAACAGGATTTTCCACGGTAATCATGTTAATTTCGTAATTTCGTTCCTTTAACATCATGGACATATTACGAACCAAGGTCGTTGATTTACCGGAACTGGTCGGCCCCGCAACAATCACCAACCCCGTTGGAAAAGAACGCATACGCGCCAACAATTGTTGTTCATATTTATCAAATTCTTGTTCTGTTTTGATACCTTCGGACGGGTTATCATACAACAGACGCATAACCACATATCGCGTACCAAATGCAATTGGGTTAAATTGCATACGCACACCCAACACACCAGACGGCAAATACAAATCCTTGGTTCCGCGCAGTGGTGTACGCCCATCTTTTTGTGCGGACTGATATTCATTTTGCGCATAGTTTGCATTTGACATATCGGCCGATGCAAATGCCGCACGAACAAAGGATTCACCCCACCCCGAATTATATTCCAATACGGGTTGCATACTGCCATCTATACGAAAATATACGGTTGTTTGGTCCGCGACTTCGATATGAACATCCGACACCTTTTGCGCAGCGGCCTTTGCGATAATATCCACAAAATCCTTTTGCATTTGGTTGTCATAGTCCATACGCGCACGCACATTACCACCAATGCGCATTTCATGCGTTCTATACAGATTTGAAATCAAACTAAGATCGGAATAAAACGGTTCATGCAAAACGCGTCCGCGCTTTTCCAACAAATCAAGAAACGCCAGCACACGACCATCATAACGATGTGTTCTGGAAATAATAACCTCGCCACCGGAAAAATACGCAATAATTCCCTGGGTATCTTTTGGCAATTCCAGTTCGGCCCCCGTCGCGGTCAATAAACGATTTTTATTAGAAAACAAATAATCGATAATATCTTTACTTTCCGCGCTTTCCAACCCCATCGGAACTGACGGTTTTTCATCACCAATATTGCCCAAGATATTTTTTTCAGAATTTGCCATTTATATTAATTTCCATTAACAATGTTAAGGGTATGTTTATCGCCATTTTCATCAACAAACACAACCCCTTCGTCCAATGATATAGACTTAACCGTCATACCATCTAATTTTTTACCAACCGAAATCCGTTTATTTTGCCCCGTGGCCAAATCAGCAATTGTTGCCTGTAATTGCGCCCCCGCCCCAACAACATTAACCAGTTTATATTTTTCATTAAGACTTTGTTTTTTCTGCACCGCAACTGGTTCAATATAGGACTTAGTAGTATCAACTTTGTTTGCTTCGGCCTCTATCTTTTCTTTTTCCGCAACCAGACGCGCCGCCTCGGCTTCCAGTCTTGCTTTTTCATTTTCAAATTCCTGCTGTTGCTGTTCTGCACGCCCCGACAAAGTATCGATTTCCATATGCAGTTTAATTTTTTCCGCCGCCAATCTATCCAGTTCCAAATCCAACTGGGCACGTTCTTTTTCCAACTGCATCAAGATTTTTTCTTGTTCCAAATCAGTTATTTGCTGAAACAAAGAACCCTCAACCTGATAATCTTCGACCGCCTGTGCAGATAATTCTTCCATTTCCACATCAATATCACCCGCAGAATCCACTTCCACCGCGACAATTTCTTCTGCGAACAATGGCACAGACAGAAACAATCCAAAAATCACACCCAAAAACTTAATTTTACTTTGCATAGATTATCACCTCATAGTTCCAAACACGTGTTTTTACACTCCATGTGCACTTTGTCAGGTACACCCCACCAAATTCATCCAATACTTCCATAATCTGCATTGGGATTAATTTTGTTTGCACCGACATTTCCACCACATTAACATTTGCGACATCAACACCATTCGTTAATGTATCAACAACCACCTCGGTCTGAATATCTGTATCAATTGCCTGAAACGCACTTATTAAATCACGCACCAATGTTTCAGGATCGCGTTCGTCCTGACTGGCACTTGTTTTAAGTTCAGGCAACGCCGTCCGCACACGAATACTGTCTTCATTTATTTCCTGAACAAACACCCCTGGCATCAGGGCAGCAACATTATTATAAAAATCAGCCAATGTTCCAAAACTGCGCTGAAACACAACAAAAGCATGCGTTTCACCACATTCCACATCAATCTGATTCCAACCCGCAATCGGCTGCATCAAAAATCCAATCGCCTTATAACAAAGCTCCGCGCGTTGCATCGGATTTGGCAACAATTCATACGGCATAACAATTGGTTCTGGCGGCAATTGCTTTTCGATTTCAAATTGCTGGTCTAACTCTTTATTTTTTTCTTCTAATTGCTTTTTGTATTCCGCCGCTAATTCTGGATTAAGTTCCGCAACCTGGGGCCGTGGTGCAACCGTTTGAACAACAGACTCGCGAAAAACACCAACCATACCCAATACAAACATAACAATTAAAAACGCAGACAACAACCATGTGTTCAATCGACTGACCGAATGCAGAACCGCATGTGACACACCACCCAAAACATCAGAAATATTTTTATCCGCCGCACGCGGCATTCCCCAATCACTTGGTGCAAAGAACGCACCCCAATCGGGAATTTCGGATAATTTTACATATTCAGTACGCGCCACATCTTCTGAATCAAAAATTTTATCTTCTATGACAATACCATTTCTGGCCGCAACCAGATAATACACCGAACCAACCCGAAACACCGCCAGGAACGAGGTATATTCTGAAAAAGTATTCATAATCTCGGCCGCGGCACTTGGCATACCCGCACGATGTCCCCACCTGCGCGCACCCAATGCGACCATGGACCGATAATCCAAATAAAGATTTAATTTTTTATCAACACTTTGCGCCAAAGACCGCGCATAATTTCGCGCAACATAACCGGCCGCTATTGGTTGCCAGAACAACCCAACGGCAAATTTTTTGCGATTAACATTTATAGTTTTATTGGCCAATAAATTCTCTCTCTAGATATCTTTTTTTAATTATAACACAAAAATCTAAATCAAGGCAAATGATTTAAGGTACATAAATCCAGAATCTTAAAATAAAAATCCCCAAACGGGGATTTTTTTTAATAACAACTGCCATAGGCGCATCCACTTGCCACCACCGGCACAGATATAGTTTGCGCGCCACCATCTTTGGCGGTACGAACATTATTTGGATGTGGGCAATCATAAACATTAGCCACCAAAACAAACGAACGTTCCGGCCCAAATATCACCCATTCATTTGGTTTTGTACGCTGACTAGTAATCCAATACGCATTACCAGGACGCGCCTGATCAACAATACGATTTTCCAGATATCTGCGTGCATCATCCACATCATAAACCGAAACCTCGGATTCAAGTTTATAAAGATATGTACAACCAATTGGTTCTGCCTCTAACTGAACCAGATATTGACTGCCATTTTCATTTTTCACCAAACCACTGCACGCGGCCAATCCCAAAACTGCAAACAAAGCAAATAATTTCTTCATAATTCCTTCCTTATTTTATTACTGGTTAATTATATCATAATTATCACTGTCACTAAACAATTTTTTAAGAACCAGGTTATTCAACGCATGACTGCCCTTATACGATTCAAGATTTCCAACGACAAACCCACCACTTGTGAACATATCCCCAATCGCATCAATAATTTTATGACGCACAAATTCATCCGACCAATTAAGTTTGTTTAATGTACCATCCCCTGTATCATTAAGTGCAATTACATTATTTTCATTTGCGCCGCGCCCCATACCATGCTTTTTAAGGTATTCCCACTCAGAAAATTTTCCAAAAGTACGCGCACGCGCAATATTTTTAACAAACTCATTATATGATTTTTTTTTAGCAAAAAAACTATATTCATATGTCTGGGCCCCAATTATTTTTTCAGGATAAATCAAAGTTGCCTTAACATTTTACGCCCCACCATCATTTGGGGACAACTTAACAAAACCATCTTGTTTTCGCCCAGAAATTTTATTAAAGAACCAAATCTTTAACCGCGCGATTTTTGGCAATTGTTTCATGACTTCTTTGGCATAAACAGTCACTTCGCGTTTAACAACTATCTTTTTTAATCCGCCTTCTGTTACACCAACTTTTTCAAATTCTTTTATAAATTCGGCCGCACTGCCATCCAAAATAGGTGTTTCTGGTCCATCTATTTCAATAACTGCGCTATCCACCCCAACCATAAACAACGCCGCCATCAGATGTTCAATTGTCTGAACATGCGCGCCCGCCATTTTACCAACCGTGGTATTGCGCATTTTTGTTTCACCAACATTGTCATACAGCGCGGATATCGGTTCAGAATTTGGTATATCAACACGCTTAAAAAATATCCCATATTGCTTACTAGGCTTAATAACAATATTAACTTTTTCACCTGAATGAATACCCTGGCCCGATATTTTAATTTGCTTGTTAAATGTTGGCATTTAATTTCTCCTTAATCCAATCATAGAAAGAATTTTCAACAACAGTATCCAACCGCGCATATTTTATGATATCACGCATTTCTTCCGGTAATCGTACCCAGTCTTTTTCGGTTGTTATTAATTTTGCTTTTTTCTTGTCCGCCAACGCCAACAACTTTCTTAAATCTTCGTCTGTATATTGATAGTGGTCCGCGAACACACGCCGCGCAACAACATTTTTAAGTGATGCAAAAAACTTATTCGGATAACCAATCCCCGCAAAAGCAACCAACTTTTCATCTTCATCATACGGTGAAAAAGTCTGATTTTTCGCATAGAACACTGGCACACCATCGGGTATCTTAAAATTCTTCTTGGGATTTTTATTTTTTATAACAATAACAGCATCCGCCTTGTTTACCGCCCGTTTAGGTTCACGCAATGGCCCCGCCGGCAACAAAAAACCATTACCATACCCCAACCCTTCATCAAACACCATAATCGATATATCTTTTTTAACCGATGGATTTTGCAAACCATCATCCATAATAATCGGACCATTTTCATCCAACTGTTTATTCAACAGAATAATATTACTTTTTCTGTCACCGACATGCACCGCCAACCCACCACGCGACAGCATAAGGGCCTCGTCCCCACAGTCGGCGGTATTTTTATCTTTTTTATAGCCACGCATAACGACCGGCGCATCATATCTGGTTGCGATTGCGCGCACTATTGGCGTTTTACCAACCCCGCCCGCCAATATATTGCCAACGCAAATAATCGGCCGCCTTGATTGCAATTGATTGGTTTTACGCACCCAAAACACCACACGCCCAACCAAATAATACACCCACGACACAGGCAACAAAACAAAAGACAACAAACTTTTTCTTAAAAACCATTTTGGAGTTTTCATTTTTTACCCTTTGATTTTTTCGCCGCTTTTGCTTCGCGTATTGCCCTTTTGAATTCGCGTGATGTTAAATCCTGCTCCACATGAAAATGTCCAAATTCAGCATCCAAATCACGCATCTGCTTTACCATTATGTTTTCAAGTTTCTGTCTTATTTCTTCAAATTCTTGCCCTGTTGCACGCCGTGGCACAAATACAGGCTGTCCAACCTCGCAAATAATTTTGGAAAAAGGCAGTGCCACCAAATATCTGTCCCACCGCTTTTGAAACCAAGACCTGGAACACGAATAACACACCGGAATAATTGGTGCGCCACTCATTTTTGCGAAATACAACGCCCCATCTTGAACACGCAACGATGGACCACCCGGACCATCCGGTGACATACAGATACCAAAATCCCCCTTGTTTAATACACGCAACCCTTCACGCAGAACCGACACACCACCCTTGTGACTGGACCCATAAATCGCGCGCAACCCGAACAATCTTTGTAATTTTGCCATCATTCGACCATCTTTGTGGCGACTGGCCACAGCATATGCCTGCATCCCACCAAGGCATATAATCGGACTTAACATCATGGAACGCCCATGCCAAAACACGAATATAGCCGGCTTTTTACGGTATTTATAAAAAGTCTCGATATTCGTCACCCGTTTAATCGAAGTAAAATAAACAAACCATATCGGAATTGTCATAAAAATCGCGATAATCCATTGAAAAATCTGCAATCCAAGTATAGGTTCCCAAAATCCCTTCCAGATTTTTCTAAAAGTTTTATTTTGAAACATAATATCCCTTTATCAAAACTTACCAGGAATTCTAGCAACAAAAAAAGCATAATTCAAGCCACTAAGGCAAAACCGCACAAAACCAGATTAAAAGGATTTTTTGTTTGACATATGGGAATAATAAGATATAATAAAACACACTTTCGTATCGCGGGGTAGAGCAGTCCGGTAGCTCGTCAGGCTCATAACCTGAAGGTCAGTGGTTCAAATCCATTCCCCGCAACCAAGATTTAATAAAAAGCATCCCTTTATGGGGTGTTTTTTGTTAAATATGTGTGTTGTGTTGAATTTGAACCACTGAAAAAAGTGGTTCACAACCAGCGAAAGGCGGACAACCGTACGCCGGTCAACCCTTGGTTGATTCGCGCCAGTGCCGCGCAGGCTTTGCCAAGCGAAATCCATTCCCCTTGGGGGGATTTTTCTAATAATCCCGCTTCTGGCGGTGTTTTTTATTGCGATATACAGCACAAAATTATAAAATAATACATTATGTAAAACAGGGGGCAAATGATGAAAAAATTATTATTTTTACTGATATTTACACCAACCTTTGCGTCTGGCTACACTTCAAATTTTAAGCCATATATTGGTATCGATGCGGGATTAAATATCACGGACTATACAATGGAAACAGAACTGGATGAAACATTTTATTCCGCGACCATAAACGCCGGCGCACGCATAGGCAACCATTTCGGGGTTGAATTATTCTTTACCCAGTCATCCACCAACGAACTTGAATATCAGTATGATTACGCGGCCATCCATCATGAATTATATTACAACGCATTTGGTTTTGATATCTTTGGATATTACAAGATATCACGCGAATTCGATTTCTTTACTTCATTTGGTGTTGCGAACTATAACATATATAACAAATTTGATTACATTGATATTTTACAGAACACATCCGCCAAAGAATCCGACAATAATGTCACAACGCGCCTTGGGATTGGTGTAATGTACACATTCCCCGGCAACCATGTTTCCGGCTTAATTCAATATCAATACAGTCCTATAAACACAGAACTTGTCAACACAATGTCTGAATTTTCTGTTGGTATGCGCTATATATTCTAGCATCCCGCATATGCGGGATTTTTTTATTATGCAAATTCTGCCCCCAAGGCCCCATCCATAATCAAGATTTCTTGTGATAAAACCGCTTCTTTTAATTTACCACGCGCGGAATCAAACTTACTTACCATGGAATCTTCTTTCTTTTTAACAACTAAATCTTTATCGATACCAAAAACTTTGCCCTTGTCCTGTTCCAATTGATATTCATCATATTCTTCAACAGATTTATTAACTGGCTTTATTAATTTAACTTTCTTTTTTGGTTTATATTCAACTTCAATTCGTTCACTATTTTTCGATACACCCTTTATATTTTTAAGTGTGCCCATAAACAGTCCGGCCGCAATCATTCGTGATATGACCGTGGAAATAACCGTCTTGCTTATCATTCCTGATTTAAGTATACCCACCAATACCTGCTGCATATCATCCGCGGTTAAACTTTTGCTTGGCTGAATAATATTACCATTTTCATCTTTGATTTCTTTTTGATATTCAATAATATCAGACAGTGCGGTCAAACCTCGTTGCACCCCATCTATATATGAAGTATCAATATTATTTTTTTCCGCATATTCATCAATCGCCTTAATTTTTTTAATTAAAACATCGCCGATTTTTTTACCAGATTTCACAGATTTTATTAATTCAAAAAACAAATCCCCCAACATAATTTTATCTTTGAACGAAGGCATTTTATCCATCTGTGCCGCCGTATCAAACACACCGATTACAAAGTCACGGAAATCCTTGTTATAAAAAAATTCCTGACCCATATGCCGGTCGGTATCCCACTTCTGTCCCGATAATAATATAGTCAATTCAAGTGTCACATACGCCAACGCAAAATCGTGTTTTTCTTCCTCGGTCCATTCATCTGCGCTTAAAGCCTGCCCTTTGGCCTCTTCCATAATTTTATATGCGCCGCCATCTGGTGATGTGCCATATGCCATCCATTTTGCTACATCGGGCTTAAAATCACCACTTGGTGTATTAACCGACAAAGATTCATACAAACCAACCGCATTTACATATTTTTGATAATCATTTTCTATATTTAATTCAGACTCGGTCGAAGTTTTGGCCTGATTCACAATATTTTGAAGTGGTTTATACTTTGCATCAGCCTTGATTAAATCCGCAATAGTATTACTTATCATATCCATTCCGGATTTAGTTAATTCATTTGCAAACGGGCGCTTAACCGACAGCACACATGGACACCCATCATAAACCACACGAATTGTCACATAGAAAGATCCCGCCCCCACAACATTTCCATAATGTGATATTTTTGATTTTATAACATCCGGCAAAGTCTGATTTATCATATCAAACAATTCGTTTCTGGACGGGATATCCGCTTTGTCACGAAGCGTTGCCAAAGGTTTTCTTATGTCGGAATCAAGTTGTGGCAAATATGATAACAACTGACCAAATTTAATAAATGCCGAACCCTTGGCCTGAAAAAACAATTTCAGACCATTACCGATAGTCTCGCCGGCATTATTTCCCTTGTTTTCATCATTATATCCCGCAACCAACAATGCCGACAAAATAATATTTTTTTCATGGTCTTTAAGGTTTTCATACACAGCATCTACAACATTAACTGCATCCTTGTAATACTTATCCCCTGGCTTAAAATACATACTGATTATAAGTTCTTTCTTTTTTTCTGCTGATCTGTCATAAGCATTTAAAAACCTGTTCATCAAAACCGCACGAATTGGCAAATCAACCGACCAGAAATTTTCATGCAACATTTGCAAAGACTGATTATTAAACCGATCTAATACAAAGTTATCTTTATTAAATCCGTTTTTTTCCAAATCATGTAAAAACACATTAACAGAATCATCCGAATATTTACGCGATATAAAATCTATTGCGGCTTTGGCATAAACTGGTTTTTTAGAAAGTTCTGTAAACATCCCCTCTATTCCACGACCAAAGATATCAAATTTTTCAATTGTGCCACCATCAATAGCGCGTTTTGTATTACCGTACAGTAATCTTGTTAATTTTTCCTGTGCGCATATTTTTTCTGAAAATACTCTTATAAATTTACTAGAAATATTTGGTGAAAACTCTTTGGCCATAAAATATACAGGCTCAACCGATATTCTGTATTTTTCAGACTCATCATCCTGTCCCAGTTTATTTGCCCAATACTGTGCATAAAATTCGACCAATTTATCCTGTTCGGACACCAGTTCAATATCTTTATTATTAACCAGATATTTTTGACTTAATATTCTGCCAACTATATCAACATTTTTTTTATAATTCGGACTATTAACATCTTTTTCAGACACTAATTTTGCCACAATAAATTTCATGTATTTATATTTATTTGCCAGCTTTTCCGAAAATAAATCATGTTTTAATAAGTATTCATAAATCATCAACTGATTATCAAAATCAGCATTTTCAAACACTTCATTTTTTTCTATATACTGGGATATAATATCAGGATTATAATCAAAGTCATATTCCCTAAATAACCTGATAACATCAAATTTTAATCCACTCAAAATATAATCACAAACCATGGCATATAATAATTTATTATAATGTATTAAACACTCATGTTCCCCTGTTGTCCCTTTCAAACTGACCTTACGCACAAAATTTGATTTTATATCAGCAATAGTTTTAAATAATTCATCATTGGTAAGCGGCTGTTTAATTCCAAGTGTTTTCAACACATCAGTATACACTTTGGATCTTTTTTTATTTTTTAAGCTATCTTTTATCACTTCCCACACCAGATAATTACCGTATTCAAATGTTGCCATTTCCAAGTTATTCAAAGCGGCGTGTTCTGCAACAACAGTCTGTAAATCTTTTTTTACATCTAATAATTTTTTTTCATAATCCGATGACGGAACCATAAACTGATACTGTAAACTTTTATATATTTTTGTATACAAACCCGAACCAACCCTAATATACCGTGTACCACTCATACAATCGGCAACATATATCAAAGAATTAATCAATCCTTTGATTAATTCTGAATCACTTGTTATATCCATTAAACTTTGCAGGTTTTGAAACATCGGTTCTGATTTCATAAGTGTATTATAACGCTCACTATTCAAACCATACGTATTAAAGAATACAGAATCTTTTATCTTTTTTCTTAATATTATAATCTGTTCTTGGGATAAATTATCTTCTTCCAGACTAATTGCTGTACCCAGCAACTTGTCCGAAATTTTGCCGTATATTATATTATACTTATCAATATACTGCTCAACACTTTGTTGTCCTGTTGCCACTAACATCAAATCATCTAAATATCGAATTTTGGTTTCAAACTCAGACACAATATTATTTTGTTTAATTGTTTGATTATAAATTTCTGCTTCCCGCCCACAGGTAACTAAAACATCATCTTTTATCTGTACTAAATTTGGATCAAAATTTGGTGTTAATTTTGGAATAATATTATTTATATTTTTATCACCATATGATTTTAATACAACCCACGGTAATTTTTTACCGACTAATTTTTCACCAATATTAAACCTTGGCCAAGTTTTATACAAACTATTGTATTTAAACACCCATGACAGTTTTGAAATTTTTTCTGCAATCTGTTTTGATTTTTCAGGATTTTCATAATTATCAATCAAATCCTTCATATACCCTTCTATTTCTTGAAAAGGTCCGAATTTTCGCGGTGTTGTCCAATCATTCCATGACGCTTGTATATAAGTCAATACATTCACACACTTTTCTTCAAGTTTTGGATTCACATTTATTGCATTTTCGCGATATTTCAAAAACAATTTTTGAGATAAAATTATATCACTGTCACTTATTTTTTTTTCAAAACTAAATACAGAATTTATAATATCTGCCAATTGATTACATCTGTATACATTATTAATTTGTTTTTTATCCAACAACTTAATCAAGAAATTAATCTTGGTTTCAAGTGTTTCTTTTTTATTATAATAAGGCAACAAATCAAAACGAAACACACCAAATTCTTGGTATATTTCATTGGTAATATAATTTTCTGCATGCTCTATATTCGAAAGTTCATCTACCTCTTTTTTAAACTTTAGATACTCTTCATCTTCTGGTGCATTTTTTATATCTGGAAAATATCCACGTTCACCTGTGATTTTAGTTAGATAATTCTGTACATCTTCCATTCTAAGAAAAGAATTACCATGAATATCCAATGTTGTTGACTGATAATTAACACTGCCAAAAACTTTGTTTTGCATACTAAGTATATACATTGGATTAAATCCACCGTTCATCATTAAATCAACGGTATATAAATCTGCACCGCGTTCCTGGAAATAAGAATTTTTACCCCCCAGAATATTATTCCATATATAATGCCCACACTCATGCGCGATTACCGCGGCCAATTCATCAACTGTATTCATATGATTAATTAACCCTTTTGATACAGCAATCACATTTTTACCATTAAGTGTTTTTTTACCATCAATAAAGAAAGCGTTATCAAAATAATCGTCAACCCCAGCAAAATAAAAATCATCAAGGTTTACATTCATACCACGAAATAATCGCGCGCAAATATCACGCAACATAACAGAAATTTTTTTATTAATTTTTGAATCTTTATTATAAAATTTTAAAGCTTCAAAATCTTCCGGATTTAAAATATCATTTTGCGCCATAATAATAACCTTGATTTTACTATCAATATTTTACCATAATCCGCCATTTTTTCAAAATCCAAAATCCCAAACAAAGACCATTAAAAAAGGGCCCCAACAACATTATCGGGGCCACCAACCGATGAATTATCTTTAATTTATTTAAGATACCAAAGAACTGTTTTAACAATTCCTGTATCAAATGTTTCATCTGCACGCCAACCAAGTTCGGTTTCAAGTTTGGTGGCATCAATTGCATATCTGAAATCATGACCGGCACGATCGGCAACAAAGGTTATTAAATCTTCATACTTTTTACCATCTGCGCGTGGACGCTGTTCATCCAGAATCGCACAAATTGTTTTTACAATTGTGATATTATTCCGTTCGTTTCGTCCACCGATATTATAAGTCTGGCCTGATTTACCATTATGATAAATCAAATCTATTGCCTTGCAATGATCCAACACATACAACCAATCGCGGACATTTTCACCCTTGCCATATATTGGCAGCGGTTCCAGATTCAACGCCTTGGAAATAATATGCGGAATTAATTTTTCATTATGCTGTTTTGGCCCATAATTATTGGAACAATTCGATGTCGTCACATTCATACCAAATGTATGATGATACGCACGAACCAAGAAATCAGACGATGCCTTGGATGCAGAATATGGGCTGTTTGGTGCATATGGTGTATCTTCACGGAACATCCCCGTTTCACCCAACGCGCCATAAACTTCATCTGTTGAAATATGATGAAAACGGCAATCTTCATACCCTGGTTTTACCAGTGACGGTCCATCCATCCAGTGTTTACGCGCCGCATCCAGCAAATTAAAAGTACCAATTATATTAGTGTTTATGAACGCACGCGGACCTTTAATAGAATTATCCACATGACTTTCCGCCGCAAAGTGAATTACACCACGAATATCATTTTCTTGGAACAATTTTTCGATTAAATCCGCATCACAAATATCCCCCTGAACAAATGTATAATTAGGCATTTTTTCGCATTCGCGCAGGTTATCCAAATTCCCAGCATATGTTAATTTATCGATATTTATAATGTTGTATTCCGGATATTTTTCACAAAAATATGGCACAAAATTAGAACCAATAAATCCCGCACCACCGGTAATTAAAATTGTTTTAGGCATGTTTGAAGACTCC
Organism: Candidatus Enterousia sp.; assembly: GCA_045614725.1. Classification (GTDB taxonomy): domain Bacteria; phylum Pseudomonadota; class Alphaproteobacteria; order Rs-D84; family Rs-D84; genus Enterousia. The sequence goes on from JAZLDK010000052.1 coordinate 51,091, forward strand.
TTTTCCAATGATTAATTTTTATTCCAAAAGTTTGCTTGATTTTATCCTTATCCAAAACGCTGTAAAACGGACGCGCCGCTGGTGTTGGATATTGACTTGATTTGATTGGATTTACCACACAATTAAGGTTTGATTGTTCCATAATTTCGGTTGCAAAATCATACCAAGAACACACACCTTCGTTTGTAAAGTTATAAATACCGCTGTTTTCCTTGGTCATTTGCGGAATTATCTGAACGATTGCCGCCGCCAAATCACCGGCAAATGTCGGAGTTCCAATTTGATCGGCCACAACATTAATAGATTCTTTTTCCGCACCCAACCTGCGCATAGTTTTTACAAAGTTATTACCATTTACACTGTACAACCACGCGGTTCTGATAATCACGGCCACATCCGCATTTTCAAGAACCGCCAATTCACCCGCGCGTTTTGTTTTGCCGTATACCGACACAGGATTTGTTTTATCATCCGACTTGTACGGCTGATGTCCCTTGCCATCAAAAACATAATCGGTTGAAATATGTATAATATTGGCACCTGTCTTGGCCAGGTTTCGTGGCCCATCAACATTTATTTTTGTTGCAATTTCTATATCGCTTTCTGCCTTGTCCACCGCGGTATATGCCGCACAATTTATAATAACATCCACATTATTATCATGCACAAATTTCAATACCGCATCCGCATCTGTGATATCCAGCATATCAACATCCGCGCAAATTGCATCGGGTAATAATTTGGCAATTTCTGTCCCAAGTTGCCCCCTAGCCCCTGTAATCAGGTACATCTTTTAATCCTTTTGCTTGTCTGTCTTTTTCAGAAGTAATAATTTTATCCGCCGGTATTTTCCAATCAACACCGATATCAGGGTCATCAAATCTGATACCAAATTCGGCCTGTGGCGCATAAAGATTATCGCACTTATACGCGAATACCGCTGTTTCGGACAGCACTGAAAAACCATGTAAAAACCCACGTGGAATAAATAATTGCCTTTTATTTTCATCGCTTAATTCAACCGCGACATATTTACCAAATGTTGGTGAATCCGGCCTTATATCCACCGCAACATCCAAAACCCGTCCTGATAAAACACGCACCAGTTTTGCTTGGGCAAATTCCCCCAGTTGGCAATGCAACCCACGCACCACGCCATACGAAGACTTAGATTGATTATCCTGAACGAATTTATTTGGTATTCCGTTTTTTATAAATTCGGCTTCATTATAACTTTCAAAGAAATATCCGCGAGCATCCTCGAACACGCGTGGTTCAACAATCACAACACCACTAAGTTCTGTTTTAATAAAGTTCATGTTTTTCCTCGTATACTTTCTGTAAATATTCTTTATATTTTCCTGAATTAAGTTCGTTTATCAAACTTATCATTTGTTCATCATTTATAAAGCCCTGGGTATATGCAATTTCTTCTATACAGGCAATTTTAAGACCTTGTCTTTGCTCTATAATCTGAACAAATTGTCCCGATTCCATCAAACTGTCTGGGGTTCCCGCATCCAGCCACGCATTCCCGCGTCGCATTGGTACAACAGACATTCGCCCTTCATTCAAATATTGATTATTCAAATCCGTAATTTCTAATTCGCCACGCGCTGAAGGCTTTAATTCGCATGCCTTTTTCACAACATCGGACGGATAAAAGTACAACCCAACCGACGCATAGTTTGACTTAGGATTCTTTGGTTTTTCTTCAATCGATACAGCTTTCAGATTTTCATCAAATTCAACAACCCCAAATCTTTCCGGATCAGACACATGATATGCAAATATGGTTGCATTTTTACCAATATTATCATTAACAACCGACTGAAAATACGGTAATTGTCCCCCCATATAGAAAATATTATCCCCCAAAATCAAACATACATCATCATTACCAATAAAATCGGCCCCGATTGTAAAAGCCTGTGCGATACCCTTGGGTTCTTGTTGAACAGCATATTGAATATTCATCCCCAACTTTTTACCATCACCAAACAGTTTTTCAATATTCGGTGTATCAATCGGTGTTGATATAATCAAAATATCCCTAATGCCAAATTGCATCAGTGTTGACATCGGATAATAAATCATTGGTTTATCATAAACCGGTAATAACTGCTTAGAAGTAGTCTTGGTAAGCGGATACAGGCGCGTGCCACTACCCCCCGCCAAAATAATACCTTTCATAAAAAAATCCTTTTTTGTTTGAAGTCAAAGAACCTAATTGATATTAGTCATAAAAACATATAAAAAGCAACATAAATAATTATTCAAAGCACTTCATCAAATCTGTGCCATCTTCGCGTTGGTCAATCTTTTGATTACGAATTTCCTGTTCCGCCATAATTTTTTGTTTTATCAACATTAAATCAGGATGATTTTGGAATTTATCATTAAATTCTTCTATAACTTCATCAATTTCGGACCTAGTCTTAACAAATACCGGCATAATAGAATCCGCCGCGGTAAACGCCGCCTTTTGTAAATCACCCTTAAAATCATCCATCACGGACAAATACGCATCAATATGCTGTTGCTCGTGCTTCATAACGGCATCATATGCACACGAATTAGGAATATAGTTTTTATCAATCTGTACCAAGAATTCTTTATACCCAAAATCCATATCCACACTGGATATACTGACACAAAATCCCTTTTTAATAAAAACGATATCTGCGGAAATACTGTTTCCTATAATCATACTGGCCAACACATGTCCATGTAATTCAATATCCATTTCTTCTTCTGGTTGAACTACTTTTTTGGTCCATTCTGGGCTGCTTATATACACGCTTGGTATTTTTTTATACTTTATACAATCATCCGCAACCGCAGAAAAACAAACAAAAAACGCAAAAATACCGATTAAGTTCTTCACCGTTTTATTAATCCAACGCGCCTTGTTTTTTCAGATATTCGTTTACAAAATTATTACCATACATTTTGTATAATTCTTCGGCCAGCAATACCGACGAACGTCCTGATTCAAACAAGCGCAACAGATTCCCCAAACCACCAAGTTCCGTATTCAAAATCACAGATTCACCCGTCACAGGCCGCGACAACAACAATGCACGTTTAAGGTTAGGATACGCCTTGCCCTGAATAAACGCCATTTCCAACGGATTCAAATTCCAGTGTTCATAGTCACGCGCATCGGCCGCCGGATTACGGAAGAACATAACCGTCTGTGCCTGACCGCGCACCACATCA
>JAZLDK010000053.1:0-9168 GCA_045614725.1 Candidatus Enterousia sp.
TTAATAATACCATTTTTATCTTGAAAAACAATTATTTTTTGCTTAATATACACTCACTGTTTTGGCCTGGTGGCAGAGTGGTTATGCAGAGGACTGCAAATCCTTGTATGCCGGTTCGATTCCGACCCAGGCCTCCAAATAAAATCCCCGTTTGGGGATTTTTTTCTTTTGAGGCGGAAGAGAACCGGCCGGTTCGCATACGAGCAAAGGTTTGCAAGCGGTATAAAAACCGCGCAACAAACCACTGCGAGTGGTGAGTCGAGTTGCGTTTAGCAACGGTCGCCAAAGGCGGCGCGAACATTCCGACGACATACTCCAAATAAAATCCCCGTTTGGGGATTTTTTCTTTTGTTGGGAATAAATTTGTGTAAAAAAAAAAACCCCCAAACTGGGATTTTTTTATTATTTAACGGTTGTTGTGGCATTACGGTTCCATTTCCAGACTTCTTCGCCAGAACCCTGAACCAATGGACGTTCTTTACCATAAGAAATTGTAGAAATGCGTTTTGCTTCTACACCGTCTTTAACCAAAACTTGTTTCGCAGCGTTTGCACGACGTGCACCCAATGCCAAGTTGTATTCTGTGGAACCGCGTTCGTCGCAATTACCAGCAATTTGGATTTTTGTGTCCGCATGATTTTTCATGTACAAAGCCTGACCCAACAGGTTGTTTTCAGCTTCTTCTGAAATTTCAGCAGAGTTAAAACCAAAGAATACACGCTGATCATTCAAATCAGCAGGTTCAACAATAGAACCACCGCAAGCAGCCAGTAAACCGGCAACGCCCGCCAATAAAGCAAAGTTTTTAATTTTCATGAAAATACTCCCTTGAGTTTCTGTTGCTCGCGTTGTATTGTACTATAAAAGGTTTGTAATATCAAGGAAAAACAAATATGTCATATAATGCTTTGCGGGATTTGGACTTGGCCGGCGTACGATGGGAACTGGTGGATACACCGCTTTCTGTGGCAAATATCGGCCAGCAAAACACGCCCGAGACACAAAAAAAACCAACAACCATTGCCGAGATAAGTCGTATATCAACATCGGTTGTGCCACCAATCGCGCCGATTCAAACTATATCACAAGAAACAGTTAACGCGATGGCAAATCGACCATCGGATATACCCGCACTGATTCGTATGATTGAGGAATTTAATCATCCTTTGCGTGCAACGGCAACAAACACTGTTTTGCCACATATTGCCAATGCGCCAAATGGTATGGTTATTGTGACCGATATACCGTCTTCGGATGATGATGAATGTGGTAATATACTGACGGGGGCGGTTGGGGAATTGATGGATAAAATGCTGGCAGCGATTGGAATGGGACGGGAAAATGTGTCTATTATACCAATGCTGTTTTGGCGCACGCCAGGGGGACGCACACCTTCACGCATTGAAATTGATATGGCGCGCCCATTTGTGGACAGAATGATTAATATGCTTGCCCCGCAGGTGATATTGACCCTTGGCACATTGCCGGCAACGGAAATCGCGGGTGTCAATCTGGCCAAGGCGCATGGAACGCCGGTCACACAAGAAAATGGGCGGATAATTATGCCGATTTATCATCCTAACTTTTTGATACTTAAACCAGCGGCGAAACGCGATGTGTGGAACGCATTGCAAAATGTTCAAAATATCTTGAAAAGTCACGAAATATAGTTAATAATTTGCGCATATGTAATAAAGGAGCATAACATTAAACCTATGATGAACCGTGATAATCGTCGTGACACAGGTCCACGTATGAATAATCGGATTTTTGCTAAAACCGTTCAGGTGATTAGCAGCGAAGGCCAAAACCTGGGGATTATGCCAACCCCTCAGGCATTGCAGATTGCAATGGACGAAGGACTGGATTTGGTCGAAATAAATGCAAATAATGCGACCCCTATTGTAAAAATTATGGATTATGGCAAATTCAAGTACGAACAAAAAAAGCGTGCTTCCGAGGCCAAAAAGAACCAGAAAACAACCGAAATGAAAGAAGTTTGGGTCAAACCGTTTATCGAAGAAAACGATTTGAATATCAAACTGAAAAAGGTTTTTGAATTCTTGGCGGATGGGAACAAGGTTAAAATATCCGTTATGACCAGGGGTTCTAAGAAAGTATTGGCGCGCGGCAAAGATGCGGTTCCAGAACTGTTCGCAAGAATAATGGAATTAATCGGAGACAAGGGTAATTTGGAATCAAAATCTAAACCCGATGAAAGAACCAAGTCGATTATCGTTGCACCAGTAAAACAATAATAAAATCCCCCGAATTTTTGGGGGATTTTTTTGTTTATATCCTTGTCAGGGGGATTTTTTTTCTGTATTATCCTGACATGATTACTTCCGTCAGTTTAACCGATTTCAGAAACCATGATATGTGCCGAATTACAACATTCGGTCGGCGCAATGTGATTATTATCGGACCAAATGGTGCGGGCAAGACCGCAATACTGGAAGCGGTATCTATGCTGTCGGGTGAACGCGGGTTGCGTGGCGCGACAATGGGTGAAATTGCGCGCTTTAATGGGTGTGGCGGGTTTTCTGTGTTTGCAAACCTTGATGATGAAACAGAATTGTCCATAAACTTTTCAAATACCGATACAAACAGGCGCGCAAAAATTGATGGTGATGCGGCGGCATTGTCCGATTTGGCAAAATATATAAGAATTGTTTGGTTAACCCCAAAAGAAGACAGACTGTTTGTCGAAGGGGCCGCGGACAGACGCGCGTTCTTTGACCGATTGGCCGCAAGTTTTGAACCTTCGCACGCGGGACGAATTGCGCGACTAGGGAAACTTATCAGCGAACGAGCATTCGCACTTAAAACCAGTAATAATTCGCATTGGTTGGATGCGCTGGATTCCCAAATCGCAGGGACCGCGGTGGCAATCGCCACAACCAGAATTCAATATTCGGGCGAATTAAACTATTTCCTGTCGCGGTGTGCGGTGTCGGTAGTTGGTATGATTGAAAAAATGCTGATAGACGGGATGTCGGCGGGTGATGCAGAACGGGCGTATATAGATTACCTTAGGGATAATCGAATAATCATAAACGACAAGATGACAATTGACGGACCGCATAAGTCTGATTTTGGGGTATTTAATCGTGAATTAAATTTGCCGGCGCACCTGACCAGCACAGGACAACAAAAAACTGTTTTAATTGATTTGATTTTGGCACATGCAAAACTGATTCATACAAAAACAGGTAAACGCCCATTGATATTATTGGATGAAGCGGCCGCACATCTGGACGAAAATGCACGCGAAAATCTGTTCAGCGAACTGGGGGCAGCGGATGCACAGGTATGGGCAACAGGACTGGACCAAAGTGTGTTCAAAAATGTTCCCAATGCTGTATTTGTCACTTGCCAGAACGGACAAATAAGTAATATACTGACACCGGAGAATTAAAGACATGGCACGAATTGATTATCAAACACTGTTGGACAATGCATTAAAATCCGTTGTAAAGGATGCGCTTATTCACGCCCAGTTTAATGGACTGGGGGACGGGACACACTTTTTTATCACATTCAAAACACGTGATGCCGGGGTTGTGTTGCCGGATTTCCTGCGTATACGATATCCTGATATTATGACAATCGTATTGCAATATTCGTATAACAACCTGAATGTTTCGGACAAAGAATTTGGGGTCCAGTTAACATTTGATGGTCGGCCATTCTTTATACGCGTGCCGTTTTCCGCGTTGGTGGAATTCAAAGACCCATCTGTGGACTTTATGTTATCCTTTCATCCAAAACCACAACAGGCCGCGGCCGACAACGATATGGAATTACCACTGGAAGAAAAACCAGGGTCTGTTCCGGATAATGGGCGGGTTGTTTCAATGGATGATTTCAGAAAAAACAGAAAATAAAAAGACCGGCATTTGCCGGCTTTTTTATATATTTTTTTATTCATAACGCAAACTGTCAATCGGGTTAAGTTTTGCCGCCTTCATCGCCGGCATCACACCGGATGCCAAACCAACAACAACCGCAACAGAAACCGATAAAACGACCGGCCATATACTGAACGGTACATTATACCCCAACATAAAGCGACCAACACCCTGGGACAGACCAACACCAAGTATCAAACCTATCATAGAACCAATAAACGATATCATGATTGATTCGGATAAAAACTGAATGATAATATGCCGTTCGCGCGCGCCTATGGCCTTGCGTATACCGATTTCACGCGTGCGCTCTGCTACCGACACCAGCATCATATTCATGATACCAATCGCACCAACCAGCAGTGACACAGCCGCAATCGCAATTAATAATAATTTCAAATATCCGGTCACAGTATTCATTGTTTCCATAATCTGTTTCATGTCCATAATCTGGAAATCATCGACCACATCATCTTTTAACCTGTGCCGCTGACGAAGCAGGGCGGTTATTTGTTCAATTGCCAGATTATTATCGGATGTTTCGTATAATTTAAGCGCAACCATCTGGACCGCATTTGGAAAGCGGGACCCTTGGACGCGCTTCTTTAATGTTGTAATAGGGATTAATACCATGTCATCCTGACTGCCCATTGCGGAATCACCCTTGGCCTTGGTCACGCCAATAATAGTAAAGGGTGTGTTTTGGATTCGTATTACTTCGCCCACAGGATTTTTTTCAAGCCCTAATTCTTCGGCGGTTTCTGGACCAATAACCGCATATGTTGATGCGTTTCGTACCGCCGACATATCAAAAAACGTGCCGTATTCCATTTCAACATTTTGAACGGTTATATAGTCTGGATATACACCAACCATTGATGTCCCCCAGTTTTTATTACCATAGATTACCTGCGCAGAACCATTTTGAACAGGCGATACCGCCATAACATCAGGCAGGCGCGCAATAAATTCCGCATCTTGGATAGTCAGGGTTTGACGACTGCCCGTGCGGACACCCGCGCTTTGCGCCGCGCCAGCGCGTATCATAATTGTATTTGTACCAAGTGATGAAAACTGGTCCGTGATTTGTTTTTGAACCGTTTCACCAACCGCAACCATTATCACAACCGCCATAACACCAATGATAATACCCAAAACCGTTAAAAAAGATCGGATTTTATTACCACTGATTGACAGCCAAGATTCTTTCAAAATATCATTAAATGTCATATTTTCCCCCGATATTATAGATTCCTGTCATCGCGCGGCACACGACCATCATAATTTATTTTACCGTCACGAATATGAATTAATCTGTCCGCGTATTTCGCAATATCAAATTCATGGGTAATCATAACAATTGTTATCCCAAGGTCTTGGTTTAATTCCTTGAAAAACTTTAAGATTTCATTACCCATTTTACTGTCCAATGCGCCCGTCGGTTCGTCGGCCAGAATTAATTTAGGATTGCCCGCCAATGCACGCGCAATCGCCACACGCTGCTTCATTCCACCGGACAATTGTGTCGGCAGGTATGTTTCAAAATTTTCCAGTCCCACACGCTTTAACATTTCGCGCGCACGACTTATGCGGTCGTCCATGGATAATCCCTGATACATCAATGGCAGCATCACATTATCCAAAACACTGCGTTTTGGTAATAAATTAAATTGCTGAAAAACAAAACCTATATATTCATTACGAACAACCGCCAATTCATCGGTGCTTAGTCCCGTCACATCACGACCATATAATTCATACACACCAGATGTTGGTGTATCCAGCGCACCAATAATATTCATACAGGTTGATTTACCAGAACCAGATGGCCCCATAATGGCAACAAATTCGCCGGCGTGGACCTTGAAATTAATATCAAACAAAACCTGTTGTTGGCCACCAAGTTCCACGGGGAAACTTTTGTTTATATTTTTCAGTTCTATGATTATATCAGACGATTTTTTCATATTCCCTTCCCATCATAATATACAGGTATATATTATATCATGAGGGGGCAAAATCTTATAAGAAAAAAATACCGGCATTTGCCGGCATTTTTATAACAAACATGCAAGGGTTGCGCCCGTATTCTTTAACATAAACCAACCTATGCGATAATCGGACATATACACGGTCGCCATGAACAGTGCCAAAATACCAATTACAATGATAACATTATTCTGTTTGCCGCGCATGCAATACACAGATATGTTATAAAACAAGAACAGTATATATGCATCCACCAACAGACTGATTACCCATATGGATGTACAATTAAATGCCAAAGCATTCAAAACCAATATAACAGGGTAAATAAAGAATATAGATGCCAGACCCTTGACCGCGATTTCCCAGTCACGTTCACCCCCCGTGATTTCAGACACCAGCATCATAAGTCCACCCATAACAAACAACAATGTGACCGCCAATACCGGTACGATTATAATCGCGGTAAAGATTGACCCCAATGTAATTGTTGCGCCACCAATCAGACGAATAAGCAATACCAAGCACCCACCCAGCAGGCCGTACAAAAAGGCCTTGAGCATGGATTCTTCCAGATTTCCGTCAGCGACAATCTTGGTAAAATAGCGTTTTGGGTTAACTATTAAGTTCTTGATATGTTTAAATGCGTTTTTGAATTTTTTCTTCATATTCAAACCCCTATTTGATTATTTATATTTTTGCTTTATAATTACAAAAAATCAATGGAAAAAAATATGATTAAAGTGACTATTGCAGGACGGCCAAATACAGGTAAGTCCACATTATATAACGCCCTGACGGGGACACGGGATGCGCTGGTACATGACAGGCCGGGGGTCACGCGTGACTGCATGGGGGGCACATTTTGTAATCGACCATATCAACTGTTTGATACGGCGGGACTGGAAAATGCCAAATCTGGTATTGCGCTGGATTCCACAAATATGGCGATTGATGCGGTTTCAAGCGCGGATGCAGTATTGTTTGTGGTTGATGGTCGCGTAGGATTAACATCCGAAGATTTAGACTGGGCACGATTGGTTCGTCGCAAAACACGGGCACCAATATTGTTATTAATTAACAAGACCGAATCACAAAAAAGACTGTCGAATATTCATGATTTTTATAAACTGGGGTTTGGCGAACCGGTCTTGATTTCGGCGGAACATAAAACCGGATTTACGGAAATATATGATTTCTTGGATAAAATAGCGGGCGATGGGGCGACCGAGCAAGATATACAAAAACCAGCCGATAATCGTATAAAAATAGCCGTTTTGGGTCAGCCTAATGTTGGTAAATCAACATTTGTAAATCGGGTATTGGGGCAAAAAAAACAAATTGTTATGGATGCACCTGGAATTACACGCGATACAGTAAAAATACCAACAAAATTCTATGGTCGTGATATATTGTTAATGGATACGGCCGGACTTCGTCGCAAGGCCGGTGTGACCGACGATGTAGAAACATTATCGGCGTTAAAGTCACTGGACGCGATTGAAAAAGCAGATGTTGTTATATTGATGGTTGATGCAACCAAAAATATAGAAAATCAGGCACTGGGAATTGCGGGGCGTGTATATAACGCGGGCAAAATCCTGTGTGTTGCGTTGAATAAATGGGATTTGATAGATGCCGCGGAACGCGATGAAAAATTGTTAAAATTAAAGCATCAGTTTTCTAATTCTTTCCACCAGATTATCAAGCCTATGATTTTGGCGGTATCGGCGGAAACAGGAACAGGTGTGCAAAACATGTTCCGTAGAATTTATGAACAGTGGGATATATCAACCGCACAGGCACCAACCAGTCTGATTAACAGAATTGTTGAAAAACTGGTCGCGGAAAGGCAACCACCTATGTCGCGCCTTAAAAGACCGATGAAGATAAAATTTGCGCGACAAACGGGTCGTCACCCAATGCGTATAACAATTAATGTTGGGGGCGCGTCCGATATACCTGAATCATACACACGGTATCTGCGACGCGGAATTGCAACCGCATTGAAATGGGAACACTTACCTATTGTAATCGAATACGAAAAGTCCGATAATCCATTTGATTGATAATTGGATACCAATTAAAAAGACAGGCATGCTTCAAACCATGCCCGTCTTTTTTTTGTTTGTTTATCCACAATTTATTTATCGCGGATTTTTGCATTACACTTGGATTCTACATTTTTTATAATCGCAGAATGCAAGGTCTGGATATCCGTATCTGACATTTGTGTTTGCGGTTCGATTGTCACGGTAAACGCAACGGATTTTGTGCCATCCGACAAATTAAACGCATCGAACACAACCGTATTAGTAATCCGATTATCCGTCGCCGCCGCAACCGAGGTTAATTTTTCCGCAGGCATATCCGCATCAACAACAAACGCAAAGTCGCGTGTTATTGGCTGAAATTCAGATAAAACCGCATGCTTCAATTTCCAACCCTTTGGTAAATTTTCAATATCATCAACAATTGCAATAACCACATTTGTTTTTATGCGCAGTTTTTTTGCAACCGATGGATGTAATTCACCAAATTCTGCAATCTTCTTTTTGCCTTGCATGATTGCACCATATCTGTATGGATGCGCCCAGCGTGGTGCATCTTCTGTTGATATAGTAAAGCGTTGACCTGCCATTAATGCAATTAAATCACCCTTGACATCATAAATATCGACATCACGATTGCGACGTGTCCAATGCTTTGGCGAATTGCTGCCTGTTCTGACAATACATACAGATGTGTGTTGTTGTGTCGGTTTATCACCATCAAATACAGTACCCAGTTCAAACAGATTTAAATCTGCATATCCGCGTTTTTCGTTATTTGATACAGCAGATAACAAACCATACAACAAACCATTTCGCATTGTATCAAAATCAGAAGTTATTGGATTTGCAATTTTTATATTCGCTTTGTCAGATAATATTTGTTCAATCGCCATATTACCAAAGCCAAATGAACGACACTCATTCAAACCACGTGACGCCAATAATGTTTTTATATTCATTTCATGACTGTCGTGTGTATGTGTATCACCAACTGTATGTGCCACAGATGTTGCAATTTTATCGTAACCATATATACGCAATAAATCTGCAACGATTGTTTCTGGAATTTCAACATCTACACGTGAAACAGGTGGGGTAACAATCCATTTATTATTATCATCTGTTATTGTATATCCCAGATTTTCCAATATTTCACGTTGATATTTCGCATCCATATCTGCGCCTGTTTTCTTAGAAAAATATTCAGGTGTATATTC
>JAZLDK010000054.1:0-4371 GCA_045614725.1 Candidatus Enterousia sp.
TATTTGGGGGGTGGGTGCCATGCCCGGCAGCATTCTTTTATTTGGCTTTATCCGCGACATGCTGATTGCGCGCGTATGGGGGGCGGGGCGACTGTCTGATATATTTCTGGCCGCGTTCAAGTTGCCAAACCTGTTCCGCGATTTGCTGGGCGAAGGCGCGCTGTCTGCCATATTTATCCCGATGTACACCGATTCCAAAAAGGATTCAAGCTTTGCCAAGAATGTATTTTCATGGCTGATGGTTGTATTGCTGGGCATAACCATATTGTTCGAGATTTTCATGCCACTGGTGGTATGGTTCTTGGCGCCTGGGTTCGAAGCGGTCCCTGGTAAAATGGAAATGACCGTTATTATTTCCAGAATCATGTTCGTGTATGTAATCTTTATCTGTGGCGCGGCGTTTTTATCCGCCATATTAAACGCGTTTTCAAGGTTTTTGTTGGCGGCTTTTATGCCGGTTATGTTAAATATCATGCTGATATGCACGATGTTGGCGGTATGGTGTTTTAATCTGGATGGCGTTTTGTATTTAATGGCGGGCACGGTCGTACTGTCCGGCGTGATTCAGTTTGGCGTGTTATGGTCACGAATTCGTCGCAATCACTTTGGACTGCGTTTGATTATTCCGCGCTGGACACCCCAGATTAAGTCCATGTTTCGTCGCTTTGGGGTCAGTATTGTTGGCAGTGGTTTTTACCAGATAACGATAATCGTCGGCACCCTGGTCGCCAGTTTTCAAAGTGGCGCGGTTTCATGGCTGTATTATTCCGACCGAATTGTCCAGTTGCCATTTGCGATGATTGGTTTAGCGGTTGGAACGGTATTGATGTCGTCCATATCTAATGCGCTGGCGGACAAGAATATGCGCAGTGTTTATATCCAGCAAAATTCATCCATGCGTCGATCACTTATGCTGATATTACCATGCGTTGCGGGCTTGGTTGTTCTGGCGCGGCCCATAATAAAATATTTGTTTGAATACGGCGCATGGACCCCTGCTGCAACGACCGCGGTTGCGCATGCGATAATGATTCAGGCATTTGTATTACCGGCCATGTTGGTCAGCCAAATTTACAGCAAAACCCTGTACGCATCCCAGGATGTCCGCACCCCTGTCCGTACCAGTATGATATCGCTTGGTTTGGCGGCGGTGTTGTATTTGGCGCTGTTCCCATTTGTTGGCTATTTGGCGATACCGATTGGCGTGGTGGTCAGTGGATATCTTAAAAACTACTTGTTGGGTCGTGCGTGTCGGGCCCGTGCCTTGGTTTGCTGTGATGCCCGTACGCGCCGCGCTATTGTGGCATTTGGTCTGTTGTCTGTGGGACTGGGGGGTGTATTGTCCATGGTTCCGATTACCAGTATATGGATACTTGCCCTGGGGATATGTGGGTACGGTGCGTTATATTTGCCGACTGCGTTGATTATTGAGCGCATAATAATGCGAAAATAAATTTGTAAATGGGACTTTTTTATGATACACTATAATCATAAATAGAATGTAAGGAGTCCTAAATCATGAAAAAAATAGTATCTTTGGCGGTATTGACTGCCATGTTGTCGGGGTGTGCGGATTTAAGCACAACCGGTTCAATGAATTCCGGATACGGTGACGGCTTTGGCGAAGAAACCTTGGTCACAACGACTGGTGGCGAAGCCGTGGTATTAAACGATGCCTATTTGTTGGCACCTGCACCAAAATATTATATCGGTAACGCGTACAAGGTCGAAGATGTTCAGTACATCCCTGTCGAGGATATGACATACAACCAGACTGGTATCGCGGGCGTTATTCCAACCGAATTAAACGGCACCAAGACCAGCAACGGCGAAACATTCAATGTGAACCAGATGCTGGCGACCAGCAAAACATTACCATTGCCAACAATCGTTCGTGTCACCAACCTGGATAATGGCCAGTTTGTGGATGTTCGTGTAAATAATCGCGGCCCATTTGTGAATACACGCATTATGGACCTGTCGCCGGCGGCGGCCCAGAAAATCGGTCTGAACGGCCAGGGCAAGGTCCAAATTCAGGTGTTGCCGGAACAGACAATGGCGGTCAAAAACGCAACATTGGGCACCGTTGTGACCGAAAGTGCACCTGTCGCGACCCAGCCTGTGGGCCAGCCGGCTCAGCCTGCGGTTTCTGTTGCACCTGCGGGCGAATACAGCGTCCAGGTTGCTGCCTTCTATGCCGAAGACAGCGCAAATGAATTGGCCCAGCGTATGAAGACATACGGTGATGCGGTTGTTATTAACGAAGGCGACATGTACAAGGTTCGCATTGTAAACCTTGATGCGGCCCAGGCACGCGGTGTAATTGATGCCCTGCGCAGCAGCGAAGGCATGGCACCTGGTCTGTTGCATAACGGCCGTTGGGTAAATGCGGACAGTATTTAATTAATCGGTTTTCTTGAAAGCAAAATCCCGCATCCGCGGGATTTTTTTATTTCTGTTTCTTTACTAAATCACGCAGGAAGCAATCCACTGGTACTGGTGCGGCCGCCGTTGCACCGGTCTGGCCGTTATAGTGACTGGATTTGTTCTTATCATACGGCTTGCGTTCGCCGATAAATTCTTCATAGTAAATCTGGCCGATACGCATATATGGGTAAACAACCGTCGGATACAGAACGCGTATTTCCAATGTCCACTGGCCGCAGAACCCGTCATCCCCGCGCCCCGCCGTATGATGATTAAGTATAAAATTGCGCCCAATGCTGGATTTGCCGTCAATATATGGGAACAGGTTGCGTGTTTCCGTATATTCCACCGTCGTCCCCAGGTACCCAATATCCGGCGATAATATCAGCCCCGTATCCGGAATCTTGATATCCATTGTTTCATGGTGTGCCGGATTTGTTGGGTCTATTAAATAGCGCGGATTGCGAATATCGTATTCGTCCGGATTCAACTTGTACACTTCATACCGAACGGGATATTCAAACCAGTCCTGCATACGATGCAGTTTTGGGTCCCCACGATATTCCAACGCGGGCTTCATCCCCCACGGCAGGGTATGCTTGTAAATCTTTAATGTATCCCCCAAGTGTAAATCATAACTGTTCGACCCCAGGCATCGTTCATCAAAAGGCTTAATAATTATATCGGGATTTTCCGCATTCATTCGTCGCAGTATTTCGGGTCCGGTCAGTTGCATATGTCAACTCCTTTGTGTGTCATATTACACCAAGTGTCGGCAATTTCAATGGATTTTTATTTACTTTTGAAATTGGTGTGGTATGGTTTGCGTATGACTGATAAGACTTATTCTGGCTTTGTTGCCATTATTGGCCCGACAAACGCGGGCAAAAGTACATTGTTAAACCAAATTATGGGTCGCAAGGTATCCATTGTTTCGCACAAGGTTCAAACCACGCGAACCCGCCTGCGCGCGGTGAAAATGGTGGGCGATAAACAGTTGGTGTTTGTTGACACTCCTGGTGTTTTTAAGCCTTCGCGCCGTCTGGATCGTGCAATGGTTGCGGCCGCCATGGATGCGGTGGCGGATGCCGATGCGGTGCTGTTGTTGCTGGATGCGACCAAGGGCGTGACCGAAACCATATCCGAATTGGCGAAAAAGATTGCAGACCGCCCGAATATATTTGTCGCGTTGAACAAGGTCGATGCCATTGCCAAGCCTAAGTTGTTGCCCATGGTTGCACAAATTCACGCAATGGCCCCCTGGCGCGAGATTTTTATGATATCTGCCCTGAAAAACGATGGGGTCCAGACCATGCTGGAATCTCTGGCGGATGTAATGCCGGAATCGCCATATCTGTTTGATACGGTGGATGCACCGGATGTGCCAGATGAATTGTACCTTGCCGAATTAACGCGCGAAAAGATTTATAAATACATTCACCAGGAATTGCCGTATCACATAAATGTCGTGACCGAACGCGTTGATGTTGATGACGAGGGTGTTCTGGACATATACCAGAAAATCGTTGTCCAAAGCGACGGCCACAAAAAAATCGTTGTGGGCAAGGGCGGCGCCCAGTTAAAGCAGATTGGCACCGCCGCGCGCCTTGATATTCAGGACCAGTGGGGTGTAAACGCGCGCCTGCACCTGTTTGTGCGTGTTGAACCGGACTGGGAAGACAAGGCCGAAAACTATATTGACCAGGGGCTAGAGTTCAAGAAGTAAAATGTTAACGCTGTCCGATTTTGATTTTGAATTACCAACCGAATTAATCGCGTCGCACCCATTGGAACGACGCGATGCTTCGCGTATGCTGGTTGTTGACGGCCAGAATATATCAGACCGCAATGTTCGTGATTTTCTGGACATATTGCGCCCGGGTGATGTTGTTGTTTTCAATAATTCGCGTGTGATTCCTGCGCGCTTTATGGCGGACGGCAAAC
>JAZLDK010000055.1:0-20001 GCA_045614725.1 Candidatus Enterousia sp.
TTTGCCAGCTGTTTAAGCAATCGGGTGTTTAGCTCAGTTGATTAGAGCATCTCGTTTACACCGAGAGGGTCGGGGGTTTGAGTCCCTCAACACCCACCAGAATTTGTCCGCCGAATACAGGCGGATTTTTTATCCTAACAAAAGAATAAAACATGAAAAAAAGCAAACTAGACTTAATTGAAATCTTGGCGATATCGGCTGTGACCGCAGGGATTGTTCTTCATCTTAATTCCAAATTTGGTCAGACAGACCACCAAGACACTTTATCCGGTCAAAAATCCGAACAACAAATCGCCGATACCGTGGCGTGTGACACAACGAAAATCACGGATAATTTTGTAAAAAACATACAAAAAACAAGATAAATAAATCTTATCACCCAGACGGGTGATTTTTTTCTGTATTTTTATAAATCATGGGATAAAATAAGTCTCATAACGCAAAGGAGAAAAAATGAAAAAAATTATATCCGCACTGGCGGTCACAGCATTGATAGCGGGTTGTACAACCGTTAATCCATATACAGGTCAAACACAGACATCCAAGGCAACATGGGGCACAGCTATCGGCGCCGCAACAGGCGCATTGGTTGGCAGCACACAAAGTTCCAAAGGTGCATTGATTGGTGGATTGGCCGGCGCGGCCGTTGGTGGTGGCGTTGGATACTATCTTGATGCCCAGGCGGCCGAATTGCGCGCCGAATTGGTATCAACCGGTGTTCAGGTTATTGAATCCGATGACAATATTCGTTTGATTATGCCGGGTAATATCACATTCAAGACAGATTCCGCGGATATTAATTCTTCGTTCTATCCGGTGTTGAATTCCGTTGCAAAAGTATTGAACAAATACAGCAATTCAACAATTCTGGTTTCGGGACATACCGATAACACAGGCAGCGCGGAATACAATCTGAACCTGTCACGCGAACGCGCACAGTCTGTTGCGGCGTACCTTGAAGGCCAAGGTGTAAAATCGTCACGATTTGAAGTTTTGGGAATGGGATATTCAAATCCAATTGCTTCAAATGCAACACAACAGGGCAGAACACAAAACCGCCGTGTTGAAATCAAAATCATTCCTAATAAATAATAAATAAAACCGCCAGATGGCGGTTTTATTTTTTCGCATTATTAAGGCGCAACTGACCACAGGCCGAACCTATGTCGGTGCCGCGTTCACGGCGGATGCGTGTGTGTACGCCGTTTTTAATCAATATATCCTGAAAGCGGTGCACCGCATTACCCGATGGGGACGCAAAATCGCGTTCATCAACCGCATTCCACGGTATTAAATTAACCATGCAATTTTTGCCACGCAATAATTCCGAAAGTTTTTCGGCGTATTCAGGTGTCGCGTTATAAAGCACCGTTTCGCCATTTTCGTCTTTTTTACCCAGCAAAATATATTCTATCATTAACTGACGATTATGCAGGTCGGTAAAACGCCATGCCGCGGTCAGCACTTCGTCCAATTTATACCTGTTATTAATCGGCATAATTTGACCGCGCAATTCATCAGTTGGGGCATGTAAAGATATTGCCAAATTTATCGGACGACCCCACTCTATTAATCGTTCAATTCCCGGCACAATGCCACAGGTTGACAGTGTAATCCTGCGCCAGCCAATTCCCATATCACGATTTGCGCGTTCGATGAATCCGATTACATTTTCGGTGTTTTGCAATGGTTCGCCCGTTCCCATTATAACAATATGCGAAACATCGCCATTGTTCGCATCACCGTTTGGTTTGATTGGTTTGTCCTTGAATTTATCACAGCGCAATTCCCATTGCGCGACCAAAATCTGGGCATAAATTTCATTAATAGTCAGATTGCGTTTCAGGCCAAGTAATGTACTGGCACAAAATTTACACCCCATTGCACAGCCAGCCTGGGAACTGACACATACACTGTTGCCATAGGTGGTGCGCATTAAAACGCATTCTATTTGTTCGCCGTCATTTAATTCTAGCAAAAACTTGGTCGTTTCGCCATCCGACGATTCCAATTTGGTCACAATTTTCACCGGCAGTGTTTGGGCCGTGTCCTGTAAACGCGTACGCAGTGTTTCCGGTATATTTTTCATGGATAAAAAATCAGGTGCACCACGGTCCAGCCATTCGCGTACTTGCTTTGCACGAAATTTAGGCTGGCCCATATCAAGGATATATTGTTCCAATTCACCGTCGGTTAAATTAAATAGTATCGGCTTCATAACTTATACCTGTCGTCGTTTATAACTATGACCGCTTTGCGGCGCAATTGTTTTAGTTGCTGGTCGGCCATGAACATTGCCTGTTTATATTCGGCGTTTTGTTTTATAACTTTATCAAGATTACCGTATTCTTTGGTCTTGTTTGATTCGCACACCAACAGCACAGAATCATCCACGAGCGGCCCCCATGTTAATTTCGGCAAAGATGCGACACGCGCACGAATATCGGCCGATAATTCATACTGCATTGCGGAAAACTTTTGTGGCACGCCGCCAAGATTACGCGCCATTTCCATGGCATCATCACAACTTTTCGGTTTGGTTAATTTAGATGCGACATCCGCCGGAATATCGGTCAGACGAATTATCGTCATTTCCAACGGCAGGCCATGTTCACCCGCCAATGCGGCGCGTTCGGCGGCGATGTCTTCTTTGGAAACTTCTATGGTTGGCAGGATTGTACGCCCGATAATAATTTGCCACGCAATTTCTGCACGCATTGCGCTGCGCGCCATGTCGCGTTCTGCGGCGCTTAAATCGCCAAGTTTCATTTTCTTTAATTCTTTTTCAACCGTGTCGTCTTCTGGGACGGCATTAAAATTTGCGGCATATGTTAATTTGACATTGTCGTCGATTATGTTCTGTAATGCGACACGGCGATTGTCGGTCGAAGTTTTACCCTGACGCGCCATCAATGTGGTGCGGGCGGTGATATCCGTGTCTGTAATAGGGGTACCGTTAACATTGGCAACAACACTGGCCGCGTACAAGGGGCAGGTTGCAACACAAAATAAAAAGGCGAATAATTTTTTTATCATCTCTCTTTCCTTGGGATTAATTAATATTGTTGACCTTCGATTGCCATACCAAATCTGAATTGGAATGTTGTATTACCAACATAGTCCGCACGAATTGCATTATCACGACGATATTCCACAGATACATAATAACATGGATGATTATAGAACAGACCACCAGTATGACGCTGAAATTCACCATATTCCATATTATATACAGCGTTCCAACGGGTTGACCAACGGTCGCTAAGGCGAAGGCCCGCACCAATGATAACCTCGTTAATATCACGGTCCATAACACCGTCATCAAAAAACTGTTGGGACCATATGTGACCAATGTTCAAGAATGTGCCAGCACGACCAATATTTGCGGTTGTTTCCATATGACGCAATTCAAGGCTTTCCTGGCCCAGTCTGAAACGCGTGGCGATGTTTAACCAACTTGAATTGTTATATCCAATGCGCCCGACATAATCAGATGCGCCGTTGTGAAATCCACTGGCCGGATCTATGTTTGCGCGGTCCTTGAAATCATAGGTTTGTCCAAGGAAAACCTCGACCGTTTTTCCGGTGTCATTAAATGCGGCCCAGCGCACACCATAGTCGGCGAATGTGCCATTTTCCCATAAATCAAGGCCTGAAAAACGATTGTTGGAAAACAGTGTTGTGTCGGTTAAAAATGCACCGTCTGAATCATTATTAAGTGCAAAATAGTCACTGTCGGTGTGGCGCATGATTGTCAATCTGGCACGCGGTTCAATTGTCTGGGTCCAACCATTTGTAGGCCGGAACATTGGCAGTCCCCATTCGATATATCCACTGGGTAAAAATCTGTTCTTGAATCCAGAATATATTTCGTTGCCAACCAATTCCGTGTTATCAAAATGATAAATATCATATCGGGCAGAAATACTGGCCGTCAAGCGATTGCCACCCCACAATGTCCAAGGTGTGGTAAGTCGCGCATCACCAATCATACGCTGGGAAGAAGAATCTTGGCCAGAAATTCCCAATATATCCGCGCCAAATGTTGCATAGGTTTCGCCAAATAATGGTGCCGTTTGATGAACCGCACGGATGTTCGGTAAAATATCGCCATCGGCACGCGAATGATTGCCATAACTTTCACGCAATTCCTGAAACATGTGTGTGTCCGCGACTATATAACTGCTTTGGCCAAATAATTCAAGTTTGGCACCGGAATCAAGGTAAGGCTGGTCACTATAAAAACCATATTTTTGCAGATAGGTTTTATCCGATGTTCTTTCAAGGAATATTGTCGCGCGAGCATATTCACCAAGTTCTATGACATCGTCATTAAAAATATGCCAACGATTTTCACCAAGTTTGTTGCGGGTGAACGAACCCTGGGTTCTGAATTCGCCATGGTCGATATTAAGACGGTGTTCAGCCTGGAACAATGGATTTTCCTGGGTCAAATATGATGCCGTCAGGGTCAAATCATGGGTATCAGATAGTGCAATATAAAATGGTATGTTTATCTGGGTTCCCATTTTATTGGTCGAATTAAAGTCCGGCATTAAAAATCCAGTTTTATGCTTAACCCCTGGGTCCGGCATTTCAAAGAAAGGCACCCAAAATACAGGAACGCTGTATGCCTTCATAACAGGACTGTAAAATTTCAGCATCCGGCTGTCCATATCATGAACGATTTTATACGCCCAGATTTCCCAAGCATTACCAAGACTGTCACAACCATCGCACGCGGTAAACAACGCCTTGTACGCGGTGGTTATATCACCATCACGGGTAATATTTTGCGTTTCCACATACACATGATTGCCCAACCACATGCGAATATCGTCACCCGAAAGACTTTCGCCATCTTTGCTTAGGTATGAATCTGTTAATGTCATACGCTGGCCAGACTGATTAACTATTTCGGTATTTCCGGTTGTTTTGATTGTTTCAGACTTTAAGTCATATTCGATTTTATCCGCAGTGATTGTTTTTGGTTCCTGGGTATTAATCGCAACGCCATATGTGACATATGGCGCAAAACATAAAACCAAAATCAAACCCAATTTTTTCATTTCTTGGACAATATAAACCAAATTATTACAAATAACAACCCCAGCCCCAATGACAAGATTCCAAATTCAGTCATGCTGCCGATTATATTAGATGCCGACATATATATCGCCATAACCGCCGCCATTGATGCAACCGCAACCATTGGTGCAAAACTGGCACGACGGCGCAAAAGCGACGAGCGTAATAAAATTGTTGCACACAATATCGTTAAAATCAGATTCATCAGCGGGGACAAGAAACGACTGCACAATTCTGATAAAATCATCTTGTGCTGTTTTTTTGTCTTGGCATCAAAGGCCACACGCAATAATTCGCCGGTTGGAACACGACGAACCTTGAAAGATGTACCGCCTTCTTTTTCTTCTACATTAAGGTCCATATCAAAGGTTTCGAATGTTCCGGTTATCATATGATTACCCGACGCCTGAAGCGAGCCATTACTCATAACCAATGACAAACCACGAGCGGTTGAAACCAGTTTGCCCTTTTCTGCGAATATCATGCTTGGGGATTTTTCATCACGCATATCGGATAACATAACCTGATTCAGGTCATGGCCGGAAACCTTGTCCACATACACAACCAAACCTTCGGCAATGTCGGTAAAGGATGCCTCTTGCAATTTCATGTGGGCCATACCGTATTTCAAATTCCATTGCGTGTCATAGAATTTAGCCTGGGACAAAGGTACCGCCCAAATATTTAACACCAGATTCAGCACCGTTAAAACCGATGCCAAAATTAATGCAGGGCGCGCAATCTGGCGCGGGGACAGGCCGGATGCCGCCATAACCGTGACCTCGTTATCGCCAATCAGTTTGTTGTACACAAAGATTACCGCAATAAAGGTGACAAACGGTATGATAATTGACATGATAAATGGTATCATCAATGCAGTCAGCCCAAGGAAATCACCCAGATTGATTCCGTACTTTAATAAAAACTTCATCATCGACATGATTTGCATCATCCATGCCAAACCGGTCAAAACCAGCAACAGCATGATAAAAATCGCAACCAATTGTCGTAAAAAATATCGACTGATTATCTTCATAATGTTCAAGTATAAAGCCCAAAACACAAACCGTCAAATATTTAATATTTTTCTTGCGTTTTGGGTTTTAGGGGCTATAATATGCTTGTTCTTAAATAAAATTTTAAGGGCGGGGTTGGAAAAACCCCGCTCTTTCAATAAGACATGTAATAAACAAGCAAGGAGAATATAAATGTCTTTTGTTTCTATGCCTCGTCAGGATTTGCTGTTGGCGATTGATTCGCTGGCACAGGAAAAGCAAATCGACCGCGAAATCGTTATTGAATCTTTGGAAGCGGCAATCGCCAAAATTGCTAAGCATAAATATGGTGAAGAATTTAATATTATCGCCAATATCGATCGCAAAAATGGGGCCATCTATGTAAAACGCTTGTTTGATGTTATTGAATCACCAGAAGCGGCGGGTGAAGAATATGACCCAAATACTATGCTGACCGTTGAACAGGCTAAAAAATATGCAAAAAATCCAGTTGTGGGTGATGTGGTCGAAGATGCGCTGCCAGAACCTGAATTTGGTCGTATGGCTTTCCAGACAGCAAAACAGATTATGACCGCACGCGTACGCGATGCTGAAAAAGGTCGTCAGTATGAAGAATTCAAAGACGAAATTGGCGATATCGTCAGCGGTGTGGTTAAACGCATTGAATTCGGTAATGTTTTTGTTGATATTAACGGCAAAGCCGAAGGCTATATCAAAGGTACAGAATTAATCCCAGGTGAACGCTTGGCTGTGGGTGACCGTGTTCGCGCGTTGATTATGGATGTTGCGCGTTCTAATACAGGTCCCCAGATTTTCTTGACCCGTACACATCCTTTGTTTATGGAAAAGTTGTTCGTTCAAGAAGTACCTGAAATCTATGAAGGCGTTATCAAAATTAAATCCGTGGCACGCGCACCGGGGTCACATGCGAAAATTGCCGTGGAAACACAGGACCCATCTATTGATGCAGTCGGTATGACAGTTGGTATTAAGGGTACACGTATTCAGCCGGTTATTAACGAATGTCATGGCGAAAAAATCGATGTTATTCTGTACTCGGAAGACCCAGCCGTATTCATCGTTAATGCAATGCAGCCTGCAAAAGTTGCAAAAATCATCGTTGACGAAGATACACGCAGCGCGGCAATCGTTGTGACCGAAGATCAGCAATCACTGGCAATCGGTCGTCGCGGTCAAAATGTTCGCCTGGCATCACAGTTGACCGGTTGGAATATCGATGTTATGAACGAAGCCGAAGAACAAGAACGCCGTGCAAAAGAATTCAAAGAAAAGACAGAATTGTTTATTGGCGGACTGGATGTTGATGAAATGATTGCGCACCTGCTGATTACAGAAGGTTTCCGTACAATCGAAGAAATCGCGTTCGTTGATATTGCAGAACTGGAAAGCATTGAAGGATTTAATCCTGAATTGGCGGCAGAATTGCAAAAACGCGCAAATGACTATCTGAATAAAATTGAACAGGACTATTTCGACAATGGTCATAAATTGGGTATGTCGGATGACCTGTTGAAATTTGACTTTATTAAACGCCCAACAATCATGAAACTGGGTGCGGCGGGCATCAAATCATTGGAAGATTTGGCCGACCTGTCCACAGATGAATTGGTTGAAATTCTGGGCGAAGACACAATGTCTAATCGTTTGGCAGGACGCGTTATTATGAAAGCACGCGAAGTGGCTTACGATATCAAACAGGACAATGAATAACTAGCGACGGAGCGAATATATAATGGCAACATTGACACTTGGAAAATCTGTGACAACTGATGCGGTACGCAGCAAAAAGGGCGACGCGGTGTTCGTAGAACGCCGTCGTCGTGTTGTTGCACCCGGCAATAAAGAACTGCGCGACGAACCAACACAACCCGCAACACCACGAAATGCGGCGGATGAAAAATTGCGCGCAGTGCTGGCCGCGGCCAAGGCACGCGAAGAAGAACGCAAACAGCGCGAAGCCGAAGAAGAAGCCGCACGCGCCGCACGCGAAGCAGAAATTGAACGCGAAAATCGTGAATACGAACAGGTCAAGTCACAGTTGGCCGCACGCGAAAATAACAATGTTGCCAATAATGAACCGACCGAAGAAGAGCCTGTAAAACCACAAAAAACACAACAACCAAAAGTGTTTACTAATAATGCTGTTGCACAATCCGGTCGCAAAAATCGTGGTGCGGATAACGACGATGACACACGTGGTTCACGCTTTAATTCAAAAAAAGATTTCAAAAAGTC
The DNA here is from genome assembly GCA_045614725.1 of Candidatus Enterousia sp. Classification (GTDB taxonomy): domain Bacteria; phylum Pseudomonadota; class Alphaproteobacteria; order Rs-D84; family Rs-D84; genus Enterousia. The sequence continues at coordinate 8,361 of JAZLDK010000055.1, forward strand.
CGGAAAAATTCACCTTAACGATATTGTTATGGGTAATGATGGCGACGATGATGAAATCGGAATTCGTGGCGCAAATCGCCGTCGCAGCGAAGCATCACTGAAACGCTTTCGCGAAAAGGCACGGGCGGTGTTCTCGGCACCACAAAAGGTTGAACGCGTTGTTAACCTGGGCGAAACAATTACGGTCAAAGATTTGGCGGCCGCAATGGCGGAAAAATCCGGCAATGTTATCAAAAAACTGATGGAAATGGGGATGATGGTTTCTGTGAACCAGTCCATCGATGCCGATACGGCAGAATTAATTGCAGGCGAATTTGGCGCAACCGTAAAACGCGTAGAGGTTAAACCATATGCGGATATTCTGGAACGCGAACCAAACCCAGAAAACTTGACACCACGCGCGCCGGTTGTGACGGTTGTGGGACATGTTGACCATGGTAAAACTTCGCTGTTGGATGCGTTCCGCAATGCAAATGTTGCCGCGGGCGAAGCGGGTGGTATTACCCAGCATGTTTCTTCGTACGAGGTTAAAACAAAATCCGGCGCAATGATTACTTTCCTTGATACACCGGGACATGAAACATTTACAGCAATGCGTGCACGCGGTGCCCAGATGGCAGATATTGTTGTTTTGGTGGTGGCGGCAAATGATTCTATTATGCCCCAGACAATCGAAGCAATTAATCATATTCGCGCAGCCAAGGTTCCTTTTATCGTGGCTATTAATAAAATCGATTTGCCAGAAGCAAATGCGTTGCGTGTAAAGACGGATTTGCTGCAACAGGAAGTTCAGGTCGAAGAAATGGGTGGCGATGTTCAATGTGTTGAAATTTCCGCAACCAAGAAAATCGGTTTAGATAAACTGGAAGAAGCGATTTTGTTGCAGGCGGAAATGATGGAATTAAAAGCAGATGCCGATATGCCAGCTGTTTCATATGTGGTCGAAGCAAAAATGGAAAAAGGACTGGGGGCGGTTGCAACAATTCTTATGCGCCAAGGAACATTGAAAATCGGCGATGTGTTCGTGGTTGGTGAAACATTTGGTCGTGTTCGTGGGTTGATTAATTCGGCCGGCGAACGCGTAAAATCTGTGCGCCCAGGACAGCCAGCGGTTGTATTGGGATTGAACAGTGTCCCGGCGGCGGGTGATGAACTGCGCGTTATGGAAACCGAGGCACAGACACGCGAAGTTGCAAACTATCGTGCACAGGCGGCAAAAGACAAGGCGAATGCGGTTAAACGCTCGTCCTTGGAAGAATTGTTTGCAAAGCGTGACGATAACAAGAAATTGATATTGCCGATTATTCTGCGCGCCGATGTTCAGGGTTCTGTCGAAGCAATCGTTGATATGGTTAAAGAAATCCAGACAGACAAGGTTGGTGTTGAAGTTCTTTCGGCGGGTGTAGGCCAAATTACCGAAGGTGATATTCGTTTGGCGACCGCATCCGGCGCAGTTGTCATCGCATTTAATGTTCGTGCAGATGCGGTTGTTCGTGATATGGCACGCAGCAACAGCGTTGATATCAGATATCACAGTGTTGTTTATCGTATCACAGATGAAATCAAAGAAATCCTGTCCGGTAAATTGGCACCTGAAAAACGCGAAACATTTATTGGATACGCCGATGTAATCGCACTGTTTACCGTTGGCAAGGGTATCCGCGTGGCCGGCTGTCGTATGACCGAAGGCGTGGTCAAGAAAGATGCGTTTGTGCGACTGCTGCGCAATAATGTCGTTATCTATGACGGCAAGATTGGCCAGTTGCGCCGCGAAAAGAACGAAGTTAAAGAAGTATCTGGTGGTGTTGAATTCGGTATGTCTTTTGATAAATACAATGATTTGAAAGAAGGCGACCGCGTTGAATGTTATGAGGTCGAAGAAGTTCGCGCACAGTTGTAAAAGAACCGCCAAATGGCGGTTTTTTTTTATTCTTCCCCAAAATTCATATCGCGTATTTTTTCGGCACGCGGTGCAATTTTGGACACAGAAGTTTGCAACTGTTCGATATCGGTTTGTGCCAATGCAAAATGCTGGCTGACCTTGGCGGCGCGGTCGGACAAGCGCGACAAATCGGTCAACAGCATTTCCAATTCTTTTTTAATTTTTGCAGCAACGCGTTTAATCTTGATATCCGACAATACCGCGCGCACTGTATTCAATGTTGCCCATAATGTAGATGGTGAAACAATAAATACTTTTTTACGGGCCGCATATTCTATGGTTGCGGGGAATTCGCAGTGCAGCGTTTCAAATATCGATTCAGAAGCAATAAACATCATCGCCGATTCCGCCGTCAGACCCGCAATAATATATTTTTCGGCAATGGCATCTATGTGTTTGCGTACATCCAATTCAAACTGTTTGCGTGACATGCCGTCATCGAAATCCGCCATCATACGATTATAACTTTCCAGTGGGAATTTACTGTCGATAATCATATCTCCGGGCGGATAGGGCAGTCGAATAATACAATCGGGTCGCACACCCGTTTCCAATACCGATTGAAACGCATAACTTTCCGGTGGCATTATGTCACGAACCAAATCTTCCAATTGTCTTTCGCCAAAGGTACCACGGGCCTGTTTATTGCCCATAAGAATGTTTTTGAAGTTTGCGATATCGCCACTGATATTCTTTAATTCAATGGCGTTTTGACTTAGGGCGCCAAGACGCTCGGCCAATCTCTCGCGCAAGCGGGCGTTGTCTTCACGCAGTGCGGATATATCAACCGTCGGACGACGCATCAAAACCGCCAACAGCAAAATAATTATAATAAACAATAATACAAAAATATAAGTTGTCATTTTCTAATCCTTTGGTATGATTATTATAGTAGAGGATATACACATGTTGCAAATGAAACTTTGTGGTGATTTGGTTCTGCGCACTAATTGCGAGGTTGTTTCCAAAATCACACCGGATATATTAAAGACCATGGATGAAATGGTTGATATGATGCGTGGCCAAAATGGGGTGGGCCTTGCCGCGCCCCAGGTGGGTATTTTATCGCGCTTTCTGGTGATGATGGATCCAGAATCTGAAACTATTTACAAAATGATTAATCCAAAAATTATATCCAAAAGCGCAACCGTATGCACAATGGAAGAAGGATGCCTGTCGGTACTGGGGGCGGACGGATTGCCGGTATATGCAAATGTTTCACGACCCGATGAAGTCGTGGTTGAATGGACCGATGAAAATGGCGTGGCACAAATGGCCCAGATGACAGGACTGCCCGCCAGAATCGTTCAACATGAAACAGATCACCTGGACGGGAAATTGTTTATTGATTATTTATCACCGGTCAGACGAGAAATGCTTATGCGCAAAGTGCGGAGAAAAAAACAATGAAATTGGTTTTAATGGGAACAAATAATTTTGTTGTTCCTATGTTTGAAGCAATAAAAAATGCGGGACATGAAATATTGGCCGTGTTTACACGCGCACCAAAACCCACCGGACGGAAACAGATTTTAACACCGTCACCCGTGCATGAATGGGCGGATAAAAATAATCTGCCGGTGTATACAAATATCAAAGAATATGACATGAAGCCGGATATGATTGTTGTGGTGTCATATGGCGTGATATTGCGTGATAATGTGCTGGGCAGTGCGCCGTGCATTAACATTCACCCAAGTGATTTGCCAAAATATCGTGGACCGTCACCAATTCGTACCGCAATATATAATGGTGATGATAAATCGGCGGTGTGCCTGATGGATGTGACGGCGGAAATGGATGCCGGTGATGTACATATGCGCCGTGAATTTGATATCGATATAAATGACACAAACGAGATAATCGAAAATAAAGTGTCAAAAATCGGTTCGGAAATGCTGATTCAATATCTGGCCAATCCGGCGGAATACCCTGCAGCGCCACAGGTTGGCGAACCAACTTTTACACGAAAATTTATCGGTGACGACGAAATAATCGATTGGACAAAGGAACCGCTTCAAATCCATAATCAAATCCGTGCAATTGGGGCAGGGCGCACCAAGGTTAATGGGATGGATGTTAAAATCTTGGAAACACGGTTTGGTGACAAAGGCCTTGAAATTGTGCGTATCCAGCCGGCTGGTAAAAAGCCAATGGATTGGAAAAGTTTTATAAATGGCCTGCGCGGGGCACCAATAAAATGGGGTGAATAAATGTTTGTCAAATGCAAATATATGAATGTTATTATAAACCCATTATTTGCACGACCAAACTATGCGTGTCCTTGTTATAACTGTAAACGACCAGAATGTGTCAAAGAAGAGTGTGCGGTTTGGAATTATCAACAAAACTATGTCTATCAAACAGCAGTATGTAATGCATGCTTGCGCGGGATAAAGAAAAGGTAAAATATGATAGATAAAAAACAAAAATCTTTTACCCAAGAACAAACAACGCCAAAGATGGTGTTTTGTAAGTTTTCAAAACAATTTATATTTCGCGGTCGGTGGAACTGGGAATGTAAATGTATTCACTGTCATCTGGGCGGACAATGTGAAAGCTGTAATATAGTACACAAAGCACGATATATACCAGAAGCAAAAAAGCGGCGCGAAAAATCATGTAAAAGATGCTTTTACAAAACAAAACTGATACAAGAAAAAATTAAACAAAATCAAAACAATAATCAAAAATGACACGATATCGCGTAAATCTTGAATATGACGGCACAAACTTAATAGGTTGGCAGGAAAACCGCCAAGGTCCATCCGTACAATCCTTGGTCAAAGATGCGATTGAACAGTTCTGTGGCGTGCGCCCAGATGTTGTTGGTGCGGGCCGTACGGATGCCGGCGTACACGCCGTTTCGATGGTTGCACACTTTGATATCGATGGCACGCACAGTAGCGAAACCGTTATGCGGGCGTTGAATTTTTATCTGGTAAATAAACCCGTGTCTGTTTTAAGTTGCGATATCGTATCAGATGATTTTAATGCGCGATTTAACTGTGTGGCGCGACACTATAAATATATCGTTCTTAATCGTGGGGCGGCACCAGTTTTGGATAAAAATCGTGTTTATTGGGTACCACGAAAACTGGATATAAACGCGATGAAGCGCGCGGCAAAAAAATTAATTGGCAATCATGACTTTACCAGTTTTAGGGCATCGGAATGTCAGGCAAAAAGCCCAATAAAAACACTGGATAAAATTGAAATCACACAAAACGGCGACAAGATTATATTTGAATTTTCGGCGCGGTCGTTCCTGCATCATATGGTTCGCAATATTGTTGGAACATTGATTGAAATCGGACATGGCAAGCCATATGATATAGATGAAATTTTCGCAGCACGCGACCGTTCAGCGGCCGGTCCAACCGCACCCGCGTCGGGACTGTATTTTATTCGTGCCGACTATGATTCCACGGCCGATTAGAAGGCGTGTATTTAATACGCCCAGACGGATAAATAACAAATCCGTTCTTTAATATTTTATTTTTACATTTAACGGAATCTATGTCGGAATAAGATACGATATAATCAATCGTATCATCGACACAAAAGTTTAATATGTTCTTTTGAATGGCAGTGAATTTTTGAACATAGACCAAATTAAATTTACCTGATTCAAAGCGCCAAACGCCATTGGTTGGTTTAATTCGTTTGTTCTTGGTTCCAAGTTCTTGACCATTTAGTGCCTTCCATGTATCAAATGCGAAATAATGATGTGATGCGCGCGACTTGTTAAACCCAAGCAGACCATCGTCGCCAACAAAACCAACCAGTTCATGATCGCTGGTTGCATAAAATATGGGCTTTGGGCTGTAAATCACCGTTATTATACCCAGCACATAAAACAAGACGAATCCCACAACATTTATTCGGGTTTTAATGGGTCTTATTAATATCAGGCACATTTCGGATATGACAAATAATAATATAGCAAGGTTCGAAACATGCCGAACCGTTATCGTTGAAAACGGTAATTCAGAAATCCATGTGGCGACATGTATAAGATTTTGATATATCATATCCGCAATATCCAACAGACCAGTAAATCCAAACATTGCGCATATACACCCGACCATAACAAGTGGCATTATCGCAAATGAAAATACGGGCAACAGTAATAAATTACCCAGCAAGGTATATACCGGAATCGCGCCAAAATGTGCCGCAATAAATGGCGCGGTAAAAATCGTGGCCACAACAGTGGTAAGAAACGCTATATAAATTGCCTTGAATATTTTGTTTGTTGGCATGCGGGGATTATAATCACAAAACAACCATACTATTGCGAAAACAGCGGCAAAGGATAACTGAAATCCGGCATGCATTACACTGTGTGGATTGATAAAAAATATCGCGCAATAGGCCAGCGCAACATTACGCATAGAAATTGCACTTCGTCCGAATATAAATGCCGCAAATATCAGCGTGGTCATTAAAAACGCGCGAACGGTTGCGGTATCTGTACCCGATAAAAACAGATATATCAAAAGACCAATCCATGCAAAACACATTGCCGGAATCTTGGCTGGGATGCGACGCGTTATATATGGAATTCGACGAAACAGAAAATAAAACAATGCAAACAGCCATCCACCAACCAATGTCATGTGGAATCCACTGATTGACCAAACATGGCCGATACCGGTTGATGTCCAGATTTTAGAATCCGTTTCCGACACCGCCTTTTTATAGCCCAACACCAAAGAATCAACCAAAAATGAATTTGACCTGTTATGAATATATGTGCGCGCATCGTTTACCAGGTTAAAGTCCGATTTATCAACAACCTTGCATTGTGTCATATAACCCGTGGCGGATAATTTATTAAAGTATGCCCAACGCGCATAGTCGAATGTTTCGGGCGCATAGGATGCGGATGGCCGAAATAAAGTGACGGTTGCATTTATTTCATCGCCAGCGTTTGGCACAACAACATCATCCATCACAGATACGCGAATATTCATGTCTTGGTCGTCCAGATTCGTTTTGATATTAAGGCGAACCTTGTCATATGCATAATCGACCGAGCGAACAATACCGGTTATGGACCGTTCATTCTGGGTATGTGGCAAAACCGGTGTATTTAACACGTGGGCAAAGATACAAGCATAACAAAAACCAAATAAAATTATCAAAATACCACGCAACAATACAGTCCTGCGTAAGTAAAATAATAATAAAGTTATAATAGATGCCAAGAATAGCACACATATAAAACTTGGTTCAAAAGGGGATGCAAAATATGCACCTGCGCCAAAAGACAACAAAAATGGCACATATAAAAACATGTTTTTATACTGATTTTCCAATAACTTATGCATAACAAGAGTATAGGAATTTATTTCATTGCGTCGCAACCAAAAATTTCGTATGATAAAAGCCCATAAGGGGGCACTTATGGCAAAGTATATATTTATAACTGGTGGTGTAGTTTCAAGTTTAGGTAAGGGCGTCGCAGCGGCAGGGTGTGGCGCCCTTCTTCAATCCCGTGGATATACGGTTCATGCGCGAAAATTTGACCCATATCTGAATATAGACCCTGGAACCATGTCACCGTTTCAGCATGGCGAAGTTTATGTGACAAATGATGGGTATGAAACGGACTTGGACCTGGGGTATTATGAAAGGTTCTTGGGGGCAAAACTTTCACGCACGGATTCCGTGTCCGGTGGGCGAATCTATTGGGATGTGTTAAATGCGGAACGAAGGGGCGATTATCTGGGTGGAACGGTTCAGATGATTCCACATGTGACGAATAAAATTAAGGAATATGTGTCCGCACCATCCAATACAGACTTTGTTGTATGCGAAATAGGCGGCACCGTTGGGGATATCGAAGGTAAAATATTCCTGGAATCTATACGACAATTTGCAAATGATGTGGGACGCAGAAATGTTATGTTTGTACACCTGACATTGGCACCATATCTGGAAAAATCGGGTGAATTAAAAACCAAGCCAACCCAGATGTCCGTGCGACAATTGCTGGAAAACGGTATTCAGGCGGATATGCTGATTGTGCGTACACCGCGCATGCTGACCGCAGATGAAAGAAACAAGATTGGTATGTTCTGTAATTTGCCTGCAAAAAGCGTAATCAGCGGAATTGATGTTGACAATATATATAAAATACCGCTGGCATACGAAGCGCAGCATGTGTTTGATATTATCGCAGACCATTTTGGATTGCCAAATGCGCGGGGCGATATGTCGCGCTTTGAAAGAATTGAAAAATATCTGGGCGATGATATACCAAGTGTCACAATCGGGGTCGTTGGTAAATACTTTGATGTGCCGGACGCATATAAATCACTTAACGAGGCATTATTCCATGCCGGTATTCAAAACAATGTTCATGTTAAAATTAAAAAGATAAATGCCGAAAACTTTGATACGAATGAATGCGCAAATGTTGATGGCATACTGGTACCGGGCGGGTTCGGCGCGCGCGGGGTTGATGGTAAAATTGCCGCCGCAAAATACGCACGCGAAAATAAAGTTCCATATATGGGAATATGCCTTGGTATGCAGGTCGCGGTAATTGAATTTGCGCGAAATGTACTGGGGATATCCGATGCAGATTCAACCGAATTTAATAAAAAGTGTACACCGGTAATTGATATTATGTCCGACCATGATTCTGAAAATATGGGTGGAACACTGCGGTTGGGTGCATACCCGTGTGTAATCAGTCCAAATACCGTTGCACATAAGATATATGGCAGTGACACAATCAGCGAAAGACACAGACACAGATATGAAATGGATATATCGCTGGAACAAAAATTCGCCGATGCCGGCATGATTATATCCGGCCGCAGTCCAGACGGCAAATTGCCCGAGATGGTGGAACTGGCCGACCATCCGTTCTTTGTCGCCGGACAATTCCATCCGGAATTTCAATCCAGTCCATATACAGGTCACCCAATGTTTAACGCGTTCATAGGAGCGGCGGTTAAGCATAAACACTAAATAAAAATCCCCATTTGGGGATTTTTATTTACATTCTGGGACCACGCATCGGGTTCATTCTTGCGCCACCGTTTTGTGATGGCGTGCCCATACGGCCAGTTATGATTTTATCACCGACCTGAAGTTCATCGGAAATAATTTCTGTTTCGGTTGCCGTGGACAGGCCCTTGGTATAAGGAATCAGCATCATTTCACCGTTGCGTTCTATTATCATGTGTGTTTTTGGCGTGGCACCATTTGTATCGGGCATAATGTCGTTAAAACTGCGCACCAAGAATGCGGAATTAGCGGCCTTCCATACATTTTCTTTTTCAGATATAATAATCGTCACAAATGCGGTCATTCCCGGCATCAGGCGCAAATTAGAATTATCAACATTAATTACAACCGTGTAAACAACCACATTGGATGTTGTTGTTGGGGATAGTCTTATTTGACGGACGATACCTTCAAAGGTTTCAGTTGGATATGCATCAACCGTAAAGGTGACATGTTGGCCTTCTTGGACAACACCAATGTCCGCTTCGGATACAGATGTTTCAATTTGCATTTTTGTTAAATCCTGGGCAATTTCAAACAAGTCAGGGGTTTGAAACGATGCCGCAACTGTTTGACCAACATCAACCTTGCGCGAAATTACAGTCCCATCAACCGGCGATACAATCGTTGCATATCCAAGATTAGTCACCGCGCGTTCATATTGCGACTGCATACGGTTCACGGATTGTTCGGCCTGTTCGTATGCCGTTTGTGATTGTTCCAGTTCTGCACGCGCAATAATATCATCGTTGTACAGCATTTTGTTGCGTTCATATTCGCTTTTGGCAAAGTTGCGCTGGGAAATAGCACTGTCCAGCGAAGCCTTGGACTCGTCAACAGTGGCCTGTAATACAGATGGTTCAATGGTTAATAAAATATCACCTTTTTTAACCTTGGAATTAAAATCAACATACAGGTTGTCGATTGTTCCAGAAACCTGGGAACCGACATTGACGGTGTTTACAGGCTGAATTTCACCGGTTGCGGTGACAACCTGACGCAGATCACCACGCGAAACCTTGACACTAGCAAAACCAGCATCCTTCTTGTCGGAACCGCCAAAAATAAACCAGGCACCGATACCAAGCGCCGCGATTAACAGCACCCACCATTTTTTACGCCAAAGCCACTTAAAAATACGGCCAAGGCGCGATGTTTTTTTGCCGGCATTTACCGGTGTTTTTGATACTTTTTTACTCATTCATATCCCCCTGTTCCATATTAGCTTTGATTTCACCAACCGCCAGCGCAACCGCCGCGCGTTTTGTGAACAAATCGTACTTTGCGGCATTGTTTTGCTTTTCGGCAGACATTAATTCAGACTGGGCAGTTTGCCAATCCAACATTGTTGCACGACCAACCTTGTACATACCGGATGTGACGCGTTCGGATTCGGTCGCAGATTTCAACAATGTTTCGGTCTGTTTTAACACGGTTTGGGCGGTTTTATAGTTTTGATAGGCGGTAAAAATATCCAAGGTTGCATTATCCTGGGTTAAACGCTCTTGCTCGATTGCGCGTTCATAGTTTGCCTGGGCGCTGCGTACGCCATAAATGTTTGAAAAACCGGCAAACAATGGCATAGATGCGCGGATACCAATGCTGCCACTAACATTATCAGAACCAGCACCAAATGTTTCGGACGGTGTGTCATTCCAAGATAAAGAACCAGATGCAGATATAGATGGCAGATTCTTTAAGAAAGTGCTGTTTCGTCTGTGCCAGGCCGAATCTTTGTTCGCGGTTGCACGCAAAATATCAGGGCGTGTCTTTTGTGCCTGGGCAAATAATTCATCCAATGTTTTTGTTTCCTGGGGTGTGCCTATTTCAGACGGCAGGTCCGCAATTTCTATATCCTGATCCGCGGGGAATGACAATTTGGTAAGTAATGTACCCTTGGCTATTTCACGATTATTCTTGGCACGTTCAAGTTCCAAATCACGACTGGCCAATGTGGTGTCGGCCTTTAATACATCAGCCTTGGCAACGGAACCGGCCTTGAATTTTTTTGATGCCATATCACGGGCGGATTGCGCCACATCACGCAACATCTGCGCGGATTTGACATCCGCTTCGGCATTTAATAATGCATAATAAGAACCAATTATGCCGTATATATAATTCTGGACACTTTCATCATAGTCAAAACCGGCCGCGCGCCATGATGCAATTAACTGATTCTGGTCGGACAGGCGTTTACCAAAATCAAACAGTAAATAAGATGCGGATACCGATGCGCCGTATGACCATTCGCCCCACTGTTCATTACGATACGGCAGGGACGCATTAGCGGATGCGTTTATGCTGGGTAAATAATTTGCATATCCTGCATTCTTGGAAAAACGCGATGATTCGTACGCCAGAAAAGATGCCGTTGTTTGCGGGTTGCGACACAGCCCCAGTTCTATTATTTGTGGCAGGGTTAATTCACCATCGGGTACGGTTGTGCGTGTTAAACAATCGTCAATATCAGCAAAGGCCGACGAAACCGCCAACAGCAGTGGTAAAATCAATATTTTTTTCATATGTACATTCTCTCGCGTAATAATAATATTCTAAATTATACAATTTTTATGTTGAATTACAATTTTTTTTTGCTTAATATGCATCTGCTTAGTTAAGGCCTGGTGGCAGAGTGGTTATGCAGAGGACTGCAAATCCTTGTATGCCGGT
>JAZLDK010000056.1:0-1091 GCA_045614725.1 Candidatus Enterousia sp.
TCGCGTTGCAGGCCATTCCGCGCGATACAATCATTGTACGGGATTCCGTATCGGTTCCGGCCGTGGCCGTTCATTGCGGCGATGCCTGGTTCGATTTTGACGGAGTTTTGACCGAATCGGATTTCACGGGTACGTTGGTCAACCGGGATTCGTTGTTGATTGCCGAATCCGTAAAATACAAACGATTCCTTGGGGTCTTATGGAAGACAAGGAAGATAAAAGACAGGCGGGTGGATTGCCTGTCGAAAAATCCACATACGAAAATTCTTCACATCGAACATATTGTTGTCAAATGAATGCTTTCTGATTATTTATGTTGGTTGGTTCCGGGTCACGTTGCGAAACGCGGCCCGGTTTCTTTTCATGCACCCGAAAAGGGCATTTGGCCGTTTGGCGCGTTTTGGGGCGATTTGGCGCGTTTCGGCAACGCGGGCGATAACTTGTACCACCAAGGCCGCCGAAATGCGTTAGACGCGAAATTTGCCCGAAATTAATCCCGAAGGTATAAAAAATGCTAAAATCGGGGTTTTGGGCGAAAAAAATTTGTTTTGGATTTTGGTACTTAAAAAAACGGCTATATATTTGCGTCGTGTTTGGATGTCAAGCACACGGACGCGGCCGGTTCCGCGATAAAGAAACAGGATATGACAACGTTGAATTACACGACCCGGGAAATCAACCACAATTACAAAATCAAGGTATCCGGGATGTACGAAGGTCGAAAGGTCAATACGCTTGTAGGCGTTTCCGGCTTGGTTCGCATGGTAAACGACATCGAATTGACGAATCGTTTGTTAGACCGCGCATTTGACTGCATGAACGATGTATGTGTGTGCAAGTTGCGCCGGGGTTTGAAAATCAGTTTTTACGTTGCTTAAAAATCAGAATGGAAATGAAAGCATTTGCCCGTAATGGCCAAGAAATAAAGGTCGGCCATAAATATATGTTCGCCACCCTGTACGGGGACATCGTTTTTACGGTAATTGAAATCATTGATTCGGATGCGGTTCGTATCAACGACCATTGGAAATCGTCACGTTGGGCCTGCAACGCCCTGTATGAAGTCGAATAATAACCAGGGCCGGGGCAAC
>JAZLDK010000057.1:0-11914 GCA_045614725.1 Candidatus Enterousia sp.
TGGACAAGGTTTCGGTTAAATTGGAACGTTTAATCAATGCCAAGACCGGCGAAGCGGTTGAAAAAATGGCCGCCGGCATGGGCAACAGTATTTTGATTCCGCGCGTATGGCTGGGCAATCAGCATGCTGACAAGTTTGTGCCATATGTTCTGGCGTATAAGCATAAGCGATAAAAAAATCCGCCAAATGGCGGTTTTTTTATGGTATAATGTCTGGGACAGAAAGGACCGGCCAATGGCAGAAAAGACTATGTTTGATATTATCAAAAAACAAAACGGCGAACGTTTTGCCAAAGCAATCCGCGCATACGATAACGGTATTTTTGATATCAAAGATATCGATAAAATTGTAAAGTGTGCGGGACGCGATGCCGAACCTATTTTACAATATCTGGTATCGCTTAAGAATATTCAGATAGCAGAACAGGCCGTACATATGGACCCGATAGAATTGTTAAGTCGTGCGGGATATGATGCGTATGTTGCGGATACACTGGAAAAACAAAATGCGATACAAAAATATTATGCACCAGGGGAAGAACTTTGCACATTCCGCGACCCGCACAGATTTGAAAGATATCACATTATTAATGCCGTACGCAAAGATGTTGACCAAATCCGCCGCGAGGATTTTCCAGCACCAGAACGCGAAGACAAATACGGAATATCAGTTATTTCTATTCAGGTTCTGAAAACCGGCGGCTTTATTAGTATCAAAAACAGATACAATCACACCGTACCAAGCCCAGATAACACGCTGAATTCCAATCCCGATAATATTATTACGGGCCTGTCCGATGCGATTAAGCATCACTTTGGTGTGGATTTTTCCGCGCAACAGGTGTGCCTGCCTAACCATTATACTATAATAAACAACCAAATTATTCGGTTTGATACAGAAAGCAACAATGTATATTGCGCCGAAGATTTCTATGCCAAAGATGGTGTAATTTACGAAATAAATAAAGACTCGCAAATAATGCTGGGTGATGGGCTGCTGCTTGATTTGCGCACAAAAAAAGTTCGCGACATAACACGAAATCCAAGCACCGTACCGATTGATATGCGCGATATGTTTATCAAATCCATTAACGACGAATTGGCAGGCAAAAAATTACAACTCACAAAGAATCCACTTGGCGGGCGCGATATTGTTGCAGATGGTCAGGTTATCTTTACCGTTGAAAACGGTGATCTGGTAAACATAAATCTGCCAAACGCAAAAACAATCGATTTAAGTGGCCGAAAAAATCTGCGCGGGAATCTGAATTTAGGTGGCGCGACAAACATCTATCTTGTTGATGTGGATTTAACCGCGGTCACAGACATGACATTACCGACACAGTTTTCTGCATTTAATGTTTCAGACACAAAATTCCCAGCAATCGATTTGGATTTTAGTGGCGCAACATACCAGTTGCATCTGGAAAAAGCCGATTTAAGCAAAGCAAAAAGTGTCAAGATGCCACGCGACATTATGTGTGTTGATTTGGCATATTCCAAATGGCCCAGTACAGAATTGGATTTTAGTGGCGTGAAAGGCAGCTTGCAAGTGACCCGATGCAATTTTAGTAATGATAAAAACATAAAAATGCCCCGAGGCGCGGCAAGAATCAATTTTTTTAGTATAGAATTTCCCGCGACAGTTTTGGATCTTAGCGGTATAACAGAACATGTATCACTAGAGAATATAGATTTGCGAAAAGTCAGGGGGATGGTCTTTCCGAAAAGTTTTTTGACGGCTGATTTGTCTGGGTCTATATTGCCGGCACTGGATATAGATTTAAGCGGTGCAAAAAACAGAATAAATTTCAAAGATACCGATTTGCTTGATTGCAAAAGTATTAAAATGCCCGCCAATATTAAACAGGTTGATTTGTTCCGTACCAAGGTTGGTGTGCCGGATTTGGATTTAAGTGGCGTGACGAAAGAGTTAACGATAAACGCCGGAACTTATACGGATGTAAAAAGTATAAAAATGCCACGACAGATAGAAAATATAAACATTTCTTTCTGGCGTGCGCCCGCTGTTGATTTGGATTTAAGCGGTGTGACCGGAACTTTGAAATTGGATAGTGTCGATTTTAGCCGTGTTAAAAGTCTTAAATTGCCAGCGAAAAAAAATATAAAGATTCTTGACAATGTTACATTGCCCGAAACCGGTGTGACCTATGCCAAGGATAAAGAACTTAAGGCAGCAACCGCGGTGTTACAATCAAAAATCGCCAATAAAGATAAAACAGCAGAACCATTATTACCGATAAAACAAGGAAATGAAAATGACTAATAAAATAAAAATGACACTTGCTGCGGGCGAAGTTGTTATTGAAACATTGCCTGAAATTGCACCACAACATGTTGCACGTATAGCCGAACTGGTCAAAAGCGGGTTCTATGACGGTTTGACTTTTCATCGCGTGATTGATGGATTTATGGCACAGGCCGGATGCCCATTGGGTAATGGCACAGGTGGCAGCGGCGTTAAAATTCCTGCCGAATTTTTAAGTGAAACTTTTTCTCGCGGCACTGTTGGTATGGCGCGCGCCCATGATATAAATTCTGCGGACAGCCAGTTCTTTATCTGTTTGGCGGATTCTGATTTCTTGGACGGCAAATATACTTTGTGGGGGCGTGTCACATCGGGTATGGATGTTGTTGATAAAATCAAGCGTGGCGATATTCGCAACAACGGACATGTCACCAATCCGGACAAGATAATCAAGATGGAATTAATATAAAAAATCCCCCATTGGGGGGATTTTTACTTCTTTTGTTTCGCAGTTGTCTTTCGAACTTTGCCGCGCGTGCCCGGTGTCGGTTCCGCTTCGGCCATTACATCAATATCCATTTCTCCATTTGCAACGCCCATTATATGGTTCATATTATGGCGCAGGTTTGGATGGCGGTCCGCGTACTTTTTAATTCCGACCAATACCGCCGCCGTGATAATTTTTTCCATATCACGCATGTCTATATTTTCGGAAATCTTGCCACGAATACTGGACATAATGCTGTTAACAGTGTTGCGTGCGCGGCGTATAAATGCGCGTCGCCGGTGCGTGCGAATAATTTCGCGTATCCACATCAGAACCAGCATCACAACCAACGGCACAATCACACAAAACAGAAAGTACCGATACCATCCATCGCAAAATTTAGTCGTAAACATTGCGTCACATACGCGCTGAAAGTGCAGTGCACTGACCGCGAGCATTTCATAAACCGCCAATGCGGTAAAGCATATTTTTGATTTTATTAACATTTTTGGTTCTCTCTCCTCTGGGTGATATTGTGCCCTAAATTTATCCCAAAATCATCAGGTAAGAATTCCTTGGAAAATATTCAAATCAAGCCTTGCTGTGGGGCAAGCGAAAGCAGATGGCGGATGGTGAGGGATTGTCTGATTCCCATATTCGCTTTCGCTCTATGGGCCCCTTTCGCTACATAAGGTTCAAACTTCGCCAATGCTTGTTTTCACCAATTGACGCTCCGAACCCCTGGGTTCTCATCCGACCACCACAGATAAAAATAAAACGCCCCAAAAGGGGCTTTTAATTTTTCTGGCGGATGGTGAGGGATTCGAACCCCCGGAAGGGTTGCCCCTTCAACGGTTTTCAAGACCGCCGCATTCGACCGCTCTGCCAACCATCCAAAACCATTTCTTCTATTTCGGTCAACGGGGCGTATTGTACATTATTTTTTGCGTAATGCAAATACAAAAATCGCCAGTCCCGCAAAAAACATTATCGCCGACAGCAACTGACCCATGGTCAGTCCCCAACTGGTTAAAAATCCAATGTGCGCATCGGGGGCGCGAAACTGTTCACAGAAAACACGCATCACGGCATAGCCCATACCCATTATGCCCGCCAGTGCGCCACTATATCGGCGCAATCCAGTAAAGCGATACAGCCCCAACATTATCAAAAACAACAGCAATCCTTCGGTGGCCGCCTCGTACAAAGGACTTGGGTGGCGGGCGATTGGTGTGTCGCCATCAAATACAACGCCCCACGGCACATCGGTCGGACGGCCCATAACCTCCATATTAATAAAGTTCGCAATGCGACCAAAGAACAATCCGATTGGTGCAACAACAGCCATCAAATCCAACACCGACCACGAATTTATTTTCTGTTTACGGCCGAACAAAAACACCGCCGCAATAACCCCAATCAGACCGCCATGAAAACTCATCCCGCCGTGCCACACGGCAAATACCTCTAGTGGGTGCGCAATGAAAAAGGGCAGGTTATAAAACAGCACATATCCCATGCGTCCACCAATAACCACCCCCAGTATCACTGCCGTCAACAGGTCGTCCAGTTGTTTCTTGTCAATCTTGACCATGCTGTCGTGGCGCGACATCAGCGACCTGAACACAAAATACCCCACAACAAACGCCGCGATATATGCCAGTGCATACCACCGTATATCCATTCCGAACACAGAAACCGCCACCGGTGAAACAGGATTGATATGAATTGCCATTTTTTATAAACCTTTTGGTCTTGAATTACATCCCAGATTGTATTATATATCAGATAAATAACCAAGGAGAAAAAATTATGGTTGCTAAAAAAACTGTTATCAAAGATACCACGGCGCGACGGGTTGGCGCGGCCGCCAAGAAGCCATCGGGCGGTATTGAATCATATCTGCGCAGAATTTTTGGATTGATGTTCGGTGCGGTTGGCTTGACCGCGGTGGCAGCATTTATCACATTGACAACACCGCTGTTGGGGCTGTTGTTTACACCAACTGGTTTGTCTGGTTTTTATTATATATTGTTGTTTGGTGGATTGGCTGTTTCCATCTGGGCCCAGGTTCGTGTATTTAGAATGAATCCGACAACGGCGGCATTGCTTTTGGCGCTGTACGCGGTGGTAATTGGCATAACGATGACACCGTTAATTTGGGTTGCGCTGTCTGTAAATCCGGGGTCTATATTCATGGCGTTTGTTGTTGCGGCCGCAATGTTTGCATGCATGGCAATGTTTGGGTACAAGACCGTCAAAGATTTGTCTTTCCTGGGCATCTTTTTGTTCATGGGAATGATAGGCTTGATACTTGTTGGCCTTGCATCGTTTATATGGCCGGCAATTATGGGCGGTGGATTTGGAACCTTTGTATGCTTTGTAGGTGTTCTGATATTCGCATTGTTTACCGCATATGATATGCAGACATTAAAGCGTGCATATACCGTAATCGGTGACGATACACAGCGTGATCAGTTGGCGGTCCTGGGGGCGTTGCATTTGTATATATCGTTCATTGCAATGTTCCAGTATCTGTTAAGTTTATTTAACCGTGATTAATCATAAAAAAGTGGAGTAAAAAATGGCTTATAAAATAGACCCAAGTAAATGTATTGGCTGTCACACATGTATGGGTGTTTGTCCGGTTGCGGCGATATCCATGGCGGCGGATGGGAAATGTGTAATTGACCCATCTAAGTGTATTTCATGTGGCACCTGTGCCAGCATATGTCCTGTTGGTGCAATCGCACACGAACAATAAAAACGCCCATTTGGGCGTTTTATTTTTATGTATGATAATTTGACAAAGGTTCTTTTTTTGTTAAAGTGTCCGAACCATGAAAAAAGTTAACCGTAATAACGGCCCAATTGATATTCCTTTGTCGTGCAGTTTCTTTTTGGAACCTGCGCTGGATCGTTTTGCGCCATTGGTTTCGGATATGGACACACAAACATTGGACTTTATTCATCAGTGGAATGCGGCGTTAATGGCGGTTATGGTGGAACCTAAAAACAGAAATTTGTTGGGGTATCTGGGGCAAAGAATTATTCGCGGTATGGATTTGGCACCTAATTTTGGTAATCGCTGCGTTGAAAGCGGCGGTGACATGACATCTTGGTCATTGTTGTACGCAATCCGTTTTACAGAAAGTCTAAATTTTCTGGCGAAAAAGCAGGCCGCATCCCATGATATTAAATTTGTTGATTTGGGGTGTGGATTGTCGCCCATGGCCCTGATTGCGAAAAACGAACATCATATATCAGATGCATATTGTATTGATACCGAACCAATAATTTCGGATTTATATACCCAGGCCGCCAATAAAATGGGTGTATGCGCGCCGAACTTTATTGATTGGACGGGGGTCAAGGATATGGCACCGATGGGCAAAATAAACACACTGGTTGGTATGGGTGTTTTCCCGTACATGCCAATCGAAGAACAAATCGCCCGATTTAATTTTATCTATGAACACATTTCAAATTTCTTGATTGAAATTAAATACAACCCAAATCCAAAGCGTTCAATCAAAAACAGTTTTACATTAAAGACATTACAGGATATCGAACTGAATATCGAAAATGTGGACAGCCTTGAAACTACAATGCTTCGTAATTCGTTGCGATATCTGCATCGCTTTCGCAGACTGTTGCCTGATGCGCGCAAATTTGTTGCCGCCGAACGCAGTCTGTTTTTAAGCAGATAAGCCACCACTTGACATTTTATATCATCGCGCTACAATAAAGGCATACATTACCCAAGGATAAAACCAATGAGTCATCTGTAAACACCATCATTAATAACACAAGATTGCCCGTTTGCACGGGCGCGGTTTATGTTTACAGCAAAAGGTTTTATCTATGAAATCCATAACTTTACAGAATATAAGTTTTTCCTATTATGGCTGCGCGGATTTATTCGCGGGGCTGACTGTCACATTTCACAATGATTCAGTTGTCGCAATCGTTGGCGATAACGGTTGCGGCAAAAGCACATTGTTGAAAATCATTGCAGGGCAATTGCAGGCAACAACTGGTCACGTTATCCAAGATGCACGCATTGCCTATGTCCCACAGTTGTCACCGCACGGCAATAAAAGTGGCGGCCAGCATCAGATGTCGGAATTAATGCGTGCCTTTGATGCGGGTGCGGATATTATTTTGTTTGATGAACCAACAAATAATCTTGACGGCGCCGCGCGTGCGTTATTTTTTGACCGACTGGCCAGATATCCGGGTGGCGCAATAATAGTATCACATGATCGGGAATTGCTGCGCCATGTTGATGCGATATACGAATTATCAAATGGAAAATTGACCGTGTATGGTGGCGGCTATGACTTTTATGTTGCCACGCGTCAAGCCGTGCGCAGGAATCTTGAATCCAAATACACAGACACGCAAAAGCGCATCGCGGAATTAACGCGCACGGTTGCCGTTGCCCAAAACACGCGACAGCATCACGAGTTCAAACAGAAAAAAGAAATCACAAACGCGCGCCGCAGTCGATTAGAGGCAAACGCACTGCGTGGTAAAAGCCAAGAAACCGAGGCTCGCCTTCGTCGTAATATCCAAAAGAAATTGAACCAGCAATTGGACATTCAACAATCGTTATCGGCCATTATGCGTGATGACACAATAAAAATACCAATGCCGTCCAAGCCATTTTACAGCAAAGACCTGGTTTTTATTCAGGATTTAGACTTTTCATATGGCGACAGGCCCGTTCTTAAAAAATTTAACTTTGTGATGCATGGTGGTGGTCGGGTTTTGCTGTCCGGTCGAAACGGTTGCGGCAAAAGCACGCT
This sequence comes from Candidatus Enterousia sp., assembly GCA_045614725.1. Taxonomy (GTDB): domain Bacteria; phylum Pseudomonadota; class Alphaproteobacteria; order Rs-D84; family Rs-D84; genus Enterousia. Next base: position 7,567 of record JAZLDK010000057.1, read on the forward strand.
GTTAAAAATTATCTGTGGGCAATTGCAACCGTCGTCGGGAACGGTCAAGACCTTTGGCAATATTGCGTATCTGAATCAGGATTTATCCCTGCTAAATCCCGATTTCTCGGTGGTGGAAAATATCATGAATGTATCCGGTATGCTGGCGCATGATGCGCACGCGATTGCGGCGAACTTTGGTTTTCGCGGTGACACATCGCGCCAATTGGTTGGCACATTGTCCGGTGGCGAATTGTTGCGCGCAACATTGGCGGCCGTATTGGGTGGTGTTAATCAGCCCGACCTGTTAATATTGGATGAACCAACAAACAATCTTGATATAAAAAGTGTTGGTGTGCTTGAATCTGCATTGTCGCAATATCGTGGTGCGATATTACTGGTTTCGCATGATGCGGATTTTGTGCGCAGCGTTGCCCCAAATCGGATAGTAGAACTGTGATATAAAAAAAACCGCCAACCGGCGGTTTTTTTATAACTGGATATACATCGATGGATGCGATTGCAATTGTTCGATTCCATCGTCAATGGTTTTGCGATATTCAAGGAACTTCTTTTTATCATCCTTGCCCAGGTTTGAAATCGCGGGCAACTTAACCGTCATCGGATTCACATGCACGCCATCCTTGATAATTTCATAGTGCAAATGTGGTCCCGTTGAATATCCGGTTGAACCGACATATCCGATTGTCTGTCCCTGGCGCACGGTTGTGCCGACCGTCACGCCCTTGGCAAATTTAGACATATGCGCATACAATGTTTCGAACGAGCCATTATGGCGAATCTTTACAAAGTTTCCATGCCCGCGGTTATAACTGCGTGCGACCACGCGTCCCGCACCAGCGGCCGGTATTGGTGTTCCGGTCGATGCGCGAAAATCCACGCCCTTGTGTGCACGGGTGTACCCCAGCACAGGATGCTTTCTGTTGCGTGAAAACTTGCTGGTGATTTTTGCATTGTTAATCGGTGTGCGTTTCAGTGATTTAATCGCGCCGTTTCCATTTTCATCATAATATCCAACGGTCCCATCAGACTTTTTGAATCGATACATCTTTACATTTCCGCGCAGGGCTTCGAACGATACGGCCAGCACGCGACCATTATCAACCTTTTTGCCATCGGAAAAGTTTTCTTCATACAGAACCGAGAACTTCTGTCCTGCGCGAACATCGCGCTCAAAGTCCATTTCAAACGCCAACAGGTCATATACTTCGACCAGAATTCCGGCCGGTATACCCGCGCGTTGCCCGGCCAGATAGAAACTGTCCCCATCCTGGATTTCACCACCACGATGAACGGCGCGTGTATCGCGTTCCACATCAATTGTTTTACAGTCCCACGCCCCGTCTGTACAGGTTAGTTCCACCTGGCGCCAAGGGGATGGAACGACAATAATCTTGGACACGGGCGCATCATTGTCATCACGCAGGAATTCGATTTTATCGTTATCCGCACGCAGTGTTGTGATGCCGGCATTTGCCTTTAGTGCCTTGGCAATATCGTTTACATCGCTGTGACTTAAACCCTGGGCCAATAACAGTTCAGACAAAGTATCCCCCGAAGCCACCATAACGACATTGCGGCATTCTTGGGGCGTGTTGCCACGCATTCCAACCGGTGTGCGCTTGGTCGCGACCAAGAAAATCGCAATCAAAGTTAACAGCACGGCCAGTGCAATTACCATACGGGTAAGGTTAGTAGTATTCAGAATATCTTTTGCTTTTTTCATAGCACCGATTATAATGGGTTTATGAAAATAAATCAAGCGTTCACAATTTTACAACAGGCGGGTGGCATTCGTGCAGCGCGCATAATTACTGAAAATACAAGAAATTTATCTTGGTTTCGCGTGAAAAAAATTTCGCGCCAGTTGCGTCGAGGCGTGCCGGTTGCGAAAATTATCGGCGAAAAATGGTTCTTTGGGTTAAAGTTCCGCACAAACAAATACACATTGGACCCGCGGCCGGATACAGAAACACTGGTGTCGGCGGTGCTTGCCGATTGTGGGGCGGGGTGCGTTCCGCGCATCTTGGACCTGGGGACGGGCACGGGGTGCATCGTTATATCGTTGGTAAAAAATATTGCGGGCGCAACGGGTACGGGGCTGGAACGGTCACGGCGCGCGGCGCGTGTTGCGCGATATAATGTGGGTGCGCACGACTTGACCAATCGTGTCAATATTGTCCGTGGTCGGTTTGATGTTGCACGCAGTGTTCGGAACCGTTTTGATATAATTGTGTCCAATCCGCCCTATATCGCGCGCGGTGATTCGCGTGTGGATGCGGGTGCAATGCATGACCCCGATATGGCGCTTTATGCGGATAATAATGGCCTTGCGGCATATGGCCAGATTGCACAAAACGCGCGTAATTGGATTCGGACTGGGGGGCGCATATACCTGGAAATCGGTATCGGTATGGGCAATGCAGTGCGGTGCATTTTCGAACAGGCCGGATGGCAATATGTGCGCAGTGAAAATGACCTGGCTGGGGCAGAGCGGGTACTGGTCTTTACAATTTAGTGGGCGCGGAATACCTTCCTGATGATTTGGTTGCGATAATGTGCACTAATGGTGCACCGGCGGATATAACGCAAAAAACACTTGACAAAGCAATAATTTGTATTATATTTGCTGGCGACAGTAAAAACAAAGGATACAAAATGTATATTGCAAGTGAATTTTACAGCATGGGTGGCTATATCGCGCCATCACTGTTGGACAAGAAAGAAGAAAACAAAGAACCTGAACTGGTTGTTGTTCCAGAAACAGCCTTGGTTCCGGTTGTAAATCCGGCTACGCCATCGATTTGCAATGGTTGTGCATATTCGTCATTGGTTGGCTGTGTGTATAAGTATGGCGGTTGCGTTGCCTTGGGCAAGGGCGGCCGTTAATAGGTTTGAATGGTTTAAAACTCCCTGTAAATCCCCCAAACGGGGGATTTTTTGTTGCCGGGTTCGAATATCCATGTGTACATGGATTAATAAAAAATGCCGCACAAGGCGACATTTTCTATTAATTCTGGCGCATCCAGAAGGATTCGAACCCTCAGTCTTCTGATCCGTAGTCAGATGCTTTATCCAGTTAAGCTATGGATGCAACGGATTGTTATTTTATATCATTTTATTCCAAATGCAAGAAAAAATAATATTTTTTTATCTTTATTTCGTTTTTTGGTTCGTTCCGTGATACAGCTGGTTAAAATGCTGCCGGCATACGGATTTATAGTTGCTGTCCCCAAGGGCCACCTGTTCACCCGCGCGCACGACTTTCCCGTCCGCATCAAAGCGCAGATGATGTGTCGCCAATTCCATACACCCATTAATTTGACAGTTGGATTCATGCAGGTGCATTTCCGCCCCGACTTCGATAAGTCTGCGTGATGCAGGGAACATGGTTTCATTGCTGTCCACAATCAAGCCATAGCACATTACGGTCTTGTCCAGTGTGTCGGCACAGTACACCAATCGGTCGACATCCGACGGGGCAAAGAATTGCACTTCATCCACCAAAATCACCTGGGTTTCTGGCTGTGGTGTATAGTTCGCAAGTGTTGGCGCGGCCAGTGCCGGCGTTTCAATCCCAAGGCGCGACTTCACACGGTCCACGCCAAAACGCGTGTCAATGGCGGGTTTTATAACCTCTATATTAATTCCATTTTTCTTATAGTTATACGCGTTCACCACCAAAAGGGCGGATTTAGAACTGCTCATTGCGCCATAGTGAAAATGCAGGGTTGCCATTGATTTTATTCCTTTGCTGTTCGCGGGCATTATAAACATAAAATTATAAAACAAAAGAAGATTTTTTATTCGGTCATTTTGTGCTATAATATTGTGCATAATGAAATCAAGTTTTGCTGTTTTATCACTTGCTTTGTTTGGGGGTGTAATTGTGTCCCCGGTTGTTGGCATGGCCAAAAGCCTTATCACAATTCAGGAATTCCCCAAAACATACGCCGATGTGCCATTCGCACAAAGGATTGAGAATGAAGACATGGATTATGATACGTGGGATTCTGTGTACGACGAAAACGGCAATTGCATATCGGGATGCGCATATTATGGCATCAGATTGCAAGATGAACTGGAAATGATGGAAAATGCGACCAATCAATTGGCGGCAGATTTAAGGGCCGAAGAACGACGCGGTGGCCCCGGCAGTAGTGCTGGTGCTGGCAGTGGTTCTGGCGGTGGTACTGGTGGTTCTGGGACTATCCCTGGTTCTAGTGCTGATGCTGGCAGTGGTTCTGGCGGTGGTACTGGTGGTTCTGGGACCATCCCTGGTTCTAGTGCTGATGCCGCGGTAGCGGGCGCTGCTGCTGGAATTTCTGCAGGTGCGGCCAGTGCAATA
>JAZLDK010000058.1:0-5739 GCA_045614725.1 Candidatus Enterousia sp.
CGGTCAATTCAACGGAAACCGTTGGGATTTTGCCTTCGATAATTTGACCCTTGGCACCATCAATAGACACCCAATCACCTTCGTAGATAACAACGCCGGATGTTGTTTTCAGAGTCTTGGATTCATAATCAATTTTGATATCAGGTGATCCCGATACGCATGGCGTTCCCATACCACGCGCCACAACGGCGGCGTGCGATGTCATACCACCACGTGCGGTGATAACACCCTGGGCCGCGTTCATACCGGCAATATCTTCTGGGGATGTTTCGATACGAATCAACATAACCTTTTTACCTTCGGCCGCCCATTTTTCTGCGTCTTCGGCGTTAAATACAGCCTGACCTACGGCCGCACCTGGGGATGCTGGCAAACCTGTTGCGATAACCTTTTTGTCCGCTTTTGGGTCCAACATTGGGTGCAACAAGTGATCCAACTGGTCCGCACCAACGCGCAGGATCGCTTCTTCTTTGGTCAACAGGCCTTCGGAAACCATTTCTACGGCCATACGAACAGCAGCAGCGGCTGTACGCTTACCGTTACGGCACTGCAACATCCACAATTTGCCATGTTCGATTGTGAATTCCATATCCTGCATATCTTTGTAATGCTTTTCCAGTTTTTCACGAACATCGCACAATTCTTTGTAAACTTCTGGCATCGCTTCTTCCAAAGACAAGCGACCAGAGTCATCCTTGCTCATAGGCTGTGGTGTACGGATACCCGCCACAACGTCTTCACCCTGGGCGTTAATCAGATATTCACCATAGTATTTGTTTTCACCAGTTGCTGGGTCGCGGCTGAAGCATACACCAGTTGCTGAATCTTCGCCTGAATTACCGAATACCATCGCCTGAACATTAACAGCGGTACCCCAATCTGCAGGGATATTATTCAATTTACGATATGTGATGGCCTTTTTGCTCATCCAAGAGCCGAACACAGCACCAATACCCATTTCCAACTGCTTCCATGGATCCTGGGGGAATACTTTGCCAATTTTAACACCAATTTCTTTGAACTTTTCAACCAAGTCTTTCAAATCATCGGCTGTTAATTCTGTGTCCAGTTTATAACCTTTTTCTTCCTTCATGCGTTCCAAAGTGTGTTCGAACAGGTCGATATCAGCACCCATAACAACTTCACTGAACATCATGATAAAGCGACGATAAGAATCATACGCAAAACGTTCGTTGCCAGAAATTTTTGCCAATGCTTTTACTGTATCGTCATTCAAACCCAAGTTCAAAACAGTGTCCATCATACCTGGCATAGATACACGCGCGCCAGAACGCACAGATACCAACAATGGATTTTCCAAATCTGCGAATTTTTTGCCCATAATTGCTTCAACATGCGCAATACCACCGCGTACCTGGTCCATTAAATCAGATGGATAAGTTTGATTGTTAGCATAGTAGTAAACACAAACATCAGTTGTGACTGTAAAACCAGCAGGAACCGGCAGCCCAACCAAGTTCATTTCGGCCAAGTTTGCACCTTTGCCACCCAGCAGATTTTTCATATCTGCCTGACCTTCGGCCTGGCCATTACCGAAAGTATATACCCATTTTTCACTCATGGTTTCTCCTTTGAATTAAAATGCCCCAAGATTGTGGGGCATGAACCGCATAATTGCAAGAAAAAAATCGGCAAAAATGCCGATTTTTTTATTTATGATGTACCTTTAATTCATCTAATAATGCCGACCAACATTTTTCATTAAGTCTGGTGGCGCTTTCACTTGCGCGCATTACACATGCGATGCTGTTTTTGCACTGTTGCTTTACAAAGTTTGTACCACCAATATCCGCCTGAAACACTGCAAACATTTCATGAGGCGCAGCATTACAAAAGTGCGCATATTCAGACAGACGACCAAAAAAATCCAGCGGACATGTCGCGCGTTGCGCAATGCGCACATAATCGTCCTGAACATATGGACCATGCGAATCCAGTATTTCCCAACAGGCCGCACGATTACACCCCGTATCGCCACGACATGGAACCGATGCACAATATTTCACAAAGAAATCCGTTTCCTTGAATTCGGGCGACATATAAAAATACTGACGCGGGCAATATGTCTGTTTTATTGTTGGCGCAATATCAAGATAGGTCATAATAAAGTCCTTTGATTATTTAGCCTTATATTAGACATTTTTTGTCCGTTGTCAAGTTGCTTTATCTCTTTGCGTTTTTATCATCCTTAAAAAGCGACGATAATTTTGCAAAGAATTTTGTCTCTATACGCGATTTTCCTTCGTCAAATTCTTGGGCAACAGATCGAGCTGCACGAATATTTTTCAGATATTGTTTTATATCACGCAAATCTAACGGAAACACACCGTCATTATCAGGATTAAACACAGATTGATTTACCCGTTCGCGACTGATTTCTGGACCACGCATCATTTTTGCGACACTCCCTTTGCCGCCCAGATATTGACGCCCAATTGTTTTTAAAACATCTGTGGTATCACGCAAATCACCTATATTTTTATCTAGCGCTTCTGCGACCTGTTGTAATTCTGGCGAATTGTAATGGGCCAATATTTCTTTTAGTGTACCTTTGCGGAACCAGCTGCCTGATGTTATACCTCCAAAGAACTCCCATTTTCCGGTCGGGACATCCGTTTTGCCGGCACTGCCACTGGAAACATAGAAAGGCATTTTCTTTTTACCAACTGTAACCAATACAATTGGACGACCATGATACATACCAAAATCAGATTTTGATTCTATTATCGCAGGAACACCATTAATATATGTCAACGGTTTACCAATATTTTGCGCCAACCGTTGTCTGGCTGCAGAATTATCCAGGGGCAACGAGAGGACGCCATCTTCATAAGAGCAACCAATCTGCTGTGCATCGGATTTTCGCATCGCAATGACAATATAATCGCTACCACTGTGCCCCTGTTTGTTTAATACAGCGGCATAATGTTCACCGTTTTTCATAATTTGTTCGGCACGTGATTCAGCCGCAGCACGCGACAAGCCTTCTTTATCAAAAACATATGCTGGAACCCCATTAAAACGGACCGTAGTATAATAATCCAATACAGAATCCAGTGCAATATCTGGCGCCTTGACAATTAAAAACTGTCCCTTGTTCGTATATACCGCATTGGCATCAAATATCGCATTACGATCCAACATGTCTAATATACGTCTAACAGAAGCTTCTGAAAGTCCGTCTATTTTTATTCTGTAGTGCTCATACCCCAGACCAGAATTCTGCGCCGTCTTGTGTTCCCAATCTAATCCTGTATATTTTTTTAACTTTTCGCCCAAGCCAAGATAATTTTCCCCATACGAAGGGACAGGCTTTGATCTGGACAGTCGTGAAAATTTCATATATGGCGCGCCATTAAGTTTGTATGACACCATACGCACACCATATTTGACCAACACTTTATTTAACTCATCCCATTCTTCTGTAGTTAATCGACCACGCGGCAACCCACGTTCAATACCATTTTCCAAAAAGTCCTTCAGATACTTATCAAAACTTTTACTTGCACGATTAAATAACGCATCCTGCATGTCATGCCTCTTTTCTTCTAATAATCATTATATCATGGATTTTTACACGCACAACAGATTGAATACAGTTTGGACAACTTGGAATCCGAACGGGAATTCAAAACAATTGGGGCACGCGCACCCACAACGACACCACCAAATATCCAGTCCCCAAACTGAACCATAGCCTTGATTGTGATATTACCGGCCTCGATATTAGGGAAAAGCAATATATCCGCATCACCCGCGACGGGTCCCGTCATGCCTTTCTTGGTGGCCGCCGCCCTGGACACCGCGCCATCAAACGCAATTGGTCCCGACACAACACAGTTCTGTATTTGACCGCGCGTATTCATTTCATGCAACGCCGCCGCATCCACGGTTGCCTGCATAGCGGGGTTAAGTGTTTCAACCGCACACAGGGGCGCAACCCGCGGTATCGACACGCCCATCGTGCGCGCAAAGTCCACGGCATTGTTTATCAGTTTGACCTTGCTTTCCAAATCAGGGTACATAACCATCGCAATATCCGTCATGAACAGAGTTCTGTCCAACGATGGTGAATACACCACCGCAACATGCGATAAAATACCATCCCCGCGGATGCCTGTTTCGCGATTCAAAACGGCACGCAAAATATCCGCCGTATGAATCAGGCCCTTCATTAAAATATCGGCACGACCAGTACGCACCAATTCAACCGCCACACGCGCCGCCGACAAATCATCATCGCACTGAATAATCTCAAAATTTGAAATATCAATCCCCGCCAATGTGGCCGCCGCATTAATTCGGCCCGCATCGCCACACAAAATTGCATTTGCAAACCCCAGGCGCGCCGCCATGTGCACCGCCATAAGGGCATCGGTATCATCCGCAACCGCCAGTGCAATTGTCCGCGGGTTCGCGGGACGCATTGACATCAATTTTTCTATGAATTTTTCTTCCATTTTAACCCTTCCGCCCGACAGGATAGGATATTTTCACAGTCCAGCGCAAGCAAAAACCCCACCAAGAATCAGCCCAAAGGGATTTGTACCTGTTTTTATTGCCTGGGGACTGTGATAAGATTGCCGGTATGTTAAAATCACTACGGTCCCTGGGATCGGCATTTGTATTGGGAATGCATGATGCATTGGTGTCGCAAATCGGCATTATTGTTGGTATGGTCTTTGCCGCGGCGGGGCGTGAAATCATTATCCTGACCAGTGTTATTTCCGCTATATCGGCCGGACTGTCCATGGCCGCATCCAGTTATCTGGCCGAAAAAACAAATTTGAATAATCGCGCGGTGCGGGCGGGATTGGTCACGGGGCTGGCGTATCTGGGGACCAGTGGATTATTAATCGCACCTTTTTTTATAACATCCAATATCAAGTGCGGGGTAATATCGGCACTTGTGTTGGCGGTTGTTATTATATTCGTATGCAATTGGGCGATATGCCGACAAAGGGGACATAATTTCTGGCGACACGCATTTGAAATGCTGGCCGTATGCACAACCGTGACAATCGTCACCTTTGTTATAGGCGAATTTGCAAAACAATGGCTGGGGAACTAAAAACAACCAGATTATCGTGTACGCGATTTGCGATACGGACAGGCAAGGCCAAAAAACTCGCGATATGTTGCGCCACCCAACGCGCGGGGACAATTCGCATTGGTGCAACCGCGGGAACGCTTGGGATTAAACTTGCAACTGAATTTGCGGACGGGTTCGGCCCATTCGATTTCGCCATTTACATACCGACATGCAACATCAAAAAATTCCGTTGCGCTGATGTAATCCATGCGACCACGCATATAATGAGACTGAGACCCCGGAAAATTAAACCGGATTACCGTCACCCCATAAAATTCATCACTATGGGTCATATAGATTTCGCCGTCGTCACAAATGTATTTTTTTACAACATGACATGATATATCGATTGCATCCAGCATTACAGGTTCCCTTATAATTATTGCCATCGATTATACCAACCAGAATCTAAAACACAATAAAAAACCGCCACATGGGCGGTTGAATTCGGTTTCTATATCGATACTGGATTTATTCTGGCGACGACCTACTCTTCCGTGGCTTAAGCCAAAGTACCATCGGCGATACGGGGTTTCCCTGTCTGGTTCGGGATGGAACAGAGGGTGACTCCCGCTCAATAATCACCAGAATAAATCCAGCGAACATCATAATTCAATATTGAATCA
>JAZLDK010000059.1:0-2233 GCA_045614725.1 Candidatus Enterousia sp.
TGGTTGTTTTGGGATTGTGCCTGAATACGGTCAAGAATTCACCGGTTTGTGAAGAACACCTGTTGATAACCAGTCAGAAATATACCGACGATAATTATGAACAGTTGTGGGGCCAAAGTGGCGAAACACGCGATGCGTGGTTGGGTGCTGGACAGAATACAAAAAAGTTTGCTAATCCCGAGGTTCAAGAAACAAACGATAAAGGGGAAAAATTATGCTATGACCCGAATGATAATAAGGGGCCATGTGATCAAATGAATTCGGAAACCCAGCAGGTATATGATTCAAACAACCCTGTGATGACAACGGTTCAGGAATATGCGATTAATAAATCGGCAACCGGTATATTCCAGACCCTGTTGGCGGATATGGAACTGGAGGCCCAGGCAATTTATAATTCCGAATTGTTAAAGCAGCAAAGCGCATGCTATGCCGCGAGTGGTAATGTTGGCATTGTGGGTGCACAGCGTTCGGGTTCGACATACATGTGGGCCAAATTAAAATCCGGCAGCGTTCCCGATGATTATGTGACAGATGGGTTGAAGTCCAAGGATTTTTCGCCAAGTAATGATTTATATGATTCATTCTGTCGTGCGCGTGTGACAATTACATCCAATGATCCGGTACTTAGTACCGCATTGGATGAACTTGAAAAGGAAGATTCGACCATATTGACACGTTACTTTGCGGTTGGTGATGCGGTGACCTGTGGTTCTTGGTTGGATTTGGGAAAGTGCAGCACCAGTGGCGAAGAAGACAAATTGTGTAAATTAATTGTCCAAGCGGTTAAGGATAGTAATAAGCATGAAAACAATACGAAATTGGCGTGGGGGATTCCTTTGGGGGCCATTCTTACCACGGGGGCATCGCTTGCCACGGGATACACGGTAAAATCGGGTGATTTCTTGGGTGGTCTGACCGGTAAAAAGAATAAGAGACAGCTTGAGAATGATAAAAAAGCGAATGATGCCAAATCGGCTAGCTTACAATCTTGTGTAACCGCCGCTGCCGCCGTCGCTGCCGCCGAACAAGACAAAACTGATGAATGTGTTGAACAGTACAATGCTGCTGTGACTGCTGCCAAGGCAGGTGGTTTAAGTGGATATAAAGAAATTGGATCCGATGACAAAAAATCCTGTACCAAAGCAATAGCCAATATACTGAAGACTGCTTGTGAAAACCAGAAAAACAGTTTAAGTTCTTCTGGTGCTGGCGACAGTGCCGATAAGGTGGCTACTGGTGTTGCTATTGGAACGGCCGTACTGGGTGCTGGTGTTACGGCGGCTGGTTTGGTTGGTTCTATTCGTGCCACCAATGACAAGGATGTTCAGGAAATACTGGACAATCTGAACAGCAAGTTGACATGTTATGTCGACGAAAATACCAGTGCTGGATTTGGTGATATTTTCGTAATCACACTTGAATAATCATTGTCCAAAAAAAACGGGGGGATTTCCCCCTGTTTTTTTTATGGGGCGAACAAAAAATACTAAAACAATTTTTGAAAAAAATTGTCATTCTGGGGCCCGACCCCAGAACCCAGGTAATGCGCGCCCGCGCACAAATAATAAAGCACCCATGACCTGGGTCCTGGGGTCGAGCCCCAGGATGACAAAATACTTTCGTATTTTGTTTTAGTTATTAGTGGTGGGGTACATTATCAAAACAAAAACAATTTCGTAGAAATTGTCATCCTGAACTTGATTCAGGATCCAGGTAATGCGCGCCCGCGCACGAATAATAAGGAAACGATAACCTGGGCCCTGTGGTCCAGCCACAGGGTGACAAAAGCTTTTGCTTTTGTTTTTGTTAAAACAATTTTCTTTTTGGGTAATTAAAACAATTTCGTAGAAATTGTCATTCTGGTGCTTGACCCCAGAACCTAGGTAATATAATCTGATTTCTATGTATGTTCAGCGTTATTACTATGTTTATATTTTGGCAAGTTCCAGAAATGGAACTTTGTATGTTGGCGTGACTGGTAATTTGCCCCAAAGAATATTTGAGCATAAAAATCATTTGTTGCCAGGTTTTACTAAAACCTATAATGTGAATAAGTTAGTTTATTTTGAGCGTTTTGAAGATATTAACGAAGCTATTAAACACGAAAAGCGATTGAAGTTTTGGCATCGAAACTGGAAGAAAGATTTGATTGAAAAATATAATCCTGATTGGCGTGATTTGTATGATGATTTAAATAATCTGTTGTAATGCGGAATAATAACCTGGGTCC
>JAZLDK010000060.1:0-12308 GCA_045614725.1 Candidatus Enterousia sp.
AAGGACTTAATTTCAACAAGCATATATACACTTTTTTTATTATCCAAAACAACTAAATCACACCTTTCACTTTTATCTTGTCTTAAACACGCACCATATTCATAAGCAACTTCATCTGGTGAAAACACATCGTATCCCAAATATTGAAATAATGGCAAAACACAAAACAATTTTGTATTTTCCTCATTTAACACATGCGTATATTTTATCAGTTTTTTTATATTATTTATCAACGGAACTATTGTCATAACACACCCTTTTATAATAAATCCACCATGTGGCGGATTTATTGTTATTTATCCAAAATACACCCAAACAGCACCGCAAAGAAGAAGCACACACTGCCCCCGATAACAAACAAGTGCCATACGGCATGGGAAAACTTAATCCTGCGCCACAGATAGAATATCACACCAATCGTGTACGACAATCCACCCGCCAAAATAAACCACAGGCCGCGCACAGGAATATTTGCAATCATCGCCGGCAATATAAACAACAGCGCCCACCCCATCGCGACATACAGTCCAACCATCCATCTTGGTTGCTGCTTTGGATTACGGATTTTCATATATGACCCAAACAATACAATCCCCCACAGAATTGCGAACACAACCCAACCAATCAAACCGCGCAAATTCACCAACAAAAATGGCGTATAAGTTCCCGCAATAAGCGCATAAATCGCAACACTGTCCCATACTTCAAAAAAGCACTCGTGCTTTTTACCAATTGTCGCATGACACATTGTCGAACCGAAATAAAGCGTAATCATTGTCACGCCAAAAATAGCGCAAGACACAATCGCCCAAGGATCGCCCTTGATTCCCGCAAAGACCGTTAACAAAGTCAAGGCCGCAATTGCCAAACCTATACCAATACCATGGGTCAAGATATTAACCACCTCTTCGGCATGTGTCGATGGCTTTTCCCAGCGGAACAATCCCGTCGCACGTAAAACCTTTAATAATTTTGACGCATGCTCATCTTTCTTAACGGCCTTGATTCTGGCTAGCTTTGACTGTGTCATTTAATCGCCTCCTCGATTCGTTTAATTACACGCGCGCCCTCCATAACCGACATAATTGAATACAAATCTGGTGTGTTTGTACGCCCCGATAATGCCACGCGCAAATTCATCGCCACATCACCATTTTTAACACCCAACGATTCGGCCACCGCAACAATTTTTGCCCACCAAGTGTCCTTGTCATCGTCTGGATTATATGTCGCCAAGAATGCACGCAACACATCCCGATTAAATTCATATTCTGTATTTGGCACAAACAATTCATCCCAGAAAAATGCAACATTTTCCAATGTCTGGGACCAAGTGATAAAGTCTTTACGCACACGCTTTGGATTATCACGTTCGATACCCAACACACCGGTCAAGTATGCCACATCCGCAACCTGCATTTTGTTAACATCGGTACCATATTCATTGGCCCATGTAACAACACGATTAACCAATTCTGGCACCGGCAACGAACCAATAAATTCTTTGGCCCACCATTCCAGTTTATCTGTATTAAACAATGCACTGCTGGTTGGAATTTTTTTGATACGCAAATCATAATTCCAAATTGTTGTATCTATTTTTTTATTTTTTTCTTCTTCAAACCCAGAAGCCACAATATTATACAGATAATTCAACACGGCTTCTATTGGCCAACCTGCCGTTAAATAATGCATTGTATTTGCTTCTGGGTCTGTACGTTTTGACAGTTTACGTGAATTACCAGTTTGTTCATCTAATTTATTAATTGTCGCAACATGAATATATTCTGGATTTTGCCATCCCATCATACGGAACAATTGCAAATGCAAATTTAACGAAGACAACCATTCTTCACCACGTTGCACCAATGTTGTATGCATAAAGTGATCATCACACAAATGCGCAAAATGATACGTCGGCAAACCATCATTTGATTTAATCAGAACAATATCTTCTTCATTTTCTGGGAACGCCAAACGTCCACGAACCTTATCATTATAAAATATTTTATTTTCTTTATTGCCCATTGAATACAAACGAATCGATGGCACTTCTCCATTATCAAGATGTGCAATAATCTCTTCTGGGGTCAAATCACGGTCACGTGCAAATTCACCATATATACCCGTTGCAAAACCAGCTGCCTTTTGATTTTCACGAATTTTATCCATATCTTCTGCCGACAAAAAACAAGGATATGCCAACCCCTTTGCTAACAGTTCTGCAACAACACTGTGATAAATATCTTTACGTTCTGATTGGTAATAAGAACCATATTCACCACCATATGTTGGCCCTTCGTCTGGTTGCAAACCGAATGCATCTGCACACTTTAAGATAACATCAACCGCGCCCTGCACTTCACGTTTTGTATCTGTATCTTCGATACGCAACATAAACACACCATCTGATTGTTGCGCCAATTTTTTTGCAATCATCATTTGATATAACGTTCCCAAATGCATAAACCCAGTTGGACTGGGGGCAACACGCGTCACCATTGCGCCTTCGGGCAAATTACGGGCCGGAAACTTTTCTTCCAGTTCTGCAATTGTATATTTTGGCGCACCGCCCAATACGCGTGCGATTAAATCTTTTGATAAACCATTTCTCATTTTTGTTTCCCTTTTTCCCATTCTGATTTTAATTTTGAATACACAATAAGATCACATGGCACACCACGCAAAACAAATGCTTGACGCATAACGCCTTCTTTTTTATATCCCGCACGAACAGCAACCGCCTGTGATTTTACATTATTTACATCTATCTGTATCTGCATCCGATTTATTCCCAACTGCCCGAATGCCAAATCTTCCAGATATTTAATCCCACGTGTGATATACCCACGACCATTAAATTGTGGTGCCAACCAATATCCAATCTCGGCAGTCTTATACCTTTCATTAAAACCAACAAACCCATGCCCGCCGACGATTTTAGCATCAACTTGAATCAAATATGACGGCTCGTTCAATGGTTCTATGGTTTTCAGATAATTATATGCATCTTCTGGCTTAGAATAATAGTCCGTCCATTCCAACCATTGGGATAAAAAATCCCTATTTTTCATAACAACATCAAAAAATTCTTGCGCTTTACTAAAAGTGGCCACTGGTTTTACCAGTTCAAAATCACCACAATCAATTTGTTTTGGAAATTCAGCCATTTCTATATATTCCTTGTATTTTTAATTACTCAATTCTATACTAAATATATGGAAAAACAAGAAATAAGAACATTTGGTCGCCGTCATGGCAAGAAATTATCCGCCCGTCAACAAACACTGATTGACACGGTATTACCAACACTGGCCCCGACAACGGGCGACATACTTGAAATTGGCTTTGGCGCGGGCGAACATGTACGCGACCTGGCACGCGCAAATCCGGGAAAAATTATTATTGGGGCCGAACCGTTTATGAACGGCGTGGCCAGCCTGCTGTCCGCAATTACCGACGAAAAAACGAATCGAATTTTGGATGAATATGCGGGCATTCGCATTTGGGCGGACGATGTTCGCGATTTTCTGCGTGGGACCGATTCGAAATTCAATCAAATCTGGGTCTTGCACCCCGACCCTTGGCCCAAGGCCAGACATGAAAAACGTCGTTTACTGTCCGCGGAATTTCTGAATTTGCTGTCTGGTTATTTATCAGATTGCGGTGAAATTATAATTGGCACCGATCACTGGGAATACTTTGATTGGATTTTGGAACAATTAAAACAGACAAACCTGAACGCCACAATTCCAGACATGGAAATCATACAAACCAGATATCAAAATAAAAACAAGGCGGGCACATCGGCACCCAAATATTTAATCCTTAGCAACTAAATATTTACAAAGAACCTGACCCCATCCAACAATGCCGGACGAACCGATTCAACCAATCGCCAAGATTGCTCTATACGCATGAAATCCACCCCAAAATAGAAATGCAACCCACCACAAAAATCCGCATCCCACGAATTCAAAAGTCCGTACAACCGTCCAATAAAATCAGATTTATTACCATCATCACAGGTCATAAACAGCAGCAACGCAGATGCATTTATCTTTTTTAGACTCTCAAACAATTCGCCGTAATTTTCCGCATTTATTTCGCAAATATCTATACCCACAACCAAGTCTTTGTTAAAGAACAAATCGTCGCGTATAACATGCGTTTGCGATACCAAACTGCCCAGCGCAGCATACGGCAAAAACACCTGGGCACCGGAACCACCATTTTTGAACATTGCATTGATACGCACCGTCACATCGGAAATTTGTTTTTCTGTGATTTTTTTATCCGGAAAATAGAACCGTCCCATAATCTTGACATTCTTGTTTTCCAACCACGGCCACAAAGTCCGAACCGCATCAGGTGTCACCGATAAATCGCGAATTTTATTTTGGCACACATATTGTGCGACCTGGGCCAAAACACCCGCATCGGCATCCGCCCCGCACCATACGACCGCACGCGCACCCAATTCCTGAAAAATAAGATTTCTATCAATCATTGTACTTTTTACTTTATCATAAATATGATACAATAGAAACGAAATGAAGAACAAATTTGATAAAATTTTATTTGCAATCCTTTGGATTCTGGTTTCTATACTTGGCATGACCTTTTGGTTCAACAGCCGGTTTGGCTTTAACCTGTTTTACGGTGCACATTGGAACCATCTGGCATATATGCAGGCATCCCAGTCCCCGATAAAGCCAACATTTTATATTTCTTTGGTGGTCGGCGTATTCATCATGATTTATGGTCTGTACCTTATTATTCGGCCGCGTCTAAGGAAAATAAAATTACCCATCCGTGATACTAGGTCACAACCACAACAGCCAATTACACCTGTTGCGCCCGCGGCACCAACCGCACCCACAACAACACCATCAGAAAACATCGCGCAACCGGAACCGGCAACAATAATCGCACCGGAACGGGCCACACCCACACAACAGGCAACAAAACCGGACCTGTCCATGGCACCACAAATGTCTGGTGTTTTAACGCGCCCACCACGATTAAATGTCGCACCATCAACAACACCTATATTCCAGCCACCATCGCAACAAACATCTCAGCTGCCCACACAGCAATCTGCACAGCCTGCACCAACCGCGGTCTTGGACACACCAAACGCACCGGCACAACAGTGGGCCGAAATACCAGAAATTTTTGAATCCGCGGGCTATGTCATCAAACCAAACATTCGGGTTGGCAACACACAAAGTGCTGTTTTGGCACTGGGGACAAACGAAACCATATGGATTGGGGCGGTTGGCCTTGAAACATCCGCGGTCCAAGAAACAATTGATAAACTGGACCAGATATTTACCGACATACTGGACGACATTGAAATTAACATGAACGGTTTTGTGGTCAGTCCGCGCGATGCCGCCGCACCATTGGCCCCGAACATTCAAATATTTGACACAATATCGGATTTGCGCGGATTCATATCGGCGCACCCAAATCAGGAATTAACGCCCGATAACCAAGACAACTTTGAAGCGTTTTCGACATTCATTTCAACCGTTATTGATTACCTAGGGAAAATGTAATGCAGTTATCACAGGACGCGGCTGAAAAACTTATTTCTGATCTTGGCATGAAAGATTTGCCACTGATGCCTTTCACGCCAAAATGCGTCCCCGTATCGATGGATTGGTATCCAAAATACAGAAAATTATGCAAAGAATTTATGTCTTCACTAACCGATTCCGTGGACACATTGGCATTTATGAACCTGCCCCAGGATGAATTTATGAATTTAATTATGGGCAAATCCATTCCGAAAAATATGTCATTTCGTTTTCGCGTTCCATTGGTATGGGGTGGTAAACTAGAATTAGAAAATTTATTTATGTGCAACACATTTCCATATTCGCACAACATGGATAAATTCATCATCGCCCAAAGTGGCAACGAAGTTGTATGGTTGCCCGACCCCGCCAAGAAAATTTACCTGCCCACCCACACAACAGGTGGTGGCGACGGTGGCAACGCAACAGACGACCGTCTTTCCCAGATTGCGGCACAAATATCAATTGGTCACGACATATAACGGGGACAAAAAACATGACACACGAAGAATTTTTAGCAAACATGAAATCCCGTGGCGCGCTTGTATCTTCGCCGATATCATCACGCGATATCACATTGGCCAACGCAGCTCTGCAACAGCGTCGCTGCGCAATGATTCCAACATTTTTAATGGAACTGTATCAATTAACAGGCAGCATTAATTTGGATACCGGATATATTTTTGGCCCACTAGAAGTTTCACAAAACCGCCCTGCACCAATCCCCAGTATCACAAAAATCAACGAAGAAATCATCCCGATGGGCAAGACCATCGGAAAAACTATTTTCGGTCGCAACGATTTATTTTGGTTTGCCTTTGATGCATTTGGTAATTTCTATATGCTGGACAACCTGAGCCTAAATACACTGCGCAAATACGACGACCCATACAAGGCCTTGGCCGATTGTTTAATTGCGGGAAAAGTATAATGAAGAAAATATCTGTATCTTTGTCGGGTCATCAGACCAGCATCACACTGGAACCGGAATTTTTTGATGCATTAAAACGCATTGCCACCGCTCGTGGTGTATCGGTTGCATCAATCATTGGCGAACTGGACCGCACCCGCGCCCCGGGCACAAACCTTTCATCCGCAATCCGCGTATGGGTACTGCGCACGGTCAGCAATAAATAATTTTTATTTTTCCCGAACTGCTTTTATACCCAATATTGCTGTCAGTAATATTATTGCCATCCACCAATTCATACCAATTATTCTGTACGGTGTATCATGCGCGCCCCAAACATAGCCATCCAGTACCCCCGACATGCCAATCGGCAAACTGGACACAACATTCCCATCGGACAAAACAAACGCACTTATCCCCGAATAGTTCGAACGCACAATCGGCAGGCCTGATTCAATCGCATATCTGCGCACCATATCCAGATGCTGATATGTCCCCGGTGTCGCCCCAAACCAATTATCATTTGTAATATTTATAATTGCATTTGGCCGCCCCGCCCCACGTGGCACCAAGGAATCAGAAAATATAACCTCGTAACATACCGCCGGCGCAAAGACAAAATCATCAACAACAATCAGTTCCGGTCCATCGCCCGCCGACAAATTAGACGGACTTGGCAAAAATCCCATCGGGCGATATTCGCCAAACGGCACCAGATGTGATTTGCTGTAAATCTTGTTAACCACCCCGTCTTCATCAGCAATCACCATGGAATTAAAAATCTTACCTTCACGATATGTTGTGGCACCAATAATCACATCAGTCCCCAGTATGGTTGCAATTGGCAATTCGTCGCCATCAACAATCACTAATGGATATGATGTCTCCGGAAACACAATCAAGTCGGGGTTCCCAGATGCACTGGCCAAATTTAATAAATTTCTTACATTATATTCCGCATTGGCAATTGCGCTTGCCCTGTCATGGGTTGACTTCTGTGTCTGGGATTGTGCGGGCTGAACGATACGAATAAGTGTTTGGTTTTCTTCCGCACAGGCAGCGGCGGCACCGATATTACCACGTCCCAAAACCACGCCCAGCGCCATCAACGCCACAAACAGAACCAACACAACCCAACACTTTTTACATCTTCTATCCCGCAAAACCTGAACCAAGGACGCAACAAAACCGACCGTTATAAATGTTAAACCCAACGCCCCCCACCAAGACATAGAATTATACAACCACGGAACCTGGGCCCATATATTTGCAACCGGATTCCATGGGAACCCCGTAAACACCCATTCGCGCAACCATAACACCAACGTCCAAACGACCGCGAACAAAATCGCGCTATACGCATGATTTGCTGGCCTACGCGCGATTACAACCATCGGCCAAGAAAATATAAACACACCCGCAATACCCAGACCAATTATCGCCGGCACGGTCCAAATTGCAAACTGATGTGCCAATTCTGGAACAACATAAATAGAATGCAAAACCCACCAAAACATAAAAATTGCATACATGGCCCCAAACGGCGAAACACGCTTCAAACACCGCCAAAACCCACCAATATTTTTATTGCGAACGGTTAACCAATACGCCCCACCAATACCAATCAAAGTCCACCACCATTGATAATACGGCGCATACCCAAAACTCGCAACCCCACCAAACAGTGCGTATAGCGCGTATTGCAACCAACTGTTTTCTTTTACCTTATGCTGTTTTAACCACGCAATTGTTTTGCTGCCAACGCAACAACTGCCATCCGCGCAGGTTATTTCATCATTATCTTCGTATGGATTTTTTATTCCCAATTTTTTCAAAATTTTTATCTCTTTGAATTCCATAACTGTTGCCTCGTCATCTGTGATATGGTCGTACCCAGTCAGGTGCAACATCCCATGAACCACCATATGCGCAACATGATCTTCTACCGATATTTTGGCGGCTTTGGCCTCGCGCTTTACGGTATCTAACGATATGTATATATCCCCCAACAACACATCATCGCCCAACTCAAAAGACAACACATTTGTCGCCTTATCAATACCACGATACTGCAAATTAAGCTGATGAATTTCCGCATCATCTGTTAATATAATCGAAACCTCGGAATCCTTGTATACGGCACCGACCGCCGTACAGACGATTTTTTCAAAATCAATCTTATACTTTTTCCAACGCTTATCATTATAGTTTACATAAACTTTCATCACGCCCTGTATCCCCCATTATTTTGACTTATATACGGCATTGCGGTCTTTGTTTTATTGTCATGAATACCCTTACGCATTTTCATAGTCCCCGCATGAAACGCCATGGTTTTACTTCCCGATTTTTGCATTTGTTCGGTCACACGCGTTATATCGCGTTGAACTTTTTTATTACCATTTGCCAGCGACAGTTTATAGTTTTTAAATGCACGTTCCAAATTTCCCAAATTTTCATAAGCGATTCCTGCATTATATTGCGCGGCCGCATATTGTGTTTTATCCCCAATACGGTTCAGCACATCGCGTGCCTGGGCAATTGCATCATGATAACGCCCCAATTTATTATAAGTTGCCGCTAAATCATTTCGTATCAGCGCATTATCAGGATATTTCAAAATCATATCTTCATATTTTTTTGCAGCCGCTGCAAAGTCACCTTGCTTATAGCTGCCCACGGCATCCGCATACAGTTGGTCATATCCAATCACATATGTTTCTATTGCCACATTATTAATATTTTGCTGTTGTTCAAATTCATATGTTGGTAATTTAAGCGTTTTATTTCCAACATAGCACAACCCACTGTGACACACATCCGCGACTTCTGGCGGCAAATAATCGATAACTTTTTTCCAGTGTTTCAGTGGCTGCCCTTTTTCATTAACCGGATTTTTCAACCACTGTCTAAACTCTTTATAGGTATCATAATTTACCTTTCGTTCATTTTCCCGACCAGTAAAGAACGCACTTTTTGACTCATCCATATATTTAAAAAATTCATACATTCCCTTAACAGGACAATTCAACAACATTTCGGCGTTAATTTCCCCCTTAATTAGCCCCGCCTCTAACCATCTGCGCCAATAAAGTCCACGTCCTTGCTTCAGATACTCGCCCAATTTATCGGCCATCAAATCCTCATCATGTTTTTCCAGCCACGCCCGCCCAAAACTTGCGGTTTTTACAACTGGATATTTTTTGAATTTCTGTACAACCAATGAATCAGGCATTGCATATCCATATTCATCGTACAGTTTGCGCAGTTCTGTAAATCTTTCACGATGATTTTTGTCCTTTGGATTTTCAATCATACTGGACCCCGCGTTATAAATCACCGACCCCAGCCCCATCGCAAGACGGGTTGAATTTATATCGATATCATCCAATCCTGTATCATAGCAATACATAAGAAAATATGTTTCACCGGTTTCCAGATGATGTCGCGCCAATTCATATGCCTGTTCATTTGTGATTGGTGGCGTATAGCTGGTGACAGGCGTTCCGTCTTTAAGTCGTGTGCAACCAAAACCGATTGTGGCTTTTCCTTTGGGCTTTTCCCCGGGTTTCAACGCATGTCCATCACTATCATCATACGGCACATGCAATCCTGTTTCTGGATCAATCGTCACCCCTTCTTTGGCAATCAGGTCCGCAATCAAAATTGGTGTGATTGGCCGCATATTATCAAGATACGCCGCATAAGTATTTTTCTTGGCTTCGTCGGCTTGTCTTTCCTCTTCACGCGCAATTCGTTCAATTTTGCGTTCCTCTATTACCTTATCAACTTCTGCGCCGGCCTTAATTCCCCCTGCCACCATCAAGAACATCAGATAATACATCAGGTGTGCGGACAAATCCGGATATTTTTTCATAAATTTAGAAACTTTTTTATCCTCGCCGTCTTTGTTTTTTCCCACCTTCATATCGGCCAAGGCTTTTTCCCCTGCCCTTATCGCATGATTATCCAGCGCGACATATTTGGTCGCCCACAGCAAGAATTGAAACAACCCACTCATTCCCATACCGGCCACCCGTGCAACTTTACCGCCCTTGGATTCTGGCTCGGTTTCTTTAATTGCCTTGGTCACTTTTCCCATCAAGCGATGCGGAAAGTTCACAATTTTTTTGAAATTTTTGCTCATTTTACTTTTTCCCCAGGCCTGTTTTTTTTGCTATCTTTGATCTGCGTGCAGAATACGCAGGCGCGACGAACGGATAATCATCCGGCAACCCCCACTTAGCCCGATATTGTTGTGGTGTCATATTAAATCTGCGTTTAATATATCGTCGCAGCATTATATGCCATGTACCATCTTCAAGGCATTGGATTCTATCCCTTTGCACAGACTCTTCTATTTGTTGTGGTGTGACGGATGCACCGCGCAGAATTTCGCGTGCGTTTTGTACCGCGACCTCCATGGTCAGTTTTGGATTTGCGGCGATTGCAGCCGCGGCCAGATTTGCGACCGCCAGCGTAAATTCAGAATTTTGATTTCCCAACTTGCCAATTCCTTTGTAATTTAATACAATAATTATATCACAAATAAACACTGAATAAAAGCCAAGTAAAATGACAAGACCACTTGCAGATTTAATGCGCCCAAACACAATCGAAGACATCGTTGGTCAAACGACCCTGCTGGGCGAGAATGGCCTTGTTCGTCGCATGGTTACGGCCCAGAAATTATCCAATTTAATTTTATGGGGTCCCCCCGGCTGTGGCAAGACGACGATTGCGCGCGCATTGGCAAATTCCGTTGACATGGACTTTGTGCCGATGTCGGCGGTATTTTCGGGGACTGCGGACATAAAAAAGGCAATGGATGCGGCGCGCATGAATCGGGACCTGGGGCGCAACACTTTGCTTTTTATCGACGAAATTCATCGTTTTAACAAAACGCAACAGGATACCCTGTTGCCTTATTTAGAGGACGGCACTGTTGTCTTTATGGGTGCGACAACTGAAAACCCCAGTTTTAATTTGAACAATGCGTTATTATCGCGCTGTCATGTTGGGGTGCTGACCCCACTGTCCACCCAGGACCTGTTGACATTGATGTCACGCGCCGAAGAATTTATGTCTTCGCGCCTGCCACTGGACGAAGCGGCCCGCACACACTTGGCGCAAATGGCGGACGGCGATGCGCGCTTTTTATTAAACACGGTTGAATATTTACTGGGCGCGAATTTCAAGAACGACCTGACACCGGACGAATTGGACAACGCCATTCAAAAACGCGCCCCACTTTCGGACAAAAGCGGCGACGAACACTATAACCTTATATCTGCGGTGCACAAGTCACTGCGCGCCAGTGATACCGACGCGGCATTATACTGGACCGCACGGATGATGACATCGGGCCAGGATCCAAAATATATATTTCGTCGTCTGACCCGCTTTGCGGTCGAAGACATCGGCCTTGCCGATCCGAACGCGCTGCAAATGGCGATTGCAGCATGGGATGCATACGAACGATTGGGCAGTCCCGAAGGCGACCTTGCCCTGACCCAGTTGGTGATATACCTTGGGACGGCGCCCAAAAGTGTTGGCAACTATCGCGCGCAAAAAGCGGCCTATGCCATGGCCCGCGAAACGGGCAGCCTTATGCCCCCAAAAAACATATTAAACGCCCCGACCAAGATGATGAAGAACCTTGGTTATAATGCGGGCTATATCTATGAACCCGACACCGCCAGTGGATTTTCCGGCCAAAATTGTTTTCCCGAATCCCTTGGCCGCCAGCGTTTTTATGAACCGGTCGAACGCGGATTTGAACGCGAAATAAAAAAGCGTCTTGAATATTGGGA
>JAZLDK010000061.1:0-6793 GCA_045614725.1 Candidatus Enterousia sp.
AAAACTGAATGGCGATAGAATCGCTGCGAACGACAATGTTCGCCTTGCAATGGCTGCCTAATATGGCGTTGAATACGGTTGGCGATTGTTAGCCGTGTTCGTTTAAGCAATTGCGGGGTTCGCCGGTACCTGGCACCAGAAATCCGGCACTTAAAATTATTTATTAACTAAGAAAAGGCATAAAAAATGTTTGGAAAAATTAAAAAAGTATTCTTTACAGGCGTATTCGGTGTATTGTACATTTCTTTTGTTGCCCAGTTGGTTTATGTTCTGGGTTGGGTCAGCGGTGCTGAAAGCAAACTGATTGGTATGGGCATGCTGACACTGGAATGGTTGGTTCTGATTGCGGCGCGCTATCTGTCCAAGCGTTCAAGCAACAGCGCACAACACAGCAATTTCCGTCGTCGTTAAGACACACCCCCGTTATCGGGGGTTTTAATTTGAAAAAATCCCAGGATTTCATAGTGCTTGAAAATCAAATAAAATAGATTATATTTAGAGATGCTATGAAACAATTTATTTTACCACTTCGTGATTTAGTTGTACACCCGTCATTGACGGTGCCTGTGTATATTGATAACCCTGTATCCGTTGCCTGTGTCGAGGCGGCAATGAATGCCAGCAAACAATTGGTTCTGGTGCCACAGCACAGTTGGGCATATCCCAATGCGGTGGGCGATATCTATACCGTTGGTACAATCGGCGATATTGTTCAGGTTTTGCGCATGCCGGACGGCGCGGTTCATGCGATTGTGCGCACAACCGGTGTTGTGACATTGGCTGATATTAATGTGACGGATGGTATCTTTACCGCGGAAACAATGCCCGTTGAAATCGCAGATGATATGAACACAGAAACTACAATTGCGTTGCGTGATAAAATTGCGGACACGCTGCAAACAATGGCGGCCAGTATCCGCAAATTCAAAATGGATAAATTACGCAATGTAATCCAGAACTATCCCCTGCCCGCATTCGTTGATTCCGTGGTCGAAATGGCGGATATCGATACAGATAATGCACTTAAAATCCTGTGCGCGCCATCGTGGCAGGAAAAAATGGTATTGCTGTTGGAACAGGTAAAATTACTTAGCGAAACATTCAAAATCGAAGAATCTATAAACCGCCGTATTCATCAGCAGATGGAAAACGGCCGGCGCGAGGCTATATTACAAGAAAAAATGCGTGCCATTCAAAAAGAAATGGGTGATGATTCCGACGAGGTGGATTCTGAAAGCATGCGCAAACGAATCCAAAAGTCCGCTATGCCGTCCGACGCCAAGGAAAAGGCCATGGGCGAGTGGCGCAGAATGCGCTCTATGTCGCCAATGTCCAATGAGGGCGGATTGCTGAAAACATATCTGGATGAATTGTTGGCCATGCCGTGGGATAAATCCGATAATACGCCAATTGATTTGAATAATGCGCGCAAGATTTTGGATTCCCAGCACTCAGGCATGCGCGGGGTAAAGGAACGCATACTGGAACATATCGCAGTCATGAAAAAAACGGGCGGGAACCAGGGAACTATTTTGTGTTTTGTTGGTGCACCTGGGGTTGGAAAAACTTCGTTGGGTAAATCAATCGCAGCGGCACTGGGGCGCAAGTATCAGCGTATATCACTGGGTGGAATTTCGGACGAAGCACATTTCCGCGGTCATCGCAAGACCTATATCGGTGCGCAAACCGGCCGTATTATGGATGCACTAAAACGATGCAAGTCGAACAATCCTGTTATTGTGTTGGATGAAATCGACAAGATGGGGCGCGATTGGCGCGGGGACCCAGAATCCGCATTATTGGAAATACTGGACCCGGAACAGAACAAAACTTTCCGCGACCACTATTTGGAAGTAGACTTTGACCTGTCCAAGGTTATGTTTATCGCAACCGCGAACAGCCTTAACCTGTCCAACGCGTTAAAGGACCGCATGGAGATTATTGAAATACCGGGTTATTCCATGGATGACAAGGTTCAGATTGCACGCGAACACCTGATTGGGCGTGCGGCACGCGATACGGGGTGGAATACCGATGATATCGTTATTTCCGATGATGCATTGCGACATATTATTCAAAAATATACCTCGGAACAAGGTGTGCGCGAAGTTCAACGCGAACTGACCGCTATATTGCGTCGTTCATTGCTGGAAAATGATTGCATGGATGTAAAAACCGAATTTACACCCGAAAAAATTGATGAATTGTTGTCTGTGCGCCAAACAGCGGGATTTACCAAAAAGATTGGATTTGGGGTGCGCGCATAATGGTAAAACTCAAAGATTTCATATTAAATGGAAGAACAGTTCAGGCGCCTGAAAACGGGCCGGTGGCCAAGCAACTTAATCGATTTAAAGAGATCGAGGATTATGCACGCGCACAAGAGAAACTAAAAATTAAAACCGCCGAATCACAATCAAAAAAACACCCGGCAAAACGCGACTTTGTTGTACAAATGGATTCGGATAAGTATGAAATAACCGCAATCAATACGGCCGTTCCTGTGCCATTTTTAATCATACGCGGTGATTCTTGGGATGCGATGATTAAGGATAAAACCAATGGCTCAACCGAATTTGAACATGCAGGTATTGCGAAATTGTATTTTGATTTGTTGAACAGTTTAAGGGATGCACAGAAATGATTTTGATTATTAATACATCGGGAAAAAATCTTGAATTTGTGTTGAACAATCAATACAAATCTGTGACAGTGGAAAAACAGTCAATTGCCCTGCCCCTGGAATGCGAAAAATTTATTGCCGAATGTGGGGCAAAATGGCGCGACATATCCGCAATTGGTGTTGTTATTGGACCGGGCAGTTTTACGGGAATACGACTGGGCATCGCATATGCCAAGGGTATTGCAATGGGCCTTGATATCCCGGTGGTTGGGGTCAGTTTGTTCGACCTGTATCTGGCCGACACGCCCGATGCATTTGTGGCAATCGATTCAGGACGCGGCGACTTCTTTGTGGCGGCGAACGGATTGGAACCACAGACCATGGAAATTGATGAATTAGAGACAAAACAAATGGGATGGCCACGCACAGTTGGCCACAAACCTTTTGATTTGAGGCTGGGGGTAAATATAGTTAAAAACAAAATATCATCTGGGGATTTAGAACCAGTGGTACCGATGTACCTGCGCCCCAGTTATGCAGAACAAAACAAAGGAAAATAAAATATGACAAATGCTTTTTTTACACAGCACCAAGAAGCAATCGAAAACACAATTAATAACAATGCTGTTTCTTATACAATGAATTCTGGTAAAAGTGACACAATCGCAGTTCATTGCTATTATATCAGCACCAAGGCAGTTTCTATTTCCGCATATGCGATTAAGAATAACAAAAATAAATCTGTTTCTAAATATGTGTTAAAGGTTGCAATTACGCAGAACTCGAAAAACTTAAAGCAGTATGCATCTTGCAAAGATACATCAGATTTTGCACGCCATATATTTAAGATATTCGAAGCAAAGCACGCAGAACAGATTGCAAAAACTTGTTTGAAAAATAATTTCTCGAACAGAGCATTCAGAAAAAAACGCTAAGATAAACCAAGGGGCGAAACCATGGCAAACTTTTTACAAAAGATATTTTTATCGGAACCAAAGTGGCGCACACTGGATGCGATATCGCACCATACAATTATACATGTGTTTACACGCTGGACCAAGCCATGTAAAAATGGGTCGGAAGATTATAAATGTTCCAAAAGAAGTTTCTCGATTAATGCGGGGGATATATCGATTATCTCGTCCCAGCATTATGATGAACAACTGGCGCATCCGGACAACCCATATGCACTAATTGAAAGTCCAGTGCATGTGTCACTGGATGTTGTTGCAAATTGTGATGGCGCGCAACAGGAACTGCATGAATATGACACTAATTTTGCGTACCGCGTTTATGAAAAAATGATGCGCGAGCACGAAAAAAGAAACAGTACAAAAACTACGACAAAGGTCAGATAATTATGGCAAACTTTTTACAAAAGATTTTTCGACCAGAATATCAATGGCGTTTGATGGACCTGGTCAAGGAATGCGATATAAAAGAAGAATTTTGTAGTTTTGATACAGATCACATCACCCCATGCGGTAATACAGTGTTCGGCAAGGGTTCAACGCGGAAGTACAGTCTGCACACCGAAGACACATATATGGTCGCGACACGCAATTGCGACACAGCGTTCAGTCAACCTATATCCGTTAGTTTGTATGTACATCGCAAACGCAAAAATGGGGACAAGCGCAATTCTGAGCACAAAGAAAAAGATACCGAGTTCGCGTATAAAATGTATGCACTGATGCGCAACAAATACATCACAGAACGCGAATTTGGATGGTAAGGGAAACACATGGCGAATTTTTTACAAAAAATTTTTTACAAAGACTATCAGTGTCAAATTATCGATATGATAAAAGAACACGATGTTCATCACAGATTTGATGAATGGGTAAAACTTGGGCAATTGCGCGACACAAAATGTTCCGAACAAACATATTCAATTCGCGATAAAAAATTCTTTATAATCGCAACACGCACATATGACGAGTCCGCCCTGCCCCAGGTTTCATATCGACTTTATATGGAAGACCACAGACCAAACACCCATATACCGTCGCAGGCAACACAACACAATACCAGTTTTGCCGAAACAATTTATAACAAAATGCAAAGCAAATATATAGACACACATCATGTTAGATGAACTGGCAAATCTTCATGCACAATGTTTTCCGCACAAGCCATGGAGTGCGGTAGACTTTGCCGACCTGAAAAAATCAGGATGTGAAATTATTGCCAGCCAGAATGGATTTATCGTATATCGTGCAACATGTGACGAAGCGGAAATTATTACCATCGGTGTCGCACCAGAGGCGCGTCGCACAGGTATCGCGGCCGCAATGCTGGGCATTGTCGAAGGCGAATTAAAAAAACAGGGAATAAAGCATATATTTTTGGAAGTTGCGGCGGATAATACCCCTGCCCGCGCACTGTATCAAAATAATGGGTTTGTTGAAATCGGTGTGCGCCCAAAATACTATGATGGCGTTGATGCAATAATGATGCGAAAGGATATATAAATGTCTGAATACAAGGTCAGTAATGCATATGTCTTGAAATCCGTGCCAAAGTCGGATGATGCACCGTATGGCGTGATTCCGGCCGATACGATTGATGTTAACCGCCCAACAATAATCGCGCTTAGTGGTGAACTGACCGATAATCCACGCTTTGCAAATCATTATATCAAGCAACTGAAACAAGTTCTGGCGAATGGCGGTGTTGATAACGCAACAATATATTCCGTATATTATGACTTTGGTTCACGCGACACAACCAGCGAACGTGTACAGTTATTTCAACGCGCATGTCACAGAATCCGTAATATGAGTCAGGATATCAATACCATAAATGCCAACATCAAGATGATGGACGAAAATGAACCCAGTCCGAAATACATTGAACGACTTTACAACATATTGCTGGCACCAATTCTTGCGACCGACGGCACCGACACGCGACCGGATATCAACACCGTTGCACAGCGCGCATCGTACATTCGTTTCTATGCACATTCGCACGGGGCAGCGGTGGCAACTATGCTGGGCAAGATTATGGCAAAGAAGATGCGCGAAATGGGATATGTGCCAAATGAAATTCGCGCGGTCCAACAAAATGTAATTGTTATCCAGCATGGCCCCATCACACCACTGGAACGACCAAACTTTACAACGCTTTCGTTTGCGTCCGCGTCCGATACCAAGGTCAACCTGCATAACAGATTGCATGAATATGCGTATGATAATTCGTTTGATTTGTACCCTTCGTATTTTGGTCGTGCGGGCGCCCATATATTTACAGCCGGCGAACTAACAACAAAACTTACCAAAGAACATGATACCGAAGGCCTGATAAACAATGAAATTCTTAGTGACGATGGGCAGGTTATATTTTCAGCCCAGCGCAACGCCATTGTAAATTCCATGCGCGTGGCGGGTCAGCCAACACCGAATATATCAAACCTTGTTTCCGGTCCTGGGGTTGATTTCAAAGAACTGCAATCTAACGGCAAATGGTTTTATCAGTTGATGATGAACGACATTAAAAGTCAGACCCAACAAAATCCAGCACACGATTATCAAATATAACATCACGCGAACGCAGTGGTGATTCCAAGTGCATGTCTGCGGCATGGCGGGTGCGCGACAGCGCGACATAGGTTTGTCCATGCGCAAACGCACCGCGCGATATATCAACCACAACCGCATCAAGTGTTTTACCCTGGGCCTTGTGTATGGTCATGGCATACCCCAGATTTAGCGGAAATTGTTTATAGGACCCGACCTCGGTTTCAATCAGGCGGTCATTTTCATCGCGAGAATATTCTATCTTTTCCCACTTATCGGGCTTTACCGTCACCAGTTCGCGCGCATCCGACAGCAACTGGACCACTATTTCGCGCGCCCCCAGGCTTTTGACTATTCCCATTGAACCGTTGTGCCATTTGTCAGAATTTTTAACAAATACGACCAATGCGCCGACCTTTAATGTCAGGTTAAGTGGCGCAGGCGTATCGCGTTCCGAAAATGTACCAGTCAATACGCCGTTATAGGTAATTTCCGGCGATTGTATCTGGGCCAGGCGATCGGCATTTATACGCTCGGCCACGGCGCGGAAAGGTGTAATGATTACTGCGTTGGAACGACGCTCGGCATCTTCTATGCGGCATGCGTTAAAAAATTCCAGTGCGCCCGTATCATTATTACGCAACCGGAC
>JAZLDK010000062.1:0-4211 GCA_045614725.1 Candidatus Enterousia sp.
GTTTTTCATTTGTCGCATCAATCAGCGATTCTGTGCGCAGGATTTTAGCCGCGGATTGCTTGGTTGGTTCTTTGCCGACTGCCTTGCGCTGATTTGCCAACTTGGCGCGCAGTGTTTTCACTTTATCGCCCAGTTCATCGATTGTTTCATTTGTTTTTTCGATTGTTGCACGTGCTTTTTGGGCGGTTGCCTCGGCATCGGCCAGTCGTTCGGTTGCATTACGATAGGCCGCCCCCAGCTTAAATTCCATCAGTTCCGCCAACTGTGCGCTTATATTTTCATCATCTTCGTATGCCTGAATCAGATTTTCATAAACATCCAGTCCGCGGTATTCGATATCAAGTTTCTGATATTTATTATTTTTCTTGGGGCGTACATCTTCCAAATCCACGCCATAGTCATTAACCAAGATATCATCCCACTTGCGCCCATTCTGGTCATTTATAACCAGAAGCACATTCGGCTTGTACTCTGCAACCGAAGAATCAACCACAAACAGTGGATTTCCATCATCATCAAACCAGGCACGAAAAACATGCCCCATGATATCATAGTCAACGAACTTCAAAGATTCTCTCTCGGCTGGCATTTCAATCCCTCGGTCTATTATTGCCTATTATTTTTTCTTAGGTGGCGCGAATTGATACGCCTGCTTACAATGCTCATAGCAATAGGGCTTGCCCACAAACACCGTTTCACCACAGAAATGGAAGTGTTCAGAATCCGGATCACCGATTGGCCAGCGACACTGATTCGGTTTCAGGTTCGCCATTTCCAACGAATGCTGAATAATTCTTTGATGCATTGCCAGTGTCTTGGCATTTGTCTTGGGCATCTTTTCCGTCTTGGGCGCGGGGGTTGCCGCCTTTTTCGCGCTTTCGGTCCGATTAGTGGTTGTGACCGATGCCTTGGTCGCGGTTGCTTTTTTTGCGGTTGCCTTGGCCGCTGTTTTTGTTGCTGGTTTGGCCGCGGTTGCTTTCTTGGTTGTTGCGGTTGCTTTTTTCGCCGGCGCCTTGGTGGCCGTGGCTTTCTTGGCCGCCGCACCCTTGGTCGCGGTTGCTTTCTTAGTCGTACTTTTTGTTGTCGCCGACACTTTTTTATCCGCGCCCGCGCCACCCGCCTTGGCATTCCAGCCCAGACGATTAAGTTTACCCACAATGGCATTTTTTGACATACCCAACCGCTTGCCAATTTCGGATGTGGACAGTCCCTTGCCAGTCAATGCCTTTAACTTTTTCAGTGTTGCGTTATCCCAACCTTTACTCATTTCACAAAACCCTTGTTATTTATTATAATATAAGTGTAGCATAAAACCGATTCGAAAGGCAAGGGGGAAAAAATGATTTTTAGCATCTTTTTTTGGCTGCTAATTATGCTGTCGATTGGGCTGTCCGTGATGATTGCGCGGGCGGATTTTCGTCGTCGCATTATACCGGATGCGTATTTATTCCCATTGATGCTGACAGGCCTGTTGTTGATTGCGTTTTTTGATTGGCCACACGACATTGCGACCGCGGCGATTGGTGGTGCGTTTGGCTATGGCCTGGCGGCGATAACGGGTTTTGCGTTTGATTATTACATACGCCACCGCGACAGTGCAGCACCGGCCCCAATTGGCATGGGTGACATCAAGTTGCTGGGCGTTGGCGGCATATGGCTGGGGACTGGTGGATTGGCGGTTGCGCTGATTATCGCGTGCATATCCGGCATGATATGGGCGCGGGTTCGTGGTGTGCGCTTTATTCCATTTGCACCATTCTTTTTACTGGGGGCTTTTTTTAGTTTACTTAACTTGGCGTTTTCGTTATAATGCGAATATATCACGGGGACAAGGATGGGAAGAAAATCGCGATTTTTTCACAATTATCATGGTGTTATTTGCATGGCAACATGCGCGCTGATGTCGGGTAATTTGCATGCGGCCCCATCAACATCATCCAACCCATTTTCCCAGTACGGATTGATTCAGGGTGTACGCAACTATTCATCAAACCCATTTTGGTCACCGGATGCGCCGTATAACATGCGCATGCCCGTACCGGTATATGTAAATGGTCCGGACATTAACACTGGCGAGTGTCAGACCGTGGTTGCGAATTTGGTGGCGAACACATGCGCGGCCATGAACAATTGTCGCGGGACCCGGTTATCTGATATTCGTCCGTCGGTTATGTTGGCGTTGTCGCGTATGCCGGGCAATCGGAACTATGCGACGGCATGCATGGGCTATATTGACACAGCGTACAGTGAATATATGAAATTGAACACCGGCAAATTGGACTCATCGGCGCGTTTTCCAACCTATGCGATTGCGAATCCGGCCACCAACACTGCATCGGCATCAACGACCGCATCGGCCGCGCCAAAGTGGCAAACGGAAATGGACGCCCGCGCGGCGGAATTAGAATCCTTTCATTCCCAGACGACCGACCCCGCATCCCTGGGCTCGGTTCCGTTTCCAACGACCTATGCGGATGTACCGTTTGAAAAGCGCATTGAAAACGAAAAACTTGGCTATGAACCATTCAAGGATGCCAAGGCATATCATGAAATTAAATTGGAAGATGCCGCCAAGGCCAAGGCCCGATACGACGCGGCAATGACCGCCAAGGCCAAGGAAGAATGTGACACAATGTTTAATGATCCGACCAAAAACCTATCACGGGATAATGTGTCCTCGACATTTTGCCGTCAGTGTGACAAACATGAACCGTACAAGGATTATTGCGAAACCAAGGCCAAATTAAAAACAAACACCACATGCGCGGATTGGTGCGAGAAATATAGAACCGAGGATACAGCCTTCTGCGATGAATGCGACCGGCTGCAGAACCTTGGCGAATGGTGCAAAACCAACGACACCGGCTACAGCAACACGCAATGTGAAGACTATTGGGTCACCACTACGCAGCATTGGCAAACATATTGCAATAATGTTTACACGGCTGGAAACGAACAATCTTGGCCCCAAAAATGCAAAGACGCATATTGCCAATTCACAGAAACAGCAATGGAAACCTACGGGAGTTGCCATACGATTCCGTATTGCAATATATGTACAAACAATACGCTGTGTAAAGACTCCCGAGAGGCACCTGTCGAATATCCTGACGATACCGATTTTTGGAATAATTATTGCGACCCTTGCGCCGATAGTTTTTACCGGCAATACGGCTATAAGTTTATAGATACAGACAGCAATACCAACAAAGAATATGGCGAAACACTGATGTATAACTATCCTGCCTGCAAGGATGCGAACCCGCAAAACTAAGGGAAAAAAACACATGAAACGCATAATATTATCAATACTTATCGGATTAACCGCCACAACCGGTGCCATGGCCGATGACCAGTCCGAGCTTACCCAATGTTTAAACAACATGGCAAATGACCAGGAACTCATGGACTACCTAAACAAAGGGAACGATGCCCAAAATAATGAATATGCTGACACGTTCAAAGATACGCTGAAGTTCCGAGGTGCACACAACCTTGTGCGTGACAGTGCTTCCAACTTGACCACAAGTTCATTACAGGATCAGCAGAGTTATTTGCGTACTACCACCAACATAGAAGACCCAATCGCATACGCCACTTTAAGATACGTGGCAAAAAACTGCCCAAAATTTATCACCGCTATATCAGATCAAAACAGCTATGAAAGTGTGGTTTTTCCTTTGGTTGCAGACAGCGAAAATCTTATACAATTCGCCACCTATGACACTTGGAACAAAAGCCCCAAGATTAATGGGGGGCGTGTGGCATACAGCATGAAAATATCAGAATTAGGAAAAGCAATTCCTGGAATTTTTATGTTTGTCGCCACGCCAAAAGATAAGCACAAGGCAGGAGAATGGTTATCATATGATAAGGCAAACTCATACGGAAATTTCTGGAAACAAGAATGCTCGGATCACTGGACATATTGGAATGTTGACAATGAAAACACGCTAAGCAGCATTATTCACGAAATAGTGAAAGTTAATGGTGATGCGTTACAACTTGCCGATGAAACCAAGTCAAAACAAACCAGTTCGTACTTCTTTGATCTTGCAAAAAACAGCAACACTCTTATTTTTCCCGGGATGTTAATGGAAGAAAAACTAAACTCAACAGTAGAAGAGGTTGTTCGTACGGACAAATTGTACTACGCAATTAGCTTTGCAAAAAGATTGTCACGGAATATGATTAATACGAACTGCAAAGAA
>JAZLDK010000063.1:0-10050 GCA_045614725.1 Candidatus Enterousia sp.
CGGCAGATGCAAAACTGGATTTGTCCGCAAATATATAGTATAATAAACGGCCTTGGCAGAGAACCCGGACTAATGGATGCTAGTGGCACGGCATAAACAAAGGTAAGAAAAAAATGGCATTGGAGCATTATAAGCCAACAACACCAGGTACACGTGGTCTGACCCAGGTTGACCGCAGTGAATTGCACCGTGGTGCGCCAGAAAAGGCATTGACAGTTGGTTTGAAGTCCAAAGGTGGACGTAATAATTTTGGTCATGTGACGGTTCCTCATCAGGGTGGCGGTCACAAACGCAAATATCGTTTAATTGACTTTAAACGTAAAAAATTAGATGTTCCAGCAACAGTTGTTCGCTTGGAATATGATCCAAACCGTACTGCATTTATTGCATTGATTGAATATACAGACGGTATGCGTTCTTATATTTTGGCACCTCGTGATTTGAAAGCGGGTGATGTTGTTATCTCGTCTGCACGTGCAGATATTAAGCCAGGTAACACAATGCCATTGAAAAATATGCCAATCGGTACAATGGTGCATAACGTTGAATTGAAACCAGGCGCAGGTGGTCAGTTGGCCCGCAGTGCAGGTTGCTATGCCCAGTTAATGGGTAAAGACGGTGTTTATGCCCAGATTAAAATGAACAGCGGTGAGTTGCGTAAAGTTCATTCCGATTGTTTGGCAACAGTTGGCAGCGTATCTAATCCAGATCAGCGCAATGTCAACTTGGGTAAAGCAGGTCGCGCACGTTGGTTGGGTATCCGTCCATCAGTTCGCGGTATGGCTATGAACCCAGTAGATCACCCAATGGGTGGTGGTAATGGTCACTCTAAGGGCCACGAACCGGTATCACGTACAGGTATTCCAGCCAAGGGATATCGTACCCGTAGCAATAAACGTACTGCTAAGATGATTATTCGTAGCAGACATTTGGCGAAGAAAAAATAATAAAAAATAAACGGAGTAAATGATGTCTCGTTCAGTATGGAAAGGTCCTTATGTTCATCCTTCTGTTTTGAAAAAAACAGCAGTTGCAAATGAAACAAATGACCGTAAACCAATTAAAACTTGGTCTCGTGGCAGTACAATCGTGCCACCAATGGTTGGTTTGACTTTCGAAGTTCACAATGGTAATAAATTTATTCCTGTGTCAATCGTCGAAGATATGATTGGTCACAAATTGGGTGAATTTGCACCAACACGTACTTTTAAGGGTCATGCCGCTAACAAGAAAGCCGCAGCAGGCAAAAAATAATATAGGGTAAGTAGTTATGACAACGACAAGATATGGAATTAAAGAAAATCAGGCCCGCGCGTTCAATAAAATGATCCGCGTTAGCCATCAGAAGCTGAATCTGGTCTGCGATATGGTTCGTGGTTTACCAGTGGAACGCGCTGTTGATGTCTTGAAATTTTCGAAGAAACGCGTTGCTGGCGAAGTGCTTAAGACTTTGTTGTCTGCGGTTGCAAATGCAGAACACAACAAAAATCTGCCAGTTGATACTTTGTTCGTCAAAGAAATTTGGTGTGGCAAAGCGTTGACTATGAAGCGTATTATGCCAGGACCACGTGGCAGTGCACGTCCGATTTTGAAACCTTTCTCGAATTTGACAATTGTTTTGGAATCAGGTGTGGCGCCATCGAAGAAAAAGGCAGCAAAAAAAGAAACAACAAAATAATACAAGTCGTGGTGGGCGGTATGGAATGAGAGTTCCTGAATAAAGCAAAAATGCTTCAAGAACGCCCCCACTAATTTAAGGAAAAAAGAAAATGGGACAGAAAGTATCACCTATTTCATTGCGTGAGTTCATTAATAAAATTACAGATTCACGCTGGATTGCGAATAAGAAAGATTATGCAGCGTTCGTTGCAGAAGATGATAAAATTCGCAAATTTATCGAAAAGAAGTTAAAGAAAGCCGGTTTGGCCAAAGTTGTTATCGAACGCTTTGCCAAAAAGGTTGTTGTGACCATTCATACCTCTAGACCTGG
Organism: Candidatus Enterousia sp.; assembly: GCA_045614725.1. GTDB lineage: Bacteria > Pseudomonadota > Alphaproteobacteria > Rs-D84 > Rs-D84 > Enterousia. Next base: position 1,991 of record JAZLDK010000063.1, read on the forward strand.
TATGATTATTGGTAAGAACGGTGCTGATATCGAAACATTGCGTAATGATATCAAGAAATTGGTCAAAAATGATCAAGTTGTCGTAAATATTTACGAAGTTCGCCGTCCTGACCTGAATGCGCAATTGGTTGCGCAGAATATTGCACAGCAGATTGAAGGCCGTGTTTCATTTAAACGCGCAATGAAAAAAGCTGTACAAAATGCTCAAAAAGCGGGCGCTCAGGGTATCAAAGTTATGTGCAGTGGGCGTTTGAATGGTGCTGAAATCGCACGTAGCGAACAAATCCGCGAAGGTCGTATTCCATTGCATACATTGCGTGCGGATATCGACTATGCGTCAATTCAAGCCAAAACAACATATGGTGTTATCGGTGTTAAAGTCTGGATTTACACAGGTGATGTTGTTAATAAAGAAAAATTGGCTTCTGAAATGGCGCGTCCAGCTGAATATGCTGGCACCAGCGAAAGAAAGCACAAATAATAATGTAAATATTATTAAATCGAAGGATTTGTATTATGTTAATGCCAAAGAAAACAAAATTTCGCAAACAACACAAAGGCCGTATTCACGGTGTTGCGAAAGGTGGCAGTGAATTGGCATTCGGTTCTTTTGGACTGAAGGCAATGTCACCAGAACGCGTTACTGCGCGTCAAATCGAAGCTGCGCGTCGTGCAATTACACGTCATATGCGCCGTATGGGTAAACTGTGGATTCGTGTATTCCCTGATGTTCCTGTGACCGCAAAACCTGCCGAAGTTCGTATGGGTAAGGGTAAGGGCGCAGTTGAATACTGGATTTGCCGTGTAAAACCAGGTCGCATCATGTTCGAATTGGACGGTGTAAAACCAGAAATTGCATATGAAGCGTTCGCATTGGCGGCGGCTAAACTGCCAGTCAAAACAAAAGTTGTTGAACGTAAAGTTAACTAATTAGGTTTCTACCCCGCGAATCCCGCGGGGACAGAACAGAAAAAGGTAGCTAAAAATGGCAGAAAAGAAAGTTGAAAAAGAATTGACGATGGATGCTTTGGAAAGCAAATTGGCTGATTTGAAAAAAGAACAAATGAACCAGCGCTTTCAGCATGCAGCAGGTCAGATGCCTAAGACACACGTTATGCGTCAGACCCGTCGTGAAATTGCACGCGTAAAAACAAAATTGAACGCTGCAAAAAAATAATTAAAATTGCTGATTTTTGTTGAGATTTCTAAAAATTTAGGTATCATAGGCAGGGTCAGAAAAAAGAAAACCAAGATTTAATTCGCGGTTTTTGGGGTGAAAAATACGCTTTTTTTACCGTAAAATCCGTGGGTTAAGCAACAGTAACAAGGGATATAAGTTATGCCAAGACGTATACTGCAAGGAACAGTTGTAAGTACAGCAAACGACAAAACAGTCGTTGTAGAAGTGGAACGTCGTTTCCGTCATCCTCTGTACGGTAAGTTCGTTAAGCAGAATAAAAAGTATAAAGCGCACGATGAAAACAACGAATTTAAAGTTGGCGAAATCGTAGCGATTGAGGAACATCGTCCAATCTCCAAGACAAAATCTTGGGTTGTTAAGGGTCGCGTAGGTGTATCCAAAGACGGTGCAGTCGAAGTAGTTGACTAATAATCAACAGGTTCTTTGAGGTCGGTTCGGGAATATTAAGGCGACAGTCGGAACCTATAACAAAGCGGTGGGGGATTGCCCCGCCTGCAGGAAAAGGATTAAAGTTATGATTCAAAATGAAACAGTTATGACAGTTGCAGATAACTCTGGTGCACGTAAAGCTATGTGTATCAAAGTTTTGGGCGGTTCACATCGTCGCTATGCAACAGTTGGTGACAAAATTGTAGTTGCCATCAAAGAGGCCATTCCACGTGGTAAAGTTCAAAAGGGTACAGTACAACGCGCAATTATCGTTCGTACCAAGTTCCCAGTAAAACGTCCAGACGGATCCATCATTCGTTTCGACGACAATGCGGTTGTTTTGATTAATAAAAACAACTTTGAACCAATTGGGACTCGTATTTTCGGGCCAATTGCTCGTGAAGTGCGTCGTAAATATGATGTTCAGAAAATCGTGTCTTTGGCACCGGAAGTAATCTAATAGCAGATGGAAGGCCGAAAAATGAAAATTAAAAAACGCGACGAAGTCGTAGTTATTTCGGGAAAATATAAAGGCGTCAAAGGTAAAGTTCTGGAAGCGCGCCCAACTGAATCACGTGTTGTGGTAGAAGGTGTTAATCGTCATAAATGGCACATCAAACCAACACAAGAACAACCAGGTCAGATTATTGACCGCGAAGCACCTGTGCATGTGTCCAACGTTGCTTTGGTTGATCCAAAAACCAAAAAAGCAACACGCGTTGGCTACAAAGTAGAAGGTGGCAAAAAAGTTCGCGTTGCAAAAAAATCTGGTGCGGAAATATAATGTAAGTAAATTGTTGCCCGCTGTTACGGGGACACAACAAAAGGAAAAAAGAAATGCAAAGCAGATTGCGTGAAATTTATGAAAAAGAAATTGTGCCAGAATTGGTAAAAGAATTCGGCTACAAAAATGCGTTGGCAGTTCCAAAGCTGACAAAAATCGTATTGAACATGGGTGTGGGCGAAGCCGTATCCGATAAAAAGAAATTGGATGCCGCCGCGGCAGATTTGACAGCGATTGCTGCCCAGAAGTCTGTTATCACACGCGCCAAAAAATCTATCGCGACATATCGTTTGCGCGAAGGTCAGCCTATTGGTACCAAGGTCACATTGCGTGGTAAAAGAATGTATGATTTCTTGGATAAACTGATTACGGTTGCGTTGCCACGCGTAAAGGACTTCCGTGGTCTGTCAAAATCTAAGTTCGATGGTCGTGGCAATTATGCCTTTGGTATCAAAGAACATTTGATTTTCCCAGAAATTTCTGTTGATAAAATCGATGCTATCCGTGGGATGGATATCGTTATCGCAACAACAGCAAAGACAGATGATGAAGCACGTGCATTGCTGACTAAAATCGGCTTGCCATTGGTTTTGAAATAATTAAAAAAGGTTGAAAGAAAATGGCTAAATTAGCGTTAATTAATAAACAACACAAACGTGAAAAGCTGGTTGCGCAGTATGCTAAGAAGCGTGAAACAATCAAGGCAAAAATGTCTGTGAATGCGACACCAGAAGAAAGAATTGAAGCAATGAAAAAGTTGGCAAAATTGCCACGTAATGCAAACCCAACCCGTTTGCGTAATCGTTGCAGCATTACAGGTCGTTCACGCGGTTTCTCGCGCTTGTTCGGTCTGTGTCGTCAGCAGGTTCGTACAATGGCAAGCGAAGGTAAATTGCCAGGCGTACGCAAGTCCAGCTGGTAAAATAAACAAGCACAACTGTGGACAATGCAGTTGGAAGAAGAACCGGGCAGGGGAAACCCTGCTGCGTTAAGGAGTAAAAGATGTCATTAACACACCCAATCGGCGATATGGTTACCCGTATTCGTAATGGTCAAAATGCAGGTAAAGAAACAATCGTCGTTCCAAACAGCAAATTGCGTCAGGCAGTTTTGTCTGTATTGAAAGAAGAAGGTTTTATCACTGATTTTCGTGCAGAAAAAATCGACGATCATCGTTCTAATCTGGTTGTTGAGTTGAAGTATGTTGGCGGGAACGGTGCTATCCAGGAAATTTCCGTTGTATCTAAGCCAGGTCGCCGTGTTTATTCCGGCAGTGCAAAAATGCCAAAAGTTTTGAATGGCTTGGGTATCGCAATCGTATCTACACCAAATGGCGTTATGACTGATCACAAGGCGCGCTTGATGAATGTCGGTGGCGAAGTATTGTGCAAGGTTATCTAATTAAAGTGAGGATGAAGTTATGTCTCGTGCAGGAAAATATCCAGTTAAACTGAGTGATGGCGTTACAGTCGCAATTGCGGACAACGTCTTGGTCGTCAAAGGCCCAAAAGGTGAATTGAAATTGGCTTTGGATACAAAGAACGCTGGCTTGGTAGATATCGTTATTGAAGAAGGTCAGGTTGTTATCAATCCAAAAGATGCAGAGGATAAAGCATCGCGCGCAATGTGGGGTACAATGGCCCGCAATATTCGCAGCGCAGTAGAAGGCGTATCCAAAGGCTTTGAAAAATCTATGTACATGAATGGTGTTGGTTATAAAGCATCCGTAAAAGGCAATCAGTTGGTCTTGGTTGCAGGGTTTTCTCATGAAGTAATCATGGATATCCCAGCCGGTTTGACTGTTGTTATGGGCGGCGCACCAACTGAATTCACCATTCAGGGTACAGATAAATGCTTGGTTGGTCAGTTTGCGGACAAAATTCACAAGGTTCGCAAGGCAGATCCATACAAAGGTAAGGGTATCTTCTATAAGGGCGAAAGAATCCGCCGCAAAGAAGGTAAGAAGAAATAATAGTTAACTTTGATTCCCGCTGTTACGGGGATTGGAAAAAAGGAAAAAGAAAATGTTGAAACATTTATCTACAGAAGAAAGACGCACACTGGCAAATCGCGGTGCGTTGAAAAGAAAAAATCCTGGCAAGATTCGTTTGTCAGTTTTCCGTTCTGGTCGCCATATTGAAATTCAGGCGATTGATGACACCAAAGGTCATACAATTTGCGCAGCATCATCCAAAGAAAAAGGGTTTGCTGGCAAGGGTTGGAATGTTGCTGGTGCCGAACTGGTTGGTAAGGCGTTTGCTGAACGCGTAGTTGCAGCAAAAATCGCTGACAATTGTTATTTTGATCGTGGTGGTTATCGCTATCATGGTCGTGTTAAGGCACTGTGCGAAGCAATCCGCGCAGGTGGCGTAAGAATTTAATTTGAATAAGACGGAGTATATAAATGGCACGTTTTGATGATAAAAAATTGCAGACGGATAACTTGGTGGATAAATTAGTTTCTATCAACCGTGTATCTAAGACTGTAAAGGGCGGTCGCAATATGTCTTTCTCGGCCTTGGTAGTGGTCGGTGACAAAGCAGGTCGCGTTGGTTTTGGTAAAGGTAAAGCGTTGGAAGTTCAGGCCGCTGTTCAGAAAGCGACCAAGGCTGCAAAAGCAAAGATGCTGCGCGTTCCTTTGAAAGAAGGTCGTACATTGCATCACGACAGTGCGGCAAAATACGGCGCCAGCAAATTGGTTGTACGCAGTGCTGTTCCTGGTACTGGTATTATCGCTGGTGGTGCGTTGCGTGCGGTGTTCGAATGCTTGGGCGTTCAGGACGTTGTTGTGAAATCTCAGGGTTCTAATAATCCTAACAACATGATCCGTGCGGCGTTCTTGGCGTTTGCGAAAATGAATTCTCCTAAGACTGTTGCGGCACGTCGTGGCAAAACAGTTGCAGAAATCATTGCCGGTCGTGATGGCAAGAAAGTAGAAAATGCTGAAACAGCAGAAGCAAAATAATCTGGACAATTGATAGGAGTTTGAATTATGGCTAAGGTAGTTGTAAAACAAGTTAAAAGTACAATCGGTCGTCCAGAATCTCAGGTCAAAATTGTTAAAGCTTTGGGGCTGGGACGCATCGGTAAAACCAAGGAACATGAAGATTGTGCAGCGGTTCGCGGCATGATTGAAAAAGTTTCCCACTTGGTAGAAGTTGTAAAATAAAAAAATAAACCGAGTATGTAAACAAGCCACTTGTTTATGTGCGACAAAGAACTACATAGGTAGTTATAGGAGTAAAAGAAATGAAATTAAATGCATTGATGGATAATTTCGGTGCCCGCGCAGATGTGAAACGCGTTGGTCGTGGTATGGCATCGGGTTATGGTAAAACAGCAGGCCGTGGTCACAAAGGTCAGAAAGCACGCAGCGGTTCACGCAAGCAGGCTACTTTCCAGGGTGGTCAGATGCCAATTTTGCGTCGCTTTCCAAAGTTTGGTTTCAATAATCCTTTTGCCAAGGAATATGTGACAATCAACTTGGGTGACATCGAAAAGTTTATTGCTTCGGGCAAAATCAATGCCAAAGAAGTAATCACGATTGATTCTTTGTTGGCTGCAAAAATCATCAACCGCAAGTTGGATGGTTTGAAGGTTTTGGCCAAGGGCGAAATCAAAACAGCAGTTAATGTTGTTGCTGATAAATGGTCTAAGGCAGCAGAAGAAGCGATTGTTAAAGCCGGTGGCACAATCAAAAACAATTAATCTTTTAATCAGGCGCCCAGTTTTTGGGTGCCTGTCAATGGTTAAAAATTCATTCGCATGAAATTCTTGAAAAAATATTTTGGTAATCTTAGTGATTTACAGAAACGCATTCTGTTTACACTGGGGGCGCTGATTGTTTATCGTGTTGGCTCGTTTATTCCATTGCCGGGCGTTAATGCATCCGCTGTGTTGCATTTATTCCAAGGTGATGGTGGCATGATGGGCATGTTTGATATGTTCAGTGGTGGTTCTTTGTCGCGTATGTCTGTGCTGGCATTGAATATTTTCCCATACATTTCGGCATCCATCGTATTGCAGCTGTTGACTGCAACCAGCAAATCTTTGAATGATCTGCGCAAAGAAGGTGAATCAGGCCGCGTAAAAATCAATCAATACACGCGTTATTTGGCGGTGTTGTTGGCGGTTGTCCAGGGGTGGGCGGTGGTCCGCGGGCTGGAAATGATGGCGCCGGTTAATGGTGTTGCGGCGGTTGTTAACCCAGGATTTGCGTTTGAATTGTCTGCGATTATTGCGTTGGTTGGTGGTACTGTGTTCGTCATGTGGTTGGCGGAACAGATTACCACGCGTGGTATCGGGCAGGGTGCATCGTTGTTAATTTTTGCGGGTATTATTGCGGAAATTCCTGGTGGTATAGCTAAGGTTTTCTCGCTGGGGTCTGTTGGTCAGATTTCGCCTGCGATGATTGCACTGATTGTTGCGTTCGTGGTCGGTATCGTTGCATTGATTGCGTTCTTTGAACAGGCACAGCGTCGTATTCAGATTTTGTATCCTCGTCAGGTTATGGCAAATGGTGTGATGAATACAAATGCATCTTATCTGCCAATCAAAATCAATATGTCGGGCGTTATGGGGCCTGTGTTTGCATCATCTATTATGATGTTGCCGGCATTTGTTCAGCGCTTTGTGCAAAGTGAAAACTTGATTGTTCAGAATATATTGGCGTTCTTTACATATGGAACATGGTCATACATTATCTTGTTTACTGTATTGATTGCGTTCTTTGCGTATTTCCAGACCGCTGTTATATTTAATTCAGAAGAAACAAGTAATAACTTGAAGAATGCGGGTGGTTATGTTCCGGGCGTTCGTCCAGGTGAACAGACAATTAAGTATTTGGATGATGTTGTTTCGCGTACAACGGCGATTGGTGTCGCGTACCTGATTGTTGTTTGCGTGTTGCCTATTATCTTGAATACGCATGCGGGTATGCCATTGATGATTGGTGGTACCAGCGTATTGATTGTCGCAGGTGTTGTTTTGGATACCATGAATCAGGTTCAATCCTATCTGGTGGCAAAACAGTATGGTGGTGTCATAAACAAGGCATCCAAGAAAGGTCGTTTCCGCGGTTAATATGCCGTGGGGGCAAAACAAGATTTGACTTTTGTCGAATTTTATATAAAATTATTCGGCAAAATAAAATAGCCCATTGCATTGTTTAATGTGTGGGTTTGGGTATCGGGGTACGGGTGGACTCGTACTTCGCAGTTAAATAAAAAGGAAAATGAAAAAATGGCACGTATAGCAGGTGTTAACATTCCGACAGAAAAACGCATTGAAATTGCGTTGCAATATATTCACGGTATCGGCCCAGCCAAAGCAAAGCAGATCTGTGAAGCGTTGAAATTAAAAGACGGTTTGCGCGCAAAAGATTTGACAGACGCGGATGTTATCAAAATTTCTAATTATATCGAAGATAACTTTAAGGTAGAAGGTGATGTTCGTCGCGAAGTGACAATGAACATCAAACGTTTGCAGGATTTGAAGGCATATCGCGGTATTCGCCATCGTAACCGCTTGCCGGTTCGTGGTCAGCGTACCCAGACAAATGCACGTACACGCAAGGGTAAACGTGTAGTGGTCGCTGGTTCTGCAACCAAGGGTAAATAAATTTAATATAACATCACATCTGCTTGT
>JAZLDK010000064.1:0-30323 GCA_045614725.1 Candidatus Enterousia sp.
AGATGGATTTAATCGTATTAATATCCCAGAAAATGCGTGTGCCACATTATCAGGCGCAATTTCTAAGAAAATCGCATCGTTGTACAATATCCAAGTCCAAGAAGCGATTGCATTAAGAAACAGCCGCAACAAATAAAAAAATCCCCCGTTTGGGGGATTGTTAATATCTGGTGCCGGTGACAGGACTTGAACCTGCGACCCCCTCATTACGAATGAGATGCTCTACCAGCTGAGCTACACCGGCACGATGCGTGAATCCTACAATATCTTTTTTTTCTTTTCCAGTATATTTTTTGTTTATTTTTATTTAATTGGGGTTGCGATATACGCGCCGACCGCCGTCGGTGTGCGCGTGGGGTTATGAGGGTCGTATAAAACACCATCCGCCGTTTGGGCAAGGCTTATATCACCACAACCAATCCCCGTTTGACCCGTTGTGCGCGTATCATTCCCATGCAACAGGCGTGTCGAATCAACAATTCTTAAATCAACGCCATCCGAAGTTGTTGCCACAACTTTATCCACAATCATCATGTGGCCATTACCATCGTCATAGACAATTATCAAAATATCATTCGGCGCAATTTCAAAAATATTCTTGTGAATGCGCCAATGCTTAAACAGATGGGAATTCTTGTAAATCTGTTCAAAATCCTGACAATAAAAACGATTTATTTTCAAAAATTCGGTGCCACGCAGATAATTTCTAACCTGGGCCAGGGCACGCAGATATCCATTTTGGCCAATATACCAGGCAACAAAACCACTGCAATCAAATCGCATAAAGTCACGATTATTCAGGCGCGTTATCCGATTGTCATGACCGTATTCAGACAATATTTCGCCACTGTTGATTTTATTTATAATTTCATCGTACTTCAATTTGATGCCTTTATTTTGCGCAATACAACCATTATGCCCGCCGGCGTCATGCCAGATATCCGCGACAGGTCTGCAATGTTTTCGGGGCGCGTGGCATTTAGTTTTTCAATCAATTCGTTGGTCAGCCCCGGCAAATTATCATACTTAAAGTTTTTTGGTATCTTCATATCCGCATCGCGCTTGTATGCGGCGATTTCGCGCTGATTCCGCGCGATATAGCCGGCATAGAATTTATCGTTTTCCTGAAATATCGGTCTTTTTAATTCATAAATTTTTTCGTATTTATCCGCATCCAACAGCCCCAGCGCAACACCAATTTTGCCAAGGCGCGCAATCGCGTTGTCCGCACGCAGACTTAACCGATATTCCGCACGCGAAGTAAACATACGATACGGTTCATCAACACCCAATGTTGTAATATCATCAATCAAAACACCAATCATCGCGTTCGTGCGATCCAATTCCAACCAATCCAGACCGCACGCAAATGCCGCAGCATTTGCACCCGCAACCAATCCCTGGGCGGCAGCTTCTTCGTATCCGCTGGTGCCGTTAATTTGGCCCGCAAAAAACAGGTGCGGAATATCCTTGCTTTGTAATTTGTCGTTCAGCGCACGCGCATCAATCGCATCGTATTCAATTGCATACCCATATCGCGCGATGCGGGCATTTTCAAGGCCGGGGATTGTACGAATCCAGATATCTTGGACATCGCTGCCAAAACTGGTCGATATGCCGTTCGGATATATCAAATCACTGTTCAGGCCTTCGGGCTCTAAGAAAACATGGTGGGATGTGTGTTCTGGAAAACGCATGACCTTGTCTTCCAGACTGGGGCAATAACGCGGACCGGTTCCAACAATGTCGCCGTTATACATAGGGGCATTTTTGATATTTTCACGAATTACATTATGTGTGTCCTGGGTTGTATGCGTGATATAGCATGCACGATGATAATTATTATTTTCATCACCAATATCAAACCAATCGTGTGGGGTGTCGGGTTCTTGAACCTCGCATACGGACCAATTGATTGAATCACGATAGATACGCGCCGGCGTTCCCGTTTTAAGGCGCAAAATTTCAAAACCGTTCGCACGCAATATATCAGATATATTGGTGTCCGCCGCCTGATATGAACCGTCATCTTGCAGGCGACCAGATGATATCTTTTCATCACCGCGGGTGACAACGCCGTGCAAGAATGTGCCCGTTGTTAAAACAATTGCCGATGCGACATATGTATTATTTACGGTCTTGGTTTGTATATCCAAATTTGTGACAGGTTCAAACACAATATCAAGGTTTTTATATTCTGCCAATATATCAACAATCACACGATGATACAGGTCGCGGTCAATTTGCGCACGCAATGCCTGAGTTGCGGCACCGTGGGTTGCGTTTAGTGTGCGCCAATGAATACCCGCCCTGTCCGCGGCACGCCCCATTACGCCACCAAGTGCAGACATTTCAGCAACCATCTGGGATTTACCGGGGCCGCCAATACTGGGGTTGCACGATAATGCGCCCAAATCTGTTTCACTTTGGGTCAACAATAATGTCCTGGCACCACGACGGGCCGATGCAGATGCGGCCTCGACCCCGGCATGTCCACCACCAATAATAATCACATCGTATTTTTTCATCGCGCCTAGAATCGACCCATTCCACCGTTTACATGTAAAACCTGGCCGTTGATATAGGACGCTTCGTCAGATGCCAAAAAGACACATGCGTTGGCAATATCTTCTGGTTCGCCGAAACGACCCGCAGGAATTTGTGCCAGATATGTTTTCTTTAATTCTTCGGGTAAAACATCCGTCATTGGTGTTTGTATAAAGCCCGGCGCGACACAGTTTGCCGTGATACCACGGGATGCAACCTCGGCTGCGATGGACTTGGTCATTGCAATCATACCACCCTTAGATGCGGCATAGTTTGCCTGGCCCGCGCCACCAATCGCACCAATAATAGATGACATATTGATAATGCGACCAAAGCGATTCTTCATCATTGGCATAATGGCCGCACGGCACATTTTGAAGCATGAGCGAAGATTTGTGTTTATAACTTCTTCGAATTGTTCATCGGACATGCGCATCAAAAGTGTATCACGCGTAATACCCGCATTATTAACCAAGATATCGATACGGCCCGCACGTTCGATTGTTTCCATAACCAATTCAACCGCACCGCCTTCGGCCGCCAAATCACATGGAATCTTGATATACTCATCACCAAATTCGGCATCCATTTTTGCCGTGTTGCGACCAGATACAACAACCGTTGCGCCCGCTTCTTTCATTTTGCGCGCAATCGCACCACCGATACCACCGGTTGCGCCCGTTATCAATGCAACTTTACCCGTCAGGTCAAACATAATTATATCTCCATTTTCTTTGCTGTTATTTTATCTGTAATTCGTGAACAAAGACCGGTCAATACAGAACCAGGACCAACCTCTGTTTGTTCCGTAATGCCCATCTGCACCATATTCAAAACACTTTCGCGCCAGCGCACACCGTGCGTCATCTGGTAAACAAGCGCATCCTTGATTTCCTGAACATCCTGTGTTGGCATGCATGTCTTGTTCAAAATAATTGGAACAATGGGACGTTTCAATTCAACCGTTTCAAGCGCGGCACGCATAACATCGGCCGCGGGCGACTGCAAACGACAATGAACCGGCACCGATAACGCCAATGGCATGGCGCGTTTTGCACCCGCATCCTTGGCCAGTGCCATCGCCCGTTCGACAGATTCCTTGGCCCCAGAAATTACAACCTGGCCCGCGCTGTTATCGTTTGCAACATCGCAATCGGATTGCGAACAAATATCACGAACAGCATCAATATCCATACCCAAAATAACCGCGGTTAAACCCTGGCCCACGGGAACGGCACTTTGCATTGCATTACCACGCGCACGCAACAGGCGCGCCGCATCACCAACAGACAATGCGCCCGCCGCACACAGGGCCGTATACTCACCCAATGAATGACCCGCAACATATTCTGGTAATTCCGCCCCCGATGCACGCAACATCGCAATAGAAGTCGCCATAATTGCAGGCTGAACATTAGCGGTCAATGTTAAAGTTTCCGCCGGGCCATTAAAGATAATATCCGACAGTTTTTCACCCAATGCCGCATCCACCGCATCAAACACTTCGCGTGCGGCAGCATTGTTTTCATACAAATCGTGTCCCATACCAACACTTTGTGCGCCCTGGCCGGGAAATACAAAAATCGATGACATATTGTGCCTTTTTGTTAACTTATATATACGAATTATACTTTGCGTATTGAAAATTCGCAACCGCAATAATTTTGGCGATAAAAATCAGACGAACGATTAATTTGCACCCGTAAATTTTCGTCCCATTTTATTGGCATGTATTCAATATTGTTGCACGCTGTTTTGGCAGCGGCGTCCACCTGGGACTGGTCCTTGTGACGGGATACGCCCAAGACCGACCCAATTGCATTATATCCATTTTCGCGCGCAAAACGCACCGCACGACGAAAACGATATTCGAAACACAGACTGCAACGCGCACCGCGTTCAGGTGCAGTTTCATATCCACGCACAGCCTCGCGCCAGGCCGCGTGGTCATATTCCAAAACCGCGTATTTTACCCCCAGTGTTTCGCAATACTTAATCTGTTCGGCCATGCGTTTGGTATATTCGGTTTCTGGGAAAATATTTGGGTTATAAAACAAAACAATAAAATCTTGGACACCGTCTATTGCACCATCCGCCAATTGTTTAATTGCGCCCGATGAACATGGGGCACAACAAGACAATAATACAAGACGAAGTTTTTCGTTAATCATTTATTTTGTTTTTTTCTTTGGTACACAGTTACATAATCTGATTGCAGAAAATGCGGCATTATAAGCTGCTTCAACCATTCGGACACTTTGTGTCACTACTACTGCTTGACGATTATCAGCAGTATTCGGATCGTGCCAAACTATCATACCACTACGGCGCAATGCTGCAACGACATTACAACAGCAACAGTTCTGACAACCTGTACATTTTGGCATAACGCAGCGCCCGCAATAACAGTTTACATTGAACTTGTAAAAGCTCTGCTTAGCCAAGTTAGATGTCTTGATATGTATTGTCAGTTTTTTTGTCGCCATGCCTTAGGGCTCTCTATTTATGTTTTACCGAAGCATTCCCCAGCGCGATCTCAATCGCGCGTTCCGCTATTTCATAGGAATTCCTTAATGCGTTAATGTTTTGTGATATCGCGCTTATTTTAAGATTGTTTTTATCGGCACCACTAAATATCAATTGAGTCTGGGGCTTAGGAGCAACTAGTTTATCATACATATACTCGTAAACAACACAGCCTTTGTCCCCAAAGCAGTCTGGGTGTGATTTTTCTGAATAAAACTCGCAGTTTTCACATTCGACCTCCAACTTCTGTAAATAACACATAGATGATGGATTTGTTTTGATAAAAACACTCACTTTTTTTTCTGCCATAACCAGTTCCCCTATTCCTTAATAAATTCTTTACCAACAACCGTATTATCATCAAGTTCGATAATGTTTTCATCGTCGCCACCGATACCCAGTTCCGATGCACCACACATCATACCATATGATTCAATACCTGCAACTGTTCTTTGTGTAATTGGCTTTTTCGCAGCCGGCAAACGGGCCCCAACCGGCGCGAATACAGACACCATATCGGTGCGCACATTTGGCGCCGCACAGACAACGCGGGCCGGTGTTTCCGCACCATAATCAACACTTAAAATATGCAAATCTTCACGAGACGGATGATTCTCAACCGATACTATTTTTGCAATAACGGGCCGTGGGGTGTTGTCTTCTTTTTTAGCCGTATATTTTTCAGTTAATTGCGCTACCCTTTCTTCGTCAATACGATTGAACAGGTTTTCAGGCACAGTAAATTCTTCGCCGTCTTGTACGCGGTGTTCGTATTTTGTTGGCCATGATAAATCGTGGGCCGCCGCAAATATGTCGCGCATTTTGTCCGCCGCATCTGGAATAAACGGTGCGGACAGGCGCGCAAATAAATCAATCAACTGAAAACATTCGTTCAGTACCCTGCCCGCGGTTTCTGTGTCGCCGTTTTTAACCAGTGCCCACGGTTCCATTTTGGTCATATATTCATTACCAATCGCATACAGGCCACGCAACGCCGCAATTGAATTTCTGAATTCACATGCATCCAGCGCGGTCGTCAATTCTGCAATTTTTTCATCAATTTGCGCCGCCAGTTCTGTATCAATCGCGCCGCCATTTGGCACATTGTTGCCAAAGTTTTTCGCGGTCAGTTTGCACACGCGCGATACAAAGTTGCCCAGCATACCATTCAGGTCTTTGTTCACAATATCCGCAAAACGAGATATTGTAAAATCTGTGTCGTCTGTTTCCGGCGCGGATGCCAGCAACGCATAACGCCAATAGTCCGCCGGAAATTCTTGAATCGCATCATTTAAGAAAATGCCATTGCCGGTTGATTTGGAAACCTTGCCACCTTCGAAGTTCAGGAAATTAAATCCCTTTAATGTATCGACCGTTTTCCAATTATCATCCATTGCCAATTCCTGGGCAGGAAAGAAAATAGAATGGAAAGAAACATTATCCTTGGCCATAAACTGGGCATAGTGCACATCGTCACCGCCATGCCACCAATCCGCCCAATTTTCATTTGCCGCCTGGGATATTGAAACATAGCCCCATGGCGCATCAAACCAAACATAAAAAACTTTGTTTTCGTACCCCGGTTTATTTACAGGAATGCCCCATTTCAAATCGCGGGTAATTGGACCATCGCGCAGACCTTCGTCCAACCATTTGTTTGCAATTGATACCGCCGTCTTGGACCATCCAATGCGCGAATCAATCCATTTGCGCAGCGCATCCTGCATTGCACTGTATTTGAAATAAAGGTGTTTTGTTTCGCGCATTTCAACGGGGGAATCCGGCACAACCGCACTGTGCGGATTTATCAATTGCGCAGGTTCCAGATTTGCAAAACATTTATCACACTCGTTTCCATACGCCCTGTCATAACCACACTTAGGACAAGTACCAACAACAAAGCGGTCGGCCAGGAATTTTTCTTCTTTGACCGAATATGGCTGCATTGATACTTTTTCCTCTAACAGGCCCAATTCATCCAACCGCAAAAACAGGCCCTGAATTAATTTTTCATGCAACTTGGTATGTGTGCGACCGTACAGGTCAAAGGACAAATTAAAATCACGAACAGACTGCAACTGATATGCGCGATATTTTTCAACATATTCTTCAACAGGCATATTTTCTTTGTATGCGCCAATTTCACTGGCGGTGCCGTGTTCATCAGATCCCGCAACATGCAACACATCGCGCCCCATCGCACGACAAAAGCGCGCATAAACATCACTTGGCAGCAAACAGCCAATTAAATGACCGATATGCAAGTTATTGTTCACATATGGTAATGCCGATGTAATTAAATATTTTTTTGCCATTTTTATATGCCCTTTTTATAAAAAAACGATGCCAACGGGGGCATCGCGTGATTCCCGTTGAAGTTATTTTCAAAATTAATTCTGCATTCGCATTTTTTTGATTTTCCTTGTCAAGAATTCTGGTGGGGGGTATTGGACTCGAACCAACGACCTTTACGATGTCAACGTAACGCTCTAACCAACTGAGCTAACCACCCAAAACTTTTTTCACGGGGCGCACAATTACCCGTTGCGCCATGGATTATAACAAAGAAAATTACAATTGCAAACAATATTTATTATGGGACATAATACCAGTTGTAATGGGAACCCGTTATGCGAGATTAGTACTCTCGCCGATAGTCGTCTGCGCAGACGTTAATTGCTCCAACCACCCTATTACGGTGGTTTTTTATTATGGAGTTTTTACATGAGTTTACGCCTGTGGGAAGAAATCAAAAGGATTCGTATTATGCGACACTTTAGCGAGCGGGACATGTGCGATATATTTAATGTGACCGAAAATACATACCATAAAATGCGCGCGTACCACTGTCGGCCAAACAACTATCAACTTATAATGTTTATTATTTCAACACGACATCATCTGGATGGAATATAAAAAACCGGCATTTGCCGGCTTTTTTATTCTTGTTTCAGAAATTCTTCCAACCAATGATTGTCGAATTTTAATTGCTTAACATCCTTGTTATTCAGCAACTTTTGCTGCAATGGGATTGTGGTTTTAACCCCTTCGATAACAAATTCATCCAGCGCACGCGCCGCACGCATGATACAGGCCGGACGAGATTGTGCATGAACAATCAATTTAGCAATCATCGAATCATAGGTCGGTGGAATTGTATAGCCGGTATAAACCGCACTGTCCACACGGACACCCAACCCGCCAGACGGCGCATACATTGTGATTTTTCCAGGATTTGGGATAAAGGTTTCAGGATCTTCGGCGTTAATACGAAATTCAATCGCATGACCGTTTGGTATAACATTTGATTGGTTATACCCCAACTTTTCACCCGCAGCGATACGTATTTGTTCACGAACCAAATCCACACCATACACCATTTCGGTGACAGGATGTTCAACCTGTAATCTGGTGTTCATTTCCAAGAAATAAAAATTGCCATCCTCGAACATAAATTCAAAAGTACCGGCATTTGTATAGCCCATTTTCTTGGCGGCGGTTTTGCAGACCTCTATCATATCGTCGCGCTGTTTCTGGGTCAGGACGGCCGCTGGGCATTCTTCCATAACCTTTTGATTGCGACGCTGCAATGAACAATCGCGTTCACCAAATATCACAACATTGCCATGCTTGTCCCCCAGAACCTGAAATTCAATATGGCGGGGGTGCAATAACAATTTTTCCATGTACAAGGTATCATCACCAAATGCGGATTTAGCCTCGTTCTTGGTAAGCTGAAAAGCCTCGGCCATGTCGGATGCAGACATTACAGGGCGCATACCGCGACCACCACCGCCGGCGGCCGCCTTTAACATAACCGGATAGCCTATTTTTTCCGCGACATCCAGTGCGGAATCAACGGTTTCAACCGCACCGTCGGAACCCGGCACAACCGGCAAGCCACATTCAATCGCGGTTTTCTTGGCGTTAACCTTGTCCCCCATGCGGGTAATCATATCGGGGGATGGACCAATCCATATCATGCCGTGTGATTCAACCTTGTGCGCAAAGTCCGCGCGTTCAGACAAAAATCCATAGCCAGGATGAATCGCATCCGCATTCGCCAACAGCGCCGCAGTCAATATCGCAGATTCATTAAGATAAGAATCCTTGGCGGCGGCGGGACCAATGCACACAGATTCATCCGCAAGTTGCACATGCATCGCATCACGGTCGGCGGTCGAATAAACCGCAACGGTTCGTATTCCCATGTCGCGACATGCACGAATAATACGCAGTGCTATTTCACCACGATTTGCAATTAAAACTTTTTTTATCTGGGACATCTTTATTCAATAACAATCAATGGTTGATCAAATTCAACGGTCGCGCCATCAGAAACCAAAATTTCTTTGATGGTACCGTCCTTGTCCGCCTTAATCGGGTTAAATGTTTTCATGGCCTCGACCAGGGCAACCGTGTCGCCCGCCTTGACCGATGCGCCAACGGAAACGAATGCATTAGCACCGGGTTCTGGGGCCAAATATACAACACCAACCATCGGTGATTTTACGGCATGGCCGCATATTGGGGCGGTTGCCACACATTTAACATCGCATGCCGCGCCCGCGGTTGTTGCCGCAACCGGTGCGGATACAACGGTCTGTTTAGACAAATGAATATGTTTACGATACACGCCAAATAAAAACTGGCGTTCCAATTCCAATTCTGTAATCCCCATATCATCCATGATTTTAGACATAGATTCCACGGTTGCACGAAATGACATCATAAATCCTTTATATTTATTACACTCGTATTCTGAATTTTACCACATTGAAAACCTTTGTCAAGGCACAGGGTCATATCCGAACCCGCCGCCGGGACGGCACCGCGATATGCGACGAATGCCCATAACTGTGCCACGCAGAACACCATATTTCATGATTGATTGACGGGTATATTCGCTGCAAGTCGGGGTAAAACGACACGTCGCCCGACCGCCGATTATCGGCGATATGGCGCACTGGTATGCGCGCACCATGGCGCATGCTATTTTCTGTAATGGTTTAATTTTACTGGGCATCTGGGGTTTGCTTTTTAAGATAGTGCAACGCTTTGCGCATGGCTTCGCGCCCCTGGTCGCGCGTTGCATCCATAATTCCGCGACGAACAATAAACACATAGTCCCAATCAGGGCGCATCAATTTTTCGTTGTGACGAATCCAGTCACGCAACAAACGCTTGGCCCGATTGCGATCAACCGCATGCTTGAATGTCTTTTTGGTCGCCGTTATGCCATAGCGGGCATCATCTGGGAACTTGGCCTTTTTAGCACGAATAAGAAAATAAGAACAGCGCGCCACCGGATCGGTTGACTGCATCAAAAAGTCGTTATGATTTTTTATCGTGTCACGCATAGGCCTTATAATAGCAGATTATTTGATAATGCAAATAAATTTATTGCCCTGCCCTTGATTTTTGGAAAATCGTGCTTTATAGTTCAAAAAAATCACAATTTTTGGGGGTTTGTATGTATAACTGGCTGATGAAGTTTTTTTCCGCAGATATGGCTATTGATCTGGGAACTGCTAATACACTGATTTATGTCAAGGGACGCGGTATTGTTTTGAATGAACCGTCCGTTGTTGCGGTGGCTGAAAATCGTCTGATGGGGCGCAAAGAAATCTTGGCCGTGGGTACGGAAGCAAAACAAATGTTCGGTCGTACACCTGGGACTATTTCCGCGGTTCGTCCGTTGCGCGACGGCGTTATTGCGGACTTTGAAGTCGCCGAAGAAATGATTAAATACTTTATTCGCAAGGTTCATCATCGCAGTCCATTGGCCGCGCCACTGATTATTATTTGCGTGCCTTCGTGCGCAACCCAGGTGGAACGACGCGCCATACAAGAGGCCGCAGATGCCGCCGGCGCGCGCAAAGTGTTTATCGTAGAAGAATCAACCGCCGCCGCGATTGGGGCGGGATTACCTGTGGAAAAACCACTGGGCTCAATGGTTCTGGATATCGGTGGCGGAACAACCGAAGTTGCGGTTATGTCACTGGGCGGTATCGTGTACTCTAATGCGGTGCGTACGGCCGGCGACCAGATGGATGTTGATATTATTGACTTTGTTCGCAAAAGCAAAAACCTGTTGATTGGTGAAAATACCGCCGAAGAAATCAAGAAAAGAATCGGTACCGCCATCGCACCCAAAGACAAGGCAAATGAATTAACCATGAAAATCAAGGGCCGTGACTTACTGTCGGGGACACCACGCGAAACGGTTATTACCGAAAGTCAAATTGCGGGCGCATTGGCCCAGACCGTTTCCAAGATTGTCGATACGGTTAAGCAGGCGTTGCAATTAACACCGCCGGAATTGTCCGCGGATATTGCAGATTTGGGTATCGCAATGACGGGTGGTGGTTCACTGTTGCGCGGATTGGATGCTGCAATACGCGCTGCAACCGGATTGCCAGCGTTCTTGGTAGATAATCCTTTGGCATGTGTTGCATGTGGCAGCGGTAAAATGTTATCCAATCTGGACAAGAACAAACACGTTCTGCAAACTATGTATTAAAAAATCCCCCGTCTGGGGGATTTTTTAATATCCACACATTAATAAAGTTACCCTCCCCCACATAGGGGGGGGGACCCACCACAAAAAAATGCCGGCATTTGCCGGCTTTTTTATTATATTTTTAATTTATTTTTCATTTCCCGCAATACCGGTGTTTCAATCCCCAAATGCGTGGCACGCGATATCAAACCGTTAAGGGCAAAGATTCCTTCGACCGTGCCGGCGGGTGCATCACCACGCGCGATTGCCATGCCACCCGCAAAATTGCGACTGGTTTCGCTGGTCGCGGAAAGGAACAAATCACCAATACCGCACAACCCCAAGAATGTGCGCGTTTTTGCGCCCATCGCAAGCCCAAGGTCCACAACTTCGTTCCAGGCGCGTGTGAACAATAAGGCGCGTTCATTCTCGCCGGCGGATGCAACCGTGTTATAACCTGATATCAGTGCAACCGCATTTTTACCAACGCCACAAATTTCTGTTCCGATTATATCGTCACTGTCAACCAAATACAGCGCCCCCAGCACATCATGTCCCGCATTTAATACAACCGAATTGCCCGCCAATGTCGAACCCGTTGGAACGGCGTGCGCAACCTCGGCCGCGAATTGCGGGCCGGACAGTGCGCCAAAGTTTTCACATTCTGGGATTTCGGTCTTGATTATTTCCGACATAAATTGACCGGTTGAACTTTCCGCACCCTTGGTACAGATAATTACCGGCTGGCCATTATAAAATTCACGCGCACTGCGCATGGTTTCACGAAAGAATGCGGCCGGTGTCACAATCAACCAAGCGTCTGTTTCTTTTAATTCTGACATATCGGATGTGACATGAATGGATTCTGGCAAAGACACACCTTCAAATTCTTTGTACAGTCCGTCGTATGACCATAAAATTACTTCGTTTCCACTGCGCGCAGCGGCAATCGCCAATGCGGTTCCCCACGCGCCCGCACCTATTACACCTGTTTTCATTTTAGTTTCCTTAGTTTTCTTTCAATTTCGGGGACAACGGTCAATCCATCATCAGACAAATCTATTGCACGCATATATGATGCACGCGCTTCTTCGTAATCGCCACGCGCCGCATATATGTCCCCCATGTGCATAAACAACGATGAACATGTCCCAGATACACTGCCCACACGTTCATAAACCTCTAATGCGGCCTCTTCGCCTTCGCGCGCCAGCACAACAAAACCAACCGTGTCCCACGCCAAAACATCCGCAGGATTTTGCTTAACCAGTGACATGGCGTATTCATAGGCGGTTTCAATCTCGCGCTGTTGGGTAGCCCAAATCTTTGCTTGAAGTGATATGATTTCCGCATCCATGCCCAATGTGTCCGAAGCAGCACGAATGTCAGACTGCGCCGCTTCAATATCATCAAAAACAAAGTGGATTTGCGCCCTACTCTTGGTAAAAAATGCGCGCCCCATTTCATCAAGATTTTCGTTTTCAAGCGCGCCCTGAACCACACGCATAGCCGCACGCTTGTCACCGATACGAATATAGTGAGCAATCAATTTGTTTACAGCGGGCACAAACAACGGATGCGCACGAACCAGTTTTTGCAATGATGCAATATCACCATCCTTTTCCGCCAAGCGCATCATTGCAAATGGATGATATGGATTGCGCGCATCAATTTTATTAAACTGCTTTCTATAATCACCATCGTTTGTATAATAATACTGGCCCAAATAATAATCCACCGACTGAGTATTTTTTGCAAAATCCGGTGCCATGGCATCAACAAAACGCAGCAACAATATCGCCATATCAGAATACATCATAATCTGGGTATGCGAAACATTTTGAATAATGCTGAACGCCAATGCGTTTTTATAGCCACTGAATTCAGACCAATCTGGAATTTCAGGATAATCCAACATGAACATGCCACCGGGACGCGCAGTAAAATCCGCACGTAGAATATCCATATCCTGGGTCATGCCATTGTGTTTGTAAAACGACATTAAATACAGATAATCATTTATATTCATAAAATCCGGTGTGACCTTGGCAAATTCTTCGGCAGCCTTGTCAACCTTGCCCAATTCGGCATAAATTTGACCACGAACAAAAGCCTTCCATGTTGAATTAGTTGGCAGGCCATCTATGAACTTGAATGTATTTGTTTGCCAATTATTTGCGATTGCCGGCCATATGCGCAATGGTGCGCCAAGTGCAGAAGAATCAGTCTTGTGACGATTGTGCAATTCGGTCCACTTTTCATTTGATGCCAGATACGCATCATAGATTAAATGTTCCGGCATTTTTTTTGCATCCTTTAAGGATTCAACATCCGCTGGCATGTGACCGCTTAAAAAATCCGCAACCAATTTAGTGTTTTTTACCACCGTATAATCAACATCCCCAAGATGCGACATATAGTCGGCCGCAGTATCAAAATCATTGATATAAACCGCGTGCTGTGCCGCCAAAAACGCGCCATACTTGGATGTTTCAAATTCGGGTTTAATGGATGCATCGCCCTGCCCGCGAACACCAGACCATAACAAGCAAGACAGTACGCCAATTGCCACAATCCCGCCAAATAAAAATAAATTGTCGATTTTTCTCATAACTATGCTAGAATACCGCTTATGAACAATAAAGTCAAATTTGAACAGTATGCAAATATGTTGCTGGAATGGTCAAAACGCATGAATTTGGTCGCCCCCAGCACACTTAGCGACATCAAAAACAGGCACTTTGCCGACTCGGCGCAATTGGCCGACATTTTACCCAAAGAAGTATCGATAATCGATCTGGGCAGTGGAGCGGGATTTCCCGGGGTTGTTTTGGCAATTTTGGGTTGGCGCGTCACATGTATTGAATCCATAGGCAAAAAAGTCGCGTTTTTATCGGCCTTAAAACAGGAACTGGACCTGCCTAACCTTGAAATTTACCACGGACGGGTCGAAGATTATGTCCGGCATTTACCGGCCAAATCGAATGATTTTGTATTCACCGCACGCGCATTTGCGCCACTGATTAAGATTATGGATTATACCGCACCAACAAATTACCGGCTTTTTCTGCTAAAAGGCCGGGAAATCGAAGCCGAAGTTGCCGTTGCAAAAAAGAAATACAAATTTGACTATGAACTTACACCATCTAAAACGGGCGACGGTTTTTTAATTTCTATACAAAAACACCGGTAATTTCACATAAAATACAAAACAACATTTTGAAAATACTTGATTTTTAACAAAAACAACCAAAAAGACCGGCAAACACCGGCTTTTTTGAATAATTTTACACAAGCGCATTTCACATGAAACACAAAACAACACTTTGAAAAAACTTGTTTTTTAACACCAAAAATATATTACCTTGACCGAATCGATGGGATTTAATAAGGTGTATTACAGATTTAATATGTTGGAAAGGGTAAAATGACAAAAATAATAGCATTTGCGAACCAAAAGGGCGGGGTTGGCAAAACAACCACCGCAATTAATATCGGTGCATCTTTGGCCGCGATTAAAAAGCGTGTATTACTGATTGATTTGGATCCCCAGGGCAATGCCGGGACCGGACTTGGGTTTGTGCGCGCATCACATCGACAAAGCGTTTATGGCGTAATCATGGGAACCGCCAATGTTGCGGATAATATCCTGACCACCGCGGTGCAGGGTATGCATATATTGCCATCGTCACAGGCATTAGCCGGCGCGGATATCGATTTATTGGATATGGATAACCGCGAATTTCGTTTACGCGATGCACTGCAACCGATTTTGCCACATTATGACTATATATTATTGGACTGTCCACCGGCGCTAGGATATTTAACCATAAATGCACTGACCGCCGCAAACGCTGTTATTATACCACTGCAATGCGAATTCTTCGCGTTGGAGGGGGTTCAACAATTAACAGATACCATCAATATAGTAAAAGAAAAATGGAACCCAGAACTGGATATATTGGGTGTTTTGTTAACCATGTATGACAAACGGTACGGATTGACCCGTGCGGTTGATAACGATGTAAGAAACACATTTGGGGATTTAGTATTCAAAACAGTTGTGCCACGCAATGTTCGCGTGTCCGAGGCACCAAGCCACGGAAAACCGGCACTGTTTTATGACTTTAATTCAACCGGTGCACAGGCATACCTGCGTGTAGCGACCGAAGTTGTACAAAGAACCACAGGAGAGGTATATGGCGACTAAATTTGGATTGGGGCGCGGGTTGGCCGATTTACAACAGGCAAAAGGAACCATTCCCGATATATCACTGTTAACACCAAACGAACGCGTTGTTGTAAAACAAATTCCGTTGGCGCAAATTGGCGCAAATCCGGACCAGCCACGCAAAGTATTTACAGACAGCGAACTGGCGGATTTGGCCGCATCTATAAAAGAGAAGGGCGTATTACAACCGATTTTGTTGCGCAGTGTATCCGGTCAACCATATATGTATGAAATCGTTGCCGGCGAACGCCGCTTTCGCGCATCAAAGTTGGCGGGACTGAATGAAATACCGGCACTGGTCAAAACAATGACCAATGAAAACGCAATGGAAATCGCACTGATAGAAAACGTTCAGCGCGAAAACCTGACACCGATTGAAGAGGCAAACGCGTATAAAAATCTGATGAATCAATGCGGATATGAATTGGCGGATGTTGTGCGTCTGATTGGCAAATCCGAAAGTTATATTCGAAATATTATGCGACTGACCACTTTACCGTTGTCCGTTCAGAAAATGGTAGAGCAGGGCAAACTGTCCGCGTCACACGCGCGAACAATCGCTGTTGCGGAAAATCCGGATGCTTTGGCGCGCAAGATTATACAAGAAAACCTGAGTGTGTCAGACACCGACAAATTGGTTAAAAGTGCACCACGTGCCAAGACAACACGCGGTCGCGTACAAAAGACAATTGATGCGGCAACCGTACGCGAAATAGAATCACGCATTCGGGCCGCACTGGGTGTGCCGGTAAAATTGACCGAAAAACGCGGTGGGGCGGGGCAGATTACATTGTCATTTGCCACACGAACCCAGATGTATGAGCTGGTCGAAAATTTAACAAAATAAAAATATGCAAAAAGGCCGGTGAATACCGGCAATTTATTAACAATTTTATTGGCAAAATATTATAATAAAAATACCGGCATTTGCCGGTGTTTTTAATGATTTTTAATCTATTCTGCCAAGACCTTTACTTCCTGGGTCTTGGGGTCAAACACGCGTGGTGCACCCGCATACCCCAGCGCACGATGATGCGACGATATCATATATTCAGGTATTGGTGATGCTGCGCCCATCATTACCCGTTGATATTGTACTTTCTCGATTGGGGTTTTATTCTCATACCAACGCTCTTGGTCAGCCTCAATCGGGTGATTATAATGCCCCTGGAACAAGACCAGTTGTTTTTCAACATTTAATGTCATCAAATCCATTACACTGTACAGGTCTTCTTCGCTTGGTTCTTCTTTTTCCTTGCCATCTGGCCCCTTGACTTTTTTCATTTTAATCTTTTTACCCATCATACGCGAGAAGCGTTCCGCCGTCGAAGGGTCGTTTACACGCAATATAATCTTGGCCGCGGTATTCGCAACAATTGTATCGGCGGATTTATCGCCGTATTTTTCGGCAATCTGGCTGATATCCTGACCAACAATCAAGTATGACACCTTTTGTCCACGACCAACAGCAGGCCCTTGGATAATAGCCTCTAACTTGTTCATTGTTGGCATTTCGTCCAACACGAACAGGGTTGGATATGGACCTAATTTTTTGCCACGACTAATATTTTCAGGCGGATTTGCAATCAAGAACTTGGACAGTAATTCAATGAACATACTGGTAATCTGGGCAAAGGCGGACGCATCAGCAACATTAACCGCAAGATATACTGTGACCGGCTTAACCTTGCCATCACGGGGGTCAACCAACCCGCGCATATCCGAGAAATGAAAGTCAGATGTACGCGTATGCATATTAACCGCCGGATGACGGAAAATATTTAACCCAGCATTCATTGTGGATATAATAGAACCGCGTTCCTTGTCAGGCGTGTTTGCCAAATTGATAAGTGATGATATCGCATCATTACCGTACGAATAACGCTGGGCTTCCTCGGATGCGGCGGTCAAGAAATCCTTCATAGGGTCCGCCATCATGGCCGCCATTTGGTCGCCCTGACGCTTGCGTTCTTCTAGTTCCTGGGCGACGCGAATCTGGCCATCGGTGTACCAAGAAAGGAACATTGGGATTGAAGCCTCGGCCCCGCGCCATTCGTTGGACAGACCATCCCAGGTGCCAACATGAACATAGTTCATTGCGTTCAATTCGCCACGCTGTAATAGCGCGACCGCAGCATATGCATTTGGGTCCGATGTCATGGTCATATAATAATCCATCAAAACCGTTGCATCTTCGTTATCAAACGAACCATTAGACAGGCGTGCATAAAAATAATCATCCGCCTTGGCGCGCTCTACCTTGGATGCAATAAAGTTTATAAAGCCGGTCAAGGCGGCACGCGCCGTATTTGACCAGTGTGGATCCTTGACATTTTCCGCAACCAAAGAATTTACAATCGTTTGTATATAGGTTGTTTTGGCCTCGGCCTCGGTCGGCATATTTTCGGGTGACAATGGGTTCCACGAAGGATAATAAATACCGCGTTCCGGTTCGTCCCTTTCAGCCCAGTTAAATATAAATGTTGGTCCAACACTGGCCCGATATGCACTTGTTTTTGGCACCAATTCAACCTTGGGGTCGTTAATAATCATAGAAACATTATCGTTGTCCAATACGGTCGGGATAACCACACCAACTGTTTTACCAGTACCAGCAGGTGCCAATAACAACGCAGACAAACATTCGTCCATTTTAAGGGCCATGGATTTACCTTTGTTCTTGGCATAACCCAAAACCATCATAAAACCACCAAATAATCCTTCTTTATTTTCAAGAGGTCTTGTAACCATTTTTTTAATATCGTCGACCGTTGCCTTGCGCGAAGATTTTTCATCAAACTTATCCTTGCCGTGTGGGTTAAATTCATCGGTCAGGGTTGAATCAGATAAAAAGAAATAACCAATTATCGGCAACAATGGTGTTATCGCAGGAAAGTCGGGTCGCACGAATGCACGCAATAACCAAGACGGAATTTCCGCAACAACCGACAAACCAAATGTGTACAAGGCATTCTGGCCATAAAGCATTATCCATTGCTTGGTCGCATCGGTCCAACCATATCGCCATATGTATTCAACCGGAAACGCACACGCAAACATTAATGCCGCAATCAACCATATCAAGATATTCCAACGAATTGACCAAAAAATCTGGGCCATTGGTTTCTTTTCATGGTCCTTGTAAGAACTGGACTTAAAAATTTCCAGACCTTTACCCTTGCCACTTGCTGATAAAAAGTTGAATTTCACTGCCATAGTGATAATATTATATCAGAAAAAAGCATTTTGATAAATCAGGAAATACAGTTTTATGAAAAATATTCCAAGAATCTTTGTTGGCGATAATATATCGGAAAACACAATTGTTCCCATTGGGCGTGATGTGGCGCACTATCTGGGCAAAGTTATGCGAACAAAACAATGTTTGGCGTTTGGCGGGGGCAGGGAATTTAACGCAAACCTGAGCGAGGATGGCAAGGCACTTAACATTGGCACACAAACATCGCACCAGGATCCGTCAAATGACATTACATTGATGTTTGCGCCAATTAAACGGGCGGACGACCTGATTAATATGGCCGTTCAGATGGGGGTTGGGACACTGCAACCGGTTATAACCGAACGAACAATTGCGCATCATATTAATTGGGAGCGCATGCGCAAAATCGCAATTGAAGCAGCCGAGCAATCTAATCGAAACAGCGTGCCTGAAATTATGTCGCCGATAAAACTGAGCCAAGTTGATATGGCGGGTATTGCGTTTGCCGATGAACGGGCGGCATATGGACACCCAACCAAAGAAATAGATTCAAAAATAAAAAAAATCCTGATTGGGCCCGAGGGTGGATTTTCTGATTCAGAATTTGAAATGCTGGATGGGGCAGGGGCGTACGGAATATCACTGGGGCGGACAATATTGCGGGCCGAAGTTGCCGCGGTTGTGGCACTGGGAAAAATAATTAAGTAGATGAGTACAAGAATTGCGAAATTTTTAGCAGATGCCGGTATCGCGTCAAGGCGGGGTGCCGAAGACATTATTGCACAGGGGCGCGTGACCATAAATGGCCATGTTATTGATTCGCCCGTAAACTTTGTTAACGATACGGATATTGTTGCGGTTGATGGGCGCACGGTTGGTGCGTGCGTTCAGACGGAAATTTATATGTTTTATAAACCCATAAACACCATGACCACCACAAGTGACCCACAGGGACGAAAAACGATTTATGATTGTTTGCCGGACAAATACAAGCAACTTAAATATATCGGTCGGTTGGATTACAAAACAACCGGATTGTTGTTGATGACAAACGATGGCGATTTGGCGCGCAAACTGACATTGCCGTCATCGGGGGTGCCACGCACATATATTGCAAATGTAAATCATGTTAATCCGGATGGTGTTGCGCGCGCAACCAAGGGTGTTAGTATTGACGGCATAAAATATGCACCGATGAAAATTAATGTCATTGATGATAAAACTTTGCGCATAACTATTTGTGAAGGCAAGAAAAACGAAATAAGAATTGTAATGCGCAAATGCGGTATGCCGGTTCAAAAATTACATCGTATTTCGTATGGTAATGTCGAACTTAAAAATATAAAAATTGGTGAAATTAAAAAATTATCACAGAAAACAATTGACGAGATTAAAAAATCTCTCTAATATTCCAGTAAAAGGAAGGGAGATTTGCAATGAAAAAAACACCTGCAAAAAAATCAGTTAACACAAAAAAGCCCGTAAATGTACGGCCCGTGGCATCTAAGCCAACAGTAAAAAGCGCAAAAACAAAACCATGTTCGGCACCGTGGTCGTTGTCGATTTATGTTTATTGGTTCATTATTTTGTTCTTTATTGCGGCAACTTTTTATATTCTGGGACGCAGTCACACAGTTAACCCAACGGTTGGCAATGTCGAAATCACAGAAGAAGTTTTGTT
This sequence comes from Candidatus Enterousia sp., assembly GCA_045614725.1. Lineage (GTDB taxonomy): Bacteria > Pseudomonadota > Alphaproteobacteria > Rs-D84 > Rs-D84 > Enterousia. The sequence goes on from JAZLDK010000064.1 coordinate 20,708, forward strand.
GCAGTCAAATGATTACTATGAAAGTGGCAAGGCGAAATTGATTGCCGGCAATATCGACGAAGCACTGGCGGATTTGACCGCGGCAATTGATGCAGGCGCGGCATCGGTTGATGCATACATCCTGCGTGGCGAGGCATATATGCAGATGGGCGATTATCGCAATGCTTTGGTAGACTTTAATGCAGCGTTGGCCAAAGATCCTGCAAACGCCGTTGCGTATTATGATCGCTCGCTGTTGAATGCACGCGTAGAAGATTATGCCGCCGCATTGGCAGATATTAATAATGCGCTGGCCGCAAATACAACAAACCCAACAACCGTATTGCAGATGAGAAATCTGTACGCAAAACGCGGTCAGTTAAACCTGTGGTTAAAGAACTGGCAAGGCGCAATTGCGGACTTTACAAATTCTTTGACACATACCGAAGGTTCTATTTCGGCCGATGTTTACGCTGACCGCGCAGAAGCGTATACCGCATTGGGCGAATTTGCCAAGGCAGTTGAAGATTATTCTTCGGCAATCCGCATTGTTTCCGAACAGATTTCGGGCACACCAACAATGGATGAACGCAAGGCACAATCCAGTGATGCGATGATGTGGTTTGAAAAATCCGCTGCGCTGAATCTGAATCTGGGTAATATTGATGCAGCACGCAGTGATTTGGAATCCGCATACACAATTGCGGTTGCACTGGAAGATACAGAATCAACAGAACGTTTGCAGCAATTACTGCAAGAGTTGGATACAACTGTACAACAATAAAAGAAACGCCCGTTTGGGCGTTTCTTTTATTCCTGAATAAATCCACCGGACTGCATATCCCATAACTTGGAATATAATCCTTTGCGGCGCAGTAATTGATGGTGCGAACCGCTTTCTATTATTTGCCCGCCATCAAGCACGATTATGCGGTCCATATTACGCAAAGTGGACAATCGGTGCGCAATTACAATCGTTGTGCGACCGCGCGATAAATTTTCAAACGCAGATTGAATTATGTTTTCGGTTTCGGAATCAAGTGCAGCGGTTGCTTCGTCCATAATTAAAATCGGCGCATCCTTTAAAAACGCACGGGCGATTGCGATTCTTTGTCGTTGACCACCGGACAATTTTATTCCCCGATCACCAACAAGTGTCTTATAGCCGTCCGTTGTACCCCGAATAAAATCATGCGCACACGCCATTTTTGCAGCGTGGTATATTGCACCGGCACCCGCGGATAAATCACCATATGCAATATTGTCATATATAGTACGATTAAACATTGTTGCGTCCTGGGGTATAAATGAAATGTTTTGTCGCAATGATTCCTGGGTCACTGTTTTAATATTCTGGTCGTCGATAAATATTGCGCCGCTGGTTGGGTCATACATGCGCAACAATAAATTTACCAATGTCGTTTTTCCTGCGCCCGACAATCCAACAATGCCAACCTTTTCGCCGGGGGCGATATCAAGTGACAAGCCCTTAATCACAAATTTTTTCTTATAGCGAAATTTTAGATTGCGAATACTTATCGCCGCCTTGGTGACGGATAAAGGCGCGGCATTTTTATCATCGGTTATGCTTATCGGCTTAACCAAGGCCCGATATGAACCAGATGCATTACCAAGACTGGATGTAAAGTTTTTTATATTCATTACTATGCCAAAGGCAGCGGAACTGATGCCCGAATAAACCGCCAGCGCAAATGATATGTCCGCGATTGTGGATTGGCCGATACTGTACATATATCCGGACAGCAATATAAAACCCGTAAAGCAAAATGTATCCATTACTAAATTGCCAGGCGCCCAGAAAACACGCGACCAAAAATGAGCTGTATTTGCATCACGCTCGTATTTTTTGCGGATAGGGGCAACAAAGTCCTGTTCATAGTTTGCGCGCGAAAACATTTTTACAACCATAAAGTTTGACAAGGCATCCAAAAGACGACCCTGAAGGGTGTTCAAAGCCTCGGCCCGATGGCCCGCCATGCGCAATGATTTCTTGATTGTGCAAACGCCCCAAATAATACGAAACGCGACCGCAAATGTAATTACCAAAACATATGGCCACCCGATTGCCGCCAGTCCCATCGCCGTTATAACAAACGCAACCAAAGCGCCGGTCAGACTGCCAAACACCATTTCAACCGCCTCGAAAAAAGATTCTGATATTCTGTGAATCTGGCTGCTGATTTTTCCTGGCATTGATGCGGAATAAAATTCGGCGCTTTGGTTGAACACATAACGGTATAAATCAGATGAGATTTTGTTATACGACGGATACTTTATAAATTTATCAAATACATACCAGCGCAGCAAAGATGACGACCACTGAAATGCACGCAGTGCCAGATAGGTTAACGCAATAGGAATAACTGCACGAAACGCAAGTGCGACAGGAACGCTTTCCAAAGTACCAACCACGCCCTTGACATAAAATGCCGGCAACACATATGTGCCAAAAACATCGACAATGGCGAAAAACGAATACAACAACGCAATAACGCCGCAATAGCGCCAAAAATTACGCACATAAAAACCAACTACTGTTTTAGGGAATTTCATAATCTAAACCTTTGTGAAAACAGGTGAATTATATCACAAAAAGCCCCAAATATAAACCAAACAATACTTGAAAACCGCTAAATATCATTTATAATCAGTGACAGCGAAGATGAAATTATTCTTTTGTGTATCTGTCACAGGGTACAGAAACGAATGATTTTTCTTCGCGGGAATAAAAAACAAAATAAATGGAGAAAATAAATGGTATTTGGTTTATTTAAAAAAGATGAAAAAACAAAATTAAATAACCCAGTCGTAGTGGAAGTTCCATATGGTGACGAAGTACTGCGTCTGGAAACCGGCCGTATGGCAAAGCAGGCAAACGGTTCTGTTTTGGCTACAATGGGCGGAACAATGGTTCTGGCAACTGTGTGCGCGGAAAAAGCCGCGGTCGAAGGTCAAGATTTCTTTCCTTTGACGGTTGACTATCAAGAAAAGTTCGCATCCGCGGGTCGTATCCCGGGTTCACGCGACCGCCGCGAAGGCAAGGCATCAACCGCCGAAACATTAACCGCGCGTTTGATTGACCGTCCAATCCGTCCTTTGTTCCCTGAAACATTCAAAAACAAAGTTCAGATTATCGCACAGGTATTTTCATATGATAAAAAGAATCAGCCTGATATCTTGGCAATGATTGCATCAAGTGCCGCGTTGGCATTGTCTGGCGTTCCTTTCCAGGGCCCAATCGGTGCGGCGCGTGTTGGTTATGCCGATGGGGAATATTTGCTGAACCCTTCCAAAAAAGAAGTTGAAGATTCCGAAATGGATTTGGTTGTTGCGGCAACAAAAGATGGTGTGTTGATGGTGGAATCTGAAATCGGTGAATTGGATGAAGCGACTGTTTTGGGCGCAGTTAAATTCGGTTTCGATGCACAACAGACTGTTATCAAAGCAATCAACGAATTGGCAGAAAAGGCCGGTAAAGAACGTTGGGAAACACCTGAAAAAACAGCCGAACAAATCGCAATGGAATCTGATTTTGAACAGTTTGCCGGCGCAATCGAAGAAGCATTGCAAATCAAAGAAAAGTTGGTTCGTTTGGAAACATTGGCAAACATTCATGCCCAGGCCAAGGCACGCATCGCGGACCTTTTCCCAGAATCAGAACGTGCAACTTCTACACTGGAATCTTGGGCGGATGAAGTGGTTGAAAACCTGACTGCGCGCATTATGCGTGGCAATATCTTGGCGGGCAAACCACGTATTGACGGCCGTGATAACAAAACCGTTCGTCCAATTGAAATCGAACTGGGTGTGTTGCCACGCGCACATGGTTCTGCGTTGTTTACACGCGGTGAAACGCAGGCCCTGGTATCTTTGACATTGGGTGGCGGTAAAGATGCGTTGCCAATCGAATCACTGGATGGTTCCGAAGAACGCGACTTTATCTTGAACTATAATTTCCCTGGTTATTCCGTTGGTGAATGCAAAGGATTAAAGTCCCCAGGTCGTCGTGAAATTGGTCACGGTAATTTGGCATGGCGCGCGGTTCACCCAATGGTACCAAGCCGCAGCGAATTTGATTATGTAATTCGCATTGTGTCGGATATCTTGGAATCAAACGGTTCTTCGTCAATGGCGACAACATGTGGCGCAACATTGGCAATGATGGACGGTGGCGTTCCAATGAAACGCCCTGTGGCCGGTATCGCAATGGGATTGATTAAAGAAGGTGATGATTATGCTATTCTGACCGATATCTTGGGTGACGAAGATCACTTGGGTGACATGGACTTTAAAGTGACAGGTACAGACCAAGGTGTGACCGCGTTGCAGATGGATATTAAAATCACATCCATTACCTTTGAAATTATGGAACGCGCTTTGGCACAGGCAAAAGATGGCCGTATGCACATCTTGGGCAAGATTGAAAAAGCAATCAAAAAGCCACGCGAAAAAGTTTCTGAATATGCGCCTCAGGCATATACGATGAAAATTAACCCAGATAAAGTTCGCGAAGTAATCGGCAAGGGTGGCAGCGTTATCCAGGCGTTGGTTCGCGAAACAAATACTATCATCGATTTGGAAGATGATGGCACCATTAAAATTATGGCCGTCAGCAAAGACGATGCAGACGAAGCAATCCGTCGCATCAAAGACATTGTTGCAGAACCAGAAGTCGGCCAGATTTATAAAGGTACTGTTTCTGGGATGAAGGAATTTGGTCTGTTTGTGAAAATCATGAATGGATTTGAAGCAATGGTTCATATTTCTGAAATCACCGGTGAAAGATTGGCAAAAATCGAAGATGCCAAAATCAAAGAAGGCGATACGGTATATGTACGCTATCTGGGTGCCGACAAACGCGGTAAAACACGCATGTCTATGGTTGGCATCGACCAGAAAACAGGTGAAGAAATCAAAAAATAAGGATTTGGTATATGAAACCCGAACAATTAAATTGGACGGATGAACAATGGGCGGCACACCTTGGGTGTGCCGTTCAGCGCGTTCCTGTGATAGGTGCTTTTGTAAAAGACAATTATTTCCCAAGCATCAAAACGAATTCTGAAACGGGATTGCATGTATTTTTATTGTCTAAACGCGATATTGCGCCAAGTGGATCGGAAAGAATTATTACGCTATTGTCATCAAATAAAGAATTTGAAGATTTGTCCAAAGCGATTCAGTACGCAAACCAAGAAATTTTACCGCGTCTTGAATTAACCAATTACGCGGCGGAATCAATGGGAATGCCTATACGTGCTTTGCAAATGTTGCACATTCACGAGAAACAAAAGTAGGAGAAAAACATGGATATGGAAGCGTTAATGGCACAGGCCGCAGAACTGCAAAACAAAGTTGCAGCCGCCCAGGAACAATTGGCAAAAACAGTTGTCAAGGGCATTGCACAAAACGGGGCCTGCATTGTTGACATGACTGGCAAGTACGATTTGGTAAAAATGGTTATTAATCCGGATATCTTGTCACAGGGTGCGGATGCGGTGGCCGATGCAGTGTCGGCGGCATATCGTGATGCCAAACAAAAGGCAGATACCATGATTGATAAAGTTATGGGTGATGCAACCGCAGGTATGCCGATGCCTATGTAAAAAAAAAATTAAGCCCCGTTTGGGGCTTTTTTTTATTACTAGAATGTTAAGCGCATGCCAGCGGAAATAAACGGTGTTTTCGAAGTAATACCCAGCGACATCCAACCGTCAACATTTGCGCTGTATTTATACCGAAAAGAACCTATGACCATGTGGTCCAAAAAGTCTTCTACATCATGTCGCCATATGCCCGTGTCGGAAAACATATAGGTTAATGAAACACTGTATTTCAGCAAATCATAACTGACACCGGTGCCGACAACCAATCCGTCGGATATCGGCCCAATAGGATTTTCGTCATATACCAGACGACCCGACACGCCCCAAACCCAACTGTTGTATTGAAGATTCATACCCGCATCAATTTGCGCACGCCAATCCGCAGTCACATTTGGTGTGTAAACATCGTTGCTGTAATTATCGGGATTGTCCATAAAGGATGCACCAAGTGAAAATGCGGTTTTTACCTTGCCCGAGGGACGACGAAGTTTAAGCCCCGCATCCAATGCCCAATTATAATCATCGGTTAAACCCGCAACCGATACACCGTATTGATTGCCGTTAATCGATTTAGTTGCCAAATTCATACGCAACGCACTGCGCCCCGTGGAAATAATCGTATCGGATATAACGGGACCATCGGGGATAATCTTTTTATGAAACAGGGGTTTATCATTAATTCGCAATCCGCCGACATCGGGTAATCCCAACCCCAGTTTGCGCGCAATAGAATCCGTAAACCCAAGTTCGACACGACCATAATTTTTATTATCAAGCGATACGAACGCTTCACGCATAAATTTGTCTTCTTCGACCGCGTTCGCATCCAGAGCATAGACCGCACCGAATGTATAAATATCGTTTATCGCGTAATTCATTTGACCGCGCACACGCCAGTCACCAACGAATACAGGTGTTTCAAAATCTGGCTCTATTAAACCCGCGGTACCATAGCCCGTTAACTTGAATGCAAATCTGCCGGAATTATATTCCAACGCGTCCACAACAGATGGCGCGCACACCATCCCCAACAGTAATAATTTTGTAAAAACTTTCATTATTTGGCCCCTTGGGCTTCTTTTAAAATCGCATCGCTTAATTTTTTGTATGCACGCTCTTCTATCTGGCGTACGCGTTCACGCGATATGTTATATTTTTGGGACAGCGCTTCTAGTGTTAAGGCAGGTTCGGTCAAGCGGCGGGCCGTTAAAATTTCACGGTCGCGTTCGGACAGGGCGGCCAAATGCTTGCGCAATAATTCATAGCCGCGTTTACGAAATTCCAACTGTTCCAATGTGTCTTCTATGCTGGCGCGATTATCCGCCATATTGGACAAGATATCCGTTGCACCGTCTTCGGAATTCATTGGTGCGTTCAGCGAAACATCACGTGCACCCATTCGGGTCGCCATGCGTTTAACATCTTGTTCTGGCACTTCAAGATAATTGGCGATTTGCGCGGTCTGTTCATCGGACAGGTTGCTGTCCATTATGCCAAGTGCGCGTTTCGCACGCGAAAGGTTAAAGAATACACGCTTTTGATTCGCGGACGAACCGATGCGAACAATTGACCAATTGTTTAATATTGTTTCATATATCTCAGCCTTGACCCAGAACATAGCATAGGTCGAAAAACGGAATCCTTTTTCAGGGTCGAATTTTTGCAGTGCCTGCATCAGCCCCATATTACCACTGGCAATCAAATCACCCATGGGGATACCGTAATTCTTGAAATCATATGCAACCGACACAACCATACGCAGGTGGCTGGCCACCAGTTTTTCAGCAGCAACAGAATCATGTTCGCGTGTCCATTTTGTGGCATATTCATATTCCTGCTGGGCCGTTAAAATGGGAAATTTCTGGATATCTTGGATATACTGGGCCAGACCGTTTTCGTCACTGACCCCACGGGCGGCAACTATGCCCATATTTTGTGTTGCTGGTAAAGTGTTCTTGTGTTGATTTTTCATATCTTTTATAGTATACCAATAAAATAAGATTTATCAAGACAGGAGATTTAAAAATGGCAAATATGCTGGAAAGAAATAAAAAAGTTAAGGCACCCGTTAAAACACGCGAAGAACATGCAGAAGATGCACTTTACCGCGAAGTCTGGGAAGAAGTGAATAATGAAAAAACATTAAAGTTTGTTAAGAAGTATTCACGCCATATATTAATTGCCGCTTTTGTAATCATGATTGTTGTCACCGGCATTCAGATTGGTGTTCGTACATATCGCGCAAACAGATTGGCAATGGCACGCAACTATGAAGTGGCGGTTGAAAATGTTGATGCAAATGCACTGGCGGGTGTTGCAAACAATGCTTCGGGTGCAATGGCGGATTTGGCATTGTTCCAGTCATACCTGTTGGATAAAAACATAGAAAAATTGGAACAGTTGGCAAACGATGGTAATTCACGCGATTTTCGTGATTTGGCGCGTCTGCATATTGTCACAATGCGCGGCGACCAGATGACCGGCACAGATGTTGAAGAGTATCTGGCGGATTTGGATACGAAAAATTCACCCTTTTATTATACGGCGTCTTTGACCATAGCCCAGAAATATCTGGCCGAGGGAAATCGCGAAAGTGCGAATAAGTGGCTAGATAAAATTATTAATGACAAAGATGCACCTGCGGCAATCGCCGGTAATGCACAAATGCTACGCTAAGATAAACGGGGGAATATATGCGTAAAGGACTGATTGCATTGGTATGCATGCTGGCGTTGGTCGCATGCGATAAACACGACCCTATTTTATCGGGCACGCGCATTGCCGTGTTTGACGAGGTGGAAATCAAAGTTATCAATCAAGATGTGCCCGAACTGCCGAACGATGCAGTTGTGGTTGATAACGCGGATTGTCCCTATACCCAGGATTCTTCGAATGTTATCTGGAAGGGGGATAAAAAAATATTCAGCGGATTTCCAACAAACAATTCCGTAAAAAGCAGTCAACGCCCCGTATGCAGTGGCAAGTATATATATGCCGGATTAACAACGGGCGAACTGGTCAAAGTAAACCCCACCAACCGTCAAATCGCATGGATTGCGGATATTTATCGGGCAAGCAACCTGACCGGTGGGGCATCGGTTGTTGATATTATCGCGCCTATTATGCCGATTGGAGATGCTGTATATGTGGGCGGATTGGGCGATGCGTTCTGTAAAATCAATGCCGCAAATGGGGCCAAGAAATGGTGCCTGAATCTGGGGGTATCGGTTGGATTTACGATTGTAGGGCAATTTGCTTTTGTTGTTGGCACTGACAGCAACCTGTACGCAATAAACACAGGGAATGGCGATGTTTATTGGCGCACAGCGGTCAAAGAAATTGTCGCACCCGTATATCAGGATGGCAAAATCGTTGTTGGCGACCAGCACTTTAAGCCAAAAAATGGAAAAAAATTAAAATAAGACTGGACAAATAAAAAATTTTAGTTTATTATTTGCCAGCTGTTTAAGCAATCGGGTGTTTAGCTCAGTTGATTAGAGCATCTCGTTTACACCGAGAGGGTCGGGGGTTTGAGTCCCTCAACACCCACCACGAATTCGTCCGCCACATGGCGGATTTTTATTGGAAAAAAAGTAGAGAAAAGATGAAAGACGAAACAAAAAAAGAAATAATAGATTTAATCAGAACAGCTGCTTTGTGTGCTGTGACCATTGCGATTGTTTTTCATTTGAACAGTATGTTTGCCAGTGATAAAACAGCAGCAGAAAAAGAACAGAAAATAACACAAAACGATTCGATTCGAACAGATTCTGTTCCAACAGTGAATTTTGTTAAAAATCAGACACAACAAAAAGTCAGATAATGGTGCCAACATGGCACTTTTATTTTTTGTGTTTTTATAAAATTTGTTTTAAAATATGGCCATTGAAAAACGCAAAGGAGAAAAAATGAAACATATCTTATCATTATGTGCAGTTTTAACATTGGTATCTGCATGCACAACAGTAAATCCATATACAGGTCAAACACAAACTGCCAAAGCAACATGG
>JAZLDK010000065.1:0-1376 GCA_045614725.1 Candidatus Enterousia sp.
ATAAATTTATTAAAAAGCACTTGCGCCGATTGAAATATATTTTCTATAATCGAAACATTGAAAAGGAGAAAATATGAAAAAAGCATCTTTGTTATCGGTATTATCAGGAATTGCATTTATTGGTGCTGCATCTGCTGCGGATATTACAATTTATCATTCGCCATCATGTCCACATTGTCATCATGCGCGCGAATTTATTTCTTCGACACTGATTTATGAATATCCAGAATTAAAAGTGACCGAGGTTAATGTTGCAGACCGTGCAAACTTGTCGGCATTTCAGGCCGCGTTAAAGAAATGTGAATTTCAATCGGGCGGTGTTCCTGTGTTGGTAATTGGCGATAAATGTGAACAGGGCTATGCTGATTTCTTGCAGGATAAATTGCGTGAAATGATAGAAGCGGACCTGACCGAAGAACAAAAGGCTGCGGCGGCCGAAAATAAAAAAGCATTGTCCGAAGATGCCGAAAAGTTCAAATCGGAACATGCTGACCGAACCAGCGCGATTGTTGAATACAAGGTGGCTGTGGAATCCGAAGACGCGGACGAAGCAAAAAAAAAATAACGACACCCAACAACAAGGCGGCTCAGTAATTTGGTTCTGGGTACTGTTGGCGGTGTTGGTCGCTGGATTGGGGTATGTTCTGGTCCGTGGCGATAAGAATAAAAAATAAGAATAAATCGGACATAATATGTTTGACTTAACTGTACTTGATTATGTTTATGTGGGTGTTTTATTAATATCCACAATATGGGCGACATTTCGCGGTGGTGTATACGAAACCATCGCGACATTGTCATGGGTGGTTGCGGCCATCGCGGCCCGTTTTGCATCGCCTTGGTTGGACGGTGTATTGCAGGGCTGGTTTGAACTTTCTGAATCTACGGTTGGCACATTGGTTGCATCGTATTTCATAGTGTTCTTTGCGGTGTTAATGTTGGTTGGTTTTATAAACCAAAAAATCCGCGCCAAAATTCAAGACAGTATAATGAATATCACTGACAAGACATTGGGGGTAATCTTCGGCATTATCCGTGGTGTGGTTGTTATGGGGTTATTCTATTGGGGTGCGCTGTGGTATTATTCGGATGTTCCCGCGTTACCTGATTGGCTGGCGACGGCACGCACGCGTCCGATTATGCAGGCGACCGCGGCCCAGTTGGATGAGTGGTTCTTCCCAGGGCCCGAAAACAAATTGTTAGCGCGTGACAAGGCCGGCATCAGGGAAGCGATTGAAATCTATAACAACCTGATAAATCCGGCAATTCAGGCCGCAAAACAGGCGGAAAACCTGTCCGATGATGCGGACATCCGGAAAAATCTGCGGAATCTGGTCATGCGCAAGGGCATCTTCACCTGCAAGGCAGAAGAAGGT
>JAZLDK010000066.1:0-1331 GCA_045614725.1 Candidatus Enterousia sp.
AAACCTGGTGGATTGGTTTATGAAGCGCGGCGTGTCAACGATTACGTTCTTTATCTTTTCAAGCGAAAACTGGAACCGCAGCAAGGAAGAAGTTGATTTCTTGATGGATTTGTTTTACACGGAACTGAAAAAGAACATGAAACACGCGGTTGAAAAAAATCTGCGGTATCGTGTGATTGGATCGCGCGACAGATTGCCAAAAAAATTGGCCGACATGTGTGATAAGTTAGAAGAATCTTCGGCGGAAAACACCGGCGGAACGGTTGTGTTTGCGCTGAATTATGGTGGCCAGCAGGAAATTATCGATGCCGTCAATGCCGCAATCGAGGCGGGCGAACCGGTTACCAAAGAATCTTTTGAAACGTTCCTGGATACGGGGGATTTGTTGCCAATCGATTTGATGGTGCGTACCAGTAATGAAAACAGAATTTCAAACTTTTTGTTGTGGAAATTGGCCTATGCGGAATTGTTATTCCTGCCGGAACATTGGCCCGATTTGGTAAAAAATGAAAAGTTGTGGAATCAGGTTTTGGTCGCGTTTAGTAAACGCAACCGCAGATTTGGGGGCGGGAAAAAGGCCAATTATTTGGGAAAAAAATAAAGGAAAGGAAGAAGCAAATGTCAAATACAAGCAAGCGAATCTTGGTTGGTGCAATTATGGCCGCAATCGCCATCGGTGCCGGTGTATTGGAACACATGGGATTTTCCGCGGTCAGGTGGCTGGGGGTTGCGGTGGTCGTGGCAATGATTGCCGAATATATTGGCTGTTTGCGTCATGCGGGACGCGAAACGGTAAAATCCGAAAAATGGTTGTTTGGCGGGTTCCTGGGGTGGTTGTTGCTGATGCTGGTGGCGATTTATTTTGTTGGCGCACGCCCGTGGATTGTGCTGTTGTTATTGCTGATTATTTGCAGCGCGGATATTGGCGCATGGTTCTTTGGCCGCATTATTGGCGGTGACAAAATGTGGGAACGTATGTCCGCCGGAAAAACGTGGTCCGGTCAAATCGCAGGAATTTTGTGCGGTACATTTGCGGGTGTTATGTACGGATTGCTGGGGGCGGATGTGTTTATGCCACAATTAATGTGGATTGGAATTAGTGTGTCACTGTTGTCGCAATACGGCGATATTACCGCCAGTTGGATTAAACGCAAACTGGGCATCAAAGACTTTGGCACAATCTTGCCGGGGCACGGTGGTATCTTGGACAGATTTGACGGTTGGATTTATGCATTGCCAATCGTTTGGCTGATTATGTTGTAATGAAATTTTGAAACAAGGAAGGGTTAAGGCATGCAGACTTTGTTGACGATTGTTGCGTTATTGGTTGT
>JAZLDK010000067.1:0-2624 GCA_045614725.1 Candidatus Enterousia sp.
GGCCAGCACACCCGCCGCGGACACGCCCGTACCAATTCCGGCCATGGTTTTCATTTGATTTAACTCTTCCGATATCCCGCCACAGGATGCGCGGACATTCGACAATGCGGTTTCCAAGTCAACCGCGGCATGCGCCGATGACACTATCCCCATCAACGCAAATACAGTAAATGCAGTTCGCATTTAATCCTCCCTTTCTCTTTTAAAACCTGGTCATTATTCACATGCGCCATATGATTTGGCAACCGGTGGATTATGTATGCACGCATTACCCGACACGGTACATGCCGCACGAACCTGGGTTATATTCGGCGCACCGTCCGGCTGATAATTAATCTGGGCGGCCTTGCACTGGGAATAATCATTAATTCCCGCACACGCGGCCTGCCATGACAGGCAATCCGTCACAACCTCGTTTGGTTTAATCGCCTCGGGCAGGTTCAATCCCCACTTTACATAGAATTCTTTCAGCGTATTAACCTTATCCGATTTATTCAATGCAACGGTCGCCAGGCCATCCCCAACGCGACATGAAATATTTGCTCCTTCGACCCAAAAGGTTATCGCGGTCGCCAGTCCACCAACACCGGCGCCAGCACCGGCGCCAATCCCGACCCCTTTGCCGATATTGGCATTACGATCCGCAACTTGATCCAGCACCTTGTGCAAATGAGCTAAGTCTATTTGTTTTCTTGTGCTACTTTCTGTGTACTCATACACAGTTCCCGATTTCCCTTCAGAATTCGCAACTTTCAGCCGCTCTTCGGTGGTATCTTTGACTTTAAAACCGGTTGGGTTCCCAGCCAAATCAAGAATCGCGCTACAAATATCATATGTAAAGCTATCAGGCGTTCCTTTTATACCCATAACTTCATACAATTTAGTTTTATAGTTGCTGTCAAGCCCGCTAAACATTTCTTTACGAACAGAAACATCATTACAATCAATTTTGCTGACACCGGCACCAACACCCGCGCCAATCGCACCACCAACCAGTGCACCCGCCGTTGGCGCCAAAACCGCCGCCGCCTTGGTCTGGTTTCTTAGTGCAAAGCCAAATAAATCCTTGCCACATGTAAATGTTTCACCCGCTGGCACCCATGCCTCGGCCGGTGTATCATCACCCATCCCCAGCCATTTGTTTGTAATCAATTCATCCTTGTGATAGGCCGCAACACGAACCAGACATTCCGCCGTCATCGCATCCCAGCGCGCATAGTGCCCACGCAATTCATCCACGCGCCCAGGTTCCAAATCCCCCAGCGAACCAACCTTGGCAAGTGTACCATCCATCTGGTCATTAAAGGCGCCAACATTTTTCGCATATTCCCCAGTCACATTTTGCCCACCATCAATCGCCGAAAAAGACGGCCCATACGCAACCTGATCCAACATTTCACATGTCATTTGCGCCTGATACGGGGTCAAGCCCGTTTTACGCAACACAAAGTTATAATATTCCGGCTGGACCACACGCGATTCAAAATCAATCCAAACCTCGGAATTAGAATTATAGACATTTTTACAATCGCGACGAACATCCCGTACACATTTTTCAACTTGGTTCACACAGACCCCAACACCATTAATAACCGATGACATCATATCGGCATTATACAAATCCGCCATCCCGTTTGTCAGTCCGCCATTATTTACACATGTGCGAATATCATTCATACACATATCGATTGTGTAATCGGAATTTTCCACACCGCCATCCGGACATTCTGGTTCAACAGGTGTATCGGGGACTTCCGGTTCATCTGGTGTTTCTGGCACTTCTGGTGTATCGGGCACGACCGGCACATTTGGCACAGATGGGACCGTCGGTTTTTGCCCGACATTCGGCGACAAATTACCAACACTGTTGATTGGCAACTGTGGCATGGCCGGCATACGAGCAACCTCGATATTACGGACATCGCGTCCCTCACGCCCCACCGTTGGTGCACCACCGCCCAGCGTTCCCATATGCATACCGCGTGACGATGACTCACCCCCATCGCGTCCCGCAGCATATGCGGCACAAACGACCATCAACGCCCCCAAGGCAACAAACGATTTACCAAATAAATTAAATTTGCATGACATGAAAGACTTCTCCCTTACTATCCCAACTATTATGCCACAAAAACGCATATAATAAAAGACTTTTTTACAAATTTTATTCCCTTACAAACCATTGACAAATTGCGATTATTGTCTATAATAAAGGTAATGAAACCGATTTTCGATCTTTTCAAGAACCACCGTCACGCCCTGATTTGGACGGCATGTTATGTGTGCGCAATGTGGGTAATATTGAAAAGCATGTTTAATTTCGACATGTTTTCGGCATATCAGTGGCACAAATTACTAAACGCACAACTACATGGATTCGCGGGGTTTGTATTTGGCATTTTGATTTTGGCGGCGGGCCCACTGTATATCGCCACAACAACATTGATTATACGCAAAAAACAGCCATTGGTCACAATTCCAAAGCCTAAACTACCACAATGCATTAAACGCCCTGCCCCCGAACTAGAAAAAAAAGAAGAAGAACCAAAACCAGAACCAAAACCGGAACGCACCGACATTCCACTTGAAATGCACGCGGCCTTTGCGCGCGCCCGTCATCGAAT
>JAZLDK010000068.1:0-1391 GCA_045614725.1 Candidatus Enterousia sp.
TGACGGAACTTGATGTTGACTGTCTCGCAATGTACGTCATTTCGTTTGACTTGTATTTGTCCTATACTGAAGCAATCGTTGAACTGATTGACAATCGTGAAATGGATGCTGTGAAAGATACCCAGGTCATGCAAGACAAGGCGTTTCGTCAAGCCCTGTCAGCCGCCAAGAGTTTGGGACTGACAATCACGGACAGATGCAAGATTGTTATTCCCGCACCCCCGGACAACGAAGATGATGAATTGTAGTGATGTTGAATGACACAGATACCAAAAGAAATACAAACATATATCGACATAGTTGAACAGGGAACGTTCAAGACCTGCGAAGAACAGAAACAGCTTGTCGCGATGGTCAAAAGGGTGTTCGCGACTGAAACCCTGAAGATTGATGCGATACAGGTTGAAAAATATTTGTCGTATCAAAAATATTTTCCCTTCCAACTGTTCCCGTGGGAAGTGTTCTGTTTCGTCCTTCATTGTTGTGTCTTCAAAAGTGATGGTACACCGCGATGGCCTGACCTTTTCGCGTTGATGGGCCGGGGTGGTGGCAAGAATGGTTATTTGGCCTTTGAAGATTTCTGTTTGATAACACCGACCAATGGTGTTTCGTATTACGATATTGACATTTGCGCAAATAGTGAGGAACAGGCGAAAACGTCCTTCGATGAAATATACAACATTCTTGAAAACCCGAAATGGCGAAAGAAGTTTGAAAAGAATTTCAGATGGACGAAAACAGAGATTCAGAACAAAAACACCCGGTCAAAAATCAAATACCGGACGAACAACCCGAAAGGAAAAGATGGTTTACGTTCTGGCAAGGTTGATTTTGACGAGCCACACGCATACGAAAATTGGGAGAACATCTACGTTTTCACAACGGGCCTTGGCAAGAAACCACACCCCCGGCGAACCTATATTTCAACGAATGGTGATGTTCGTGACGGGCCGCTGGATCAGTTGATAGAAAAAAGCCACAAGATACTGGCCGGCGAACTTCCGGACAATGGTTTTCTTCCGTTCATTTGTAAGTTGGACAATGAAGCGGAAGTTCATGACGAATCGAATTGGGAAAAGGCAAACCCGTCCTTGCCGTATCTTCCTACCCTGAAAGAACAGATGCGCCGGGAATTCCAAGATTATTTACTTGACCCGGTTATCAATAACGCGTTCATGGTAAAGCGAATGAACATTCCTCAAGGTCGAAAAGATACAGAAGTTGCAAGTTGGGAAAACATCTTGAAAACAAAAGGTGAAGTTCCGGACATGACCGGGAAGACCTGTGTATGCGGAATTGACTTCAGTAAAACAACCGACTTTGTGTCGGTTTTTTTATTGTTCAAAGACAAGGATAAATACTATGGAATTCATCACAGTTGGTTCTGTACT
>JAZLDK010000069.1:0-3727 GCA_045614725.1 Candidatus Enterousia sp.
CTCGGGATTCAGGAAAGAATCAGCCACCTGATTAACCTGTCCCAACACATCGTCCGCATTGGCCCCCAACTTAATTTTTTCAACACCAAAGGTTGCCATCTGATATGTTTTTTCATCCAGCGCTTCAATTTCTGCCAAGACAGCACTTAGTTCTTCATTTCTATTGCTGCACAAACAACGTCCACCGCTTTCATTATCCAACATACAAAACGCATCCATACAGCCTTCGTATTTCTGACGGCATTCATCACTAACCACAATATTTTTTGCCGCGCTGGCCACCTTGGTCCCAGAATTTATAACCTTTTGGGTTGTACCGGCACGCGCCTTAACCACCGGTGCCGATGGTGTTGCCGAACGCGCCGCTGTATTACGCGTAGCACTGCGCGCAGCCGTTGTCGCCGGTGCAGAACGCGTTGCACCCCTGGTTGTTGCCGCACGTGCAGAAACGGCCTTGGGCGCAGATTCATTGGTCGCCCCCGCCGCAGAAGACTGACCACGGCGTTGAACTGGTGCGGCCGCAAAACCTTGATTCAAAACACCAACAACAAGCAAAGAAAATGCGATTATTCTTTTCATAAATATTCCCTTCCAATTCATACAATTTTATCACATAACAACTTTTAATAAAAGTATATTTTGCAAATGTAGGGCACAAAAAAATCCCCCAGAATGGGGGGACTTTCAAACTGAAAAACAATTATTCAGCATCTTTTTTTGCTGTTGCTTTTTTAGCAGTTGTTTTTTTAGCAGGTTTTTCTTCTGCCACAACTTCTTCTGTTGCAACTTCTGCAACTGGTGCAACTGGGGCTTTCTTGGCATTTACATCACGATCAACCAATTCGATGATTGCCATTGGCGCCGCATCACCATAACGGAAACCCGCCTTCAAAACGCGAGTATAACCACCGTTGCGTGTTGCATAACGTTTACCCAAAACATCAAACAGTTTTTTAACTGTCGCTGCGCTGCTGTTACCCAATTCAGAGGCCGTCAAACGACGATTTGCAACTGTGTCAACCTTGGCACGAGTAATCAATTTTTCAACGACTCTGCGCAAGTCTTTTGCTTTTGGTAATGTTGTTTTGATTTGTTCTTTTTCAATCAAGCTCTTTGCCAAGCCAATAAATAAGGCCTTGCGAGCGTTTGTGTCGCGATTAAATGTACGACCTGCTTTCATATGTCTCATCGATTACTCCTTTGTTTCTGCCCACCACCATGGTGGGATCTTACCGAGACACCACAACCTGACGCATATATCAGCACTGTGGATTTTTATTTTCTATTGCCTGTGATACCACGTAATATATCACCTATCAAACCACCCATCAAGCGTTCTGTGCGCTCTTTTTTCTTGGCCTCTTTTCTATCAGCCATTTTTTTTGTGGCCTTTTCCAGCCCGGATTTAATAGACATATATCTACCTCTTGTTCACAACTTTAGCAAATTTATTATCATTTGCAATAAATTTGCCCATCTTGCCCCTTGCAGTGCAAGAAATTAAAAGATATGAGATTATTGGAGGTGTTCGCCGTTTCTCGCAATAACCCCTTTGCCCCTTGCAGTGCAAGAAATTAAATTATGTGTGACGAATGTTGGTGTCTCACAGTTCCGACGTGTATTGGACATACACGAGGAACCTGTGAACGCCAACAGGCGTCCACAGAATTTAATTTATTTGTATGGGTCCTCGTATTTTTTGGCCAACTCTGCAATATTTTCTGGTGGCCAACCTGGGACTTCCATACCCAAACCAAGACCCATCGCTTCCAATTGAACTTTGATTTCGTTCAAAGATTTGCGGCCAAAGTTTGGTGTTTTCAACATGTCGGCTTCGGTCTTTTGTACCAGTTCACCCAACCAGTTGATTTTATCGTTCTTCAAGCAGTTGTTTGCACGAACCGACAATTCCAGTTCATCAACATGCTTTAACAATTTTGGATCGAATGGCAACGCATCCTTGGCTTTTTCTTCATCACTTGGTGCGCCGATTTGTGCAGGATCTTCAAAGTTGATGAACACAACCAACTGATCCGTCAAAATACGTGCAGCAAATGCGATTGCATCTTCTGGGGATACAGAACCATTTGTTTTAACCGTCAATTCCAATTTGTCATAATCAGTATTCTGACCAACGCGTGTTGGCAATACTTCTGTGGCGACATTCAAAATTGGCGAGAAAATAGAATCAACAGGAATCACACCCAATGGCAAACCATCAGCATGCGCAGACGCAGGCACATAACCACGACCTGTACCCAATGTGATTTCCATATCCAAATTTGCGCCCTTATCCAAAGTGCAAATTTCGACATCTTTGTTCATAACTTCGACACCGCCGGTTGTTTCAATCATACCTGCTGTCACAACGGCTGGGCCCTTAACTTTCAAATACGCTTTGTGTTGACCTTCTGTCAAGGCTTTGAAATAAACACCTTTCAGATTCAAGATAATATCGGTCACATCTTCACGAACACCCGATATGCTGGAAAATTCATGCTGAACACCATCGATTTTGATATAGATAGGTGCGCAACCCTGCAACGAAGACAACAACACACGACGCAAAGCCGTACCCAGTGTCAAACCGAAACCCTTTTCCAATGGTTCGGCAACCAATGTTGCAATGTTTGGATTATGTTCATCTGTGTTGATTGTCAGTTTTTTTGGCTTAATCAACGTCATCCAGTTTTTTTCAATCATTTATATTTCCTTTTAGCTTAGTTTATCATTTTCGCCAAATGGCCGCATTCGAATATTCATTCGCGCCCGCGTATTCTATAACACGCCCCAACAAAAGTCAAGGTATTACTTTGTTTTCTGCTGAGCCTGTGCCATTTTTTCAAGAACAACCTTGGGCACATATCCATTACCCATCAGCCCCCGCATAACAAGTTTTACCTTTTGGATGTTTTTAATTTTCTTGATACACATAATTTACTCCTTTTCTTAACGCATTTTTCTTAACTTGGCCGACGCAACCAGTTGCGCCAAATCATCGCGCACCATATCAAGATGTCGCAACACGGCCTCGATATCACTAACCTTTAACTTTGTGGTATGCAACATAGTCTTGGCAAAATCCAAGTCAGTACAAACCGCTCTGCGTATTTCATCCGGCAAAATTTTCTTCGGCCGTCCCATACCGTTTTATTTACACTTGTTGGCGGGAATAACACGGCGCTGCACCTGGGTGCCAACGGGTTTATAAATCGTCACAGGCTGATAAACCTGATAATGGTCGATAACCTCTGTATGTGTTTTCACGCGTACCGGTTGGGCGGATTTATTTTCACACTTTTTGCGTGGCACAACATAGCCATGCGGAACATTTTCAATTGTCCACACTTCCACAGTTGTAATTGTTTCAGTTTCTGTATACTTACCCGCGACCGCGGCACCAAACACAGTCATAACAGACAAAACAGCAAACAAAATTGTTTTCATTTTTTATCCTTATCGGTTATACATTCCCTGCCCCGTCTGTGATGCTCAGCATAACATGCCTGAAATAAATTTCCATAAAAAAGATTAAATCAAAGATAATGATTTAGATAAAAGCAAATCGGGAATCGTAGTGTACTTGACGCTACATGAGATTCCCGCAGCCCATCTTGCAATGGCAAGAAATTAAAGATAATGATTTAGATAAAAGCAAATCGGGAATCGTAGTGTACTTGACGCTACATGAGATTCCCGATTTGCTTTTAAATAAATTATTAGATTT
>JAZLDK010000070.1:0-3016 GCA_045614725.1 Candidatus Enterousia sp.
AATTAATCGTCATTTGGTGGTGTTGTTTGAAAAAAATATTTCTGATATAGAAACCAGTGATATACAAGGTGTAATCGCAAAAATTGATGGGCCCGCAATCGCGGCGCGTATGCAGGAATTATTACAAAGCATATTTAACTATGCGCTGGAAACGGGATATGTGAAAACTAATCCGACCGCTGGTATTGCCAAGGTTCAACAAAATCGTCGCGTGCGTCCGCTTAATCGCGCGGGGTTGTATAAATTGGTGGCCGCAATCGAACAAGAAGAATCCCAAATGTTGCGCGTGGCGTTTTATATGTTAATTTATTGCTTCTTGCCAAAGTCAAAAATATTTGCGATGGCGTGGGAAGATTTGGATTTTAATCATGATATGTACAAAGGGCATCCTTTGTCTGATAGGGCGATTGTTTTATTGCAGGATTTGCCACAGGATGGTCATTGGGTGTTTACAAGTCGTGGTGGAATGCATTTGTTGGACCCACGGACCGCGTGGCGGCGTGTGGCACAGCGGGCGGGAATTCCAAACCTGACAATGGATGATGTGTATAAATTTATGATGCGTCAGTTGGCTTGGGCGCCGGACAGGGAAGATTTACGCATGAATATTAATGCATTGTTGGATGATTTATTTTATCAAGAAAAAGATTTTAGCGAAGGTGTTGATATAGAATTGTAAAAATGCCCCAGTGTTATTGTTTGTTATAAATTCTTGACACAGGGGTGTTAAAATGATAGTTTAGTACATAATGACGGTCATGGTATGGACCAAAAAGTTTAACTAAAATAAAGGAAAAAAAATGACAACTTTTGAACAGGTAAAAAAAATCGTAGCAGAAAAATTGGGCGTTGATGAAGCCAAAGTGACAGAAACTGCTTCTTTTGTTAACGATTTGGGTGCGGATTCTTTGGACGTGGTGGAATTTGTTATGGAAGTGGAAAAAGAATTCGAAATTACAATTCCAGATGATGCTGCAACAAAATTGGAAACAGTTGGTGATGCAGTTAAATACATCGATGCAAACAAGAAAAAATAATTTTTTGTCTGTGTAAAGTTATAATCCGTCGGATAATTGGTCTGGCGGATTTTTTTAATGCATTTTTGTGCCAAAATGTTTATGATAGTGTCGTATGTTAGTTAAATACTATAAGGAAAGTCTGATATGAAAAGAGTTGTTATTACTGGTATGGGTATTGTATCACCAGTGGGTACGGGCATAGAATATGCATGGAAAAATATTTTGGCCGGTAAATCGGGGGTTCGTAAAATTGAATCTTTTGAAGTTTCTGATTTAGCATCGCAAATTGCGGGTATTCCAGTGGCGGGAACCGAACCAGGGCAATTTAATCCTGATTCTGTGATTGAACCCCGCGAACAACGCAAAATGGATAAATGTATTATTTATGGCGTTGTGGCCGCAGACGAAGCAATCAAAGATGCGGGATTGGATACATACGAAGGCAACAAAGAACGTTTCGGTGTTTCAATTGGCAGTGGTATTGGTGGTTTTAACACAATTTATGAAAACTGTATTGAATTACACGAGGGTGGTCCGCGTCGCGTAAGTCCTTTCTTTATCCCCAAGGGTATTATTAATATGGCGGCTGGAAATATTTCGATTAAATATGGTTTTAAAGGACCGAATATTTCTGTGGTGACCGCCTGTGCGACGGGTGCGCATTCAATTGGCGAAGGCGTGCGTTTGATTCAGCATGGTGATGCGGATGTTATGGTATGTGGCGGAACAGAGGGTGCGGTAAGTCGTATTAGTTTGGCTGGTTTCAGTGCAATGCGCGCATTAAGTACCAGAAATGATGATCCAGAACATGCATCACGTCCGTGGGATAAAAACCGTGACGGGTTTATTATAGCCGAAGGTGCGGGTGTTTTGGTGTTGGAAGAATACGAACATGCGGTTGCGCGTGGCGCAAAGATTTATGCCGAGGTTGCGGGTTATGGTCTGTCGGGGGATGCGTATCATATTACAGCGCCGGCCCCAGATGGCGAAGGTGGCCTGCGTGCGATGAAGGCGGCGTTAAATGATGCCGGACTGGTCGCGGCCGATGTTGACTATGTCAATGCGCATGGAACATCCACGGGTTTGGGTGATATTGGTGAATTGGCGGCTGTTCAAACTTTGTTTGGTGATGCGCCGGTTTCTATGTCTTCGACTAAATCTATGACGGGGCATTTATTGGGTGCGGCCGGTGCGGTCGAGGCAATATTCTGTGCGTTGGCGATTCGTGATGGTGTGGTACCTCCAACAATTAATCTGGACGAACCAGAAGAAGCGGTTGGTGATTTCGACCTGGTGCCACATGTTGCAAAACAGCGCAAGGTTGAAGTCGCGTTAAGCAATTCGTTTGGATTTGGTGGTACAAACGCCAGTATCGTACTTAAAAAGGTAAAATAAGGGACTGGTTGTGCGTGTGTTTTCACAAATATATTGTCAGGGATGTAAACAACATTGTGAGATTGTTATTGAACATAATATCTATGCTTGTGTTTATTTCCCTTATACGATAGGTGATAAAAGGGTTTCGGTTTATGTCGATGAAAAAGGCGTAGCGCAAAGCCCCGTGCACACCAGTTTTGTTGCCGCATTAGAGCAGGCACGTCAAATTTGCGCCCAATGTAAAAAGCGAACAGAATATACAATATGAATTACAAAAACCACCGCAAGGGTGGTTTTAATTTTATGGTCGGAGTAACAAGATTGTAATTCCCACCACTTTGTGGCGGGCCCCTTTCGCCTTCGCGTTGCTGTGGCTCGAACCTTTGGGCATACAATGTGTATGCCAAGGTACCGAACATGTACATCCGGCATAAAACAAAAACCACCGCAAGGGTGGTTTTAATTTTATGGTCGGAGTAACAAGATTCGAACCTGCGACCTCTACGTCCCGAACGTAGCGCTCTACCAAGCTGAGCCACACGCCGTTTTGCTGTACTCGCTGTCAGCAAAAATTATATTAGCAAGTCGGATCGTAGCCATGTCGTTCTGTGAGCCAAGGA
>JAZLDK010000071.1:0-36407 GCA_045614725.1 Candidatus Enterousia sp.
TCGCGAATTGCACAGACAGCACAACCACAGTTATTAAAATGCCCACTGGGGCATTTTTTGTTTGAAACATAAAGGTTTGGCGAGTTCGAAAGTTAAATTTCCATTTTTTATCTCTTCGAATACACTTTCGAACCGCGTATAACGCTCTAAAAACATTCGAACCAACGACAATATTATAAAACCAATCAAAAACCGCTCTAAATACATTATTTATTCAATATGGTTGCGGTGTGTGGGCGAGTAAAATTGCAACAAATCAAAATCTATGATACGATATAATATAGTGATGAAATTTAAGCAAAAGGCAAAAACAATGGATATAAAAATAAGAAACGCTGTTCCAGAAGATGCCAAAGCTATACAAAATATTATTGCCGTTGGTTATAGGCGCTCTTTTGCGTCTTTACATACACCGGAATATTTAGAAAATAAAATTCAAGAATATTTAAGTCCTGCCAGAATAGAAAAAATGGAAAATATTATTCGTAATAAAAATTCCATAAATATTGTCGCAACAGACCAAGATAATAATGTTGTTGGTTCAATAGGCGGTATGAAAGACGAAAACGGTAATTGGGAATTGATTGCCTTATATGTAGATGACAAAGTGATAGGCGATATAAAATTTGCACTTAATTTAGTTAAAGAATTTTCAAACCGCATTAAACAAGATGACGCGAACAAATTTACCACAGGAACATTAACAGGTAGTAGAGTATGCAAATTATACGAGTTATTGGGCGGTAAAAAAATAAAAGAATTCATAAACGAAAAACGCGACAATGTATCAGAAACAGAATTTGAATTTGATGTAAATAGATTCCTTTAATTTAGCCCGAAACTCGCCCAGGCACCCCAACCAATATTCAAACGCCCCTTTTTGGGGCGTTTTTTTTATTTTTTTTTCATTTTGGCAAAACCTTGGATGGTCATGGTTTGGAATTGTTCGAAGATGGTGTGTACTATGGAATAAGACCAAGGGGTGGGGATACATCGGTTAAAGTATCCATAATTGATGACGGCATGCCGCCGAATAATAGTATGCTGAACGATATCTATAATCCTGCGCAGGATGATTTCTATGACCCGGCACAAGATTTGCTTATGCAATCTGCGGTTTATGATTTAATGTAAAAAAATCCCCCATGAAAAAGTGGGGATTTGTTTGAAAAAACACTTGCAATAATTTTGTTAAAATATATAATGATTAAGATTTTTAACGATTTTATTAACCAAACCTATTATATAGGAGATAGAAATGGCGCGCAAGGAATTTGTTCGTTTAATGGAAGAAAATATTTGGACATTGGATAAAATCGCGGAAAAACTGCGCTTGGATCGTGTTGATACAACCGGATATCCGCGTCAACTGATGTCGATTCTGGTGCGTTTGCACAATGGTGGGCGCGCGCGCCTTAAAGACATTGCGCGTCGCGAACATGTTTCTGCGCCGAATCTGTGTGCGGCGTTTCGCAAACTGGAACACGACGGGTTGGTGGTGCGTACGATTGATGAAAACGATCGTCGCAACACTTGGTATGCGGTCAGTGAATCCGGCGCGGAATTGGCTAAGCGTGCAATGGATTTATTCCGTGAAGGTGTTGAAAAAGTATTTGCCGGTATTTCGCGTGCGGACGAAGCGCGCCTGACGGATGCGTTGCGTACAATGCACGATATTTTAAAGAATGTGGAGTTGAATAATGATTAAGTCTAAATGGTTGTCCGGGGTTTTGGCGGCATGTGCGTCTGTTTTTGCGATGCCTTCCTATGCGTTGGATTTGTCGCTGG
The DNA here is from genome assembly GCA_045614725.1 of Candidatus Enterousia sp. GTDB lineage: Bacteria > Pseudomonadota > Alphaproteobacteria > Rs-D84 > Rs-D84 > Enterousia. The sequence goes on from JAZLDK010000071.1 coordinate 1,789, forward strand.
ACGATGCGGTATCAAAAATTGTTGCCCAGTCCCAGGATGTAAAGAAAGCGGATGCAAACATTAAAAAGGCCCAGGCTTCGCTTGATGCGGTTAACGCCAATCGTTGGTTTAATATCGAAGCCACCGCATCGTATATGAATATGGTTAATGTGGAAAATCCATCTGAGTCCAAGACGATTGACCTGCCACCTGCATTGGGTGGTCTGATATCTGAATCATTAAAGGACACATCGATTAGTTTCGAGATGCCTGATAATATTTTCATGGCGGGCGTATCGATTACCCAGCCTATTTATACCTTTGGCAAAATTGGCAATGCGGTTAAATCTGTGCGTTCGGCAATCAAGATGGCGGATGCTTCGCATGAAATGACCCTGCGCGAGGTTCGCTATGCTGCCGCCGATTTGTATTGGACCGCCAAGATGACCGAAGAAATAGTTGTCCTGTCCAAGAATGATTTGAACAATGCGCGCGCTGCGAAAAAGAAACTGACCGCGGCCGGTCGTGCAAACCGCAGCAATTTGCTGAAAATCGAATCTGATATTGCAACCAAAGAAATTAATTTGTCGGATGCGGAATTTAATCGCGATACAGCCCACAGAATGTTAAAAATCATGGCCGGTATTGACATGGAAGAATCCTTGAGCCTGACGGATAATTTTCCAACCGCGTTCGCGGCGCTGGATGCGGGTGAATTAAATTCCACGCCTGAATGGGACATCTTGAACGAACAGATTATTATGTACGAGCGTTCGGCCCGTTCCAAGCGCGCGGGTGCTTTTCCAACCTTGGCGGCGACCGCATCATATAACTATTATTCCATGGCATCGGATGCGGGGCATATGTTTGATGAAAAGGGTTCTCAGTCTGCGAACTGGGGATTGGCATTACAGGTCCCTGTTTTCAGTGGTGGCCTAAATCGCGCCAATGCCACCATCGAGGCCATGAATGCCGAGGTCGCCCGTCAGGATTTAGACAAGTCTAAAAAAATAACAACCGAAAAATATGACAACGCGATTAAGCAATATGACCATCTGCGTGGCAATTTAAAGTCGTTGGAAAATGCGCGCAATTTGGCGGCCAAGACCTATGATTTGTCCCAGAATCGTTTTGCTTCGGGGCAAACATCTGCGGTTGAATTGGCGGATGTTGCAGCGGGCCTGTATCAGTTGGATGTGGCGTTGCTGAACACTAAATACAGGGCGTTAATGTCTGCGGAAATGGTAAAGAAGTTAGGTGAATAAAATGGAAAAAATACAGCAAACAATTAAAACAAGAAAATTTAAGCACATTATGTTTTGTGCGTTGGCACTGATAATTATCGGTTGGGTCGTGTTTCGCTTTGCGGCGGTTGCATCTGAAAATGCGCGCTATGTATTTAATGCATCACGTGTTGCGGCCGATGTTGGTGCGCCGGTTCAGGTCCTGGAATTATCGCGCTCAGACGGCGTGTTATATGAACCAATTGCGGTGCGGAATAATCGCGCCTATGTCGCCGGTGAAACCGTATCTAAATTCAAGGCTGGCCAGAAAGTAGGCAACGGTAAAATTGTTTCTGTATCGTCTGATTTGGATTTGGATACAGGCATGTTTGTAATTCGTACGCGTGGTGTCGCGGATGGTTTGCATTTTGCAGAATTTTCCGCACGTGGTCATTTTGTTCCTGTCTATGCGGTGCATAATGACACGGTTATGGTTGTGCACGACGGTGTGGCGCATGCGCGTTCCGTGACGGTTGCGCGTCAGGATTCAGACAACGCGTATATCACTTCGGGATTAAATGACGGCGACATTGTTATTTTGTCCAAGGTCGATGCTGGCAACAAAGTTCAAATCAAGAAATAAGGCAAGGGGGGATTGGCTATGTTAAAGTTTTTTGTTCGTCGTCCAATTACGACAATTATGTTTGTTTTATTCTGGGTTGTGTTGGGATTTTATTCGTTCCCAAACATGAATGTGGAACGCACACCCTCGATTGATTTTCCTATGGTGACGGCGACCTTTATATATCCTGGTGCTGCGCCTGCGGAACTTGAATCCCAGGTAATTAAAAAAGCCGAAGACGCGATGTCTGAAGTTGCCGAATTAAAGTCCATTAAATCATATGTCTATGAAAACAGTGGCATGGTTATGGCGGAATTTAATTTGGGTGTAAATGTTAATGATAAATCGACCGAAATTAAGACAAAACTTGATGCGTTGATGTCCGAATTCCCCACGGACATGGAACAGCCAATTGTTGAAAAATTAAATCCTTTGCAGGAATCTGTGTTGGATATCGTTTTGCGTGGTGGTGATGCGCGCGAAATGGAAGAATACGTGGATAATGTTTTATCCAATAAAATCACCGCGATTAATGGTGTGGCCAGTGTATCTGTATTCGGTGGCCGTCAGCGCGCAATTCGCGTTCAGTTAAATCCTGACCAGATGGCGGCGCGTGGTGTGACCATTATGGATGTTGTTTCCGCCATGGGCAGTCATAACTTAAATGTCCCCGGGGGCAAGATAGAAACAACCCAGAATTCATCCAATGTTCGTTTTATTGGTGAATTTGCATCTGTGGAAGAAATTGCCAATTTGCACATGACAACGGTCGAAGGTCAAAACTTTAAGTTGTCTGATATCGCGACTGTTTCTGATGCTGCGTTGGATATTGAAAACGGTGCGCGCTATAATGGTGAAGATGTTGTTATTGCATCTGTTGTAAAATCATCGGACGGTAATGCAATCAAGATTTCAAACACAATTCGCGACCGCATGCCATCATTGACAGCTGATTTGAAATCGCGTTTTCCAAATGCCGAAATGATGATAGTGGCGGATTCTTCGACCAGTATATCTGATGAAACAGATGGTACAATTAATGGTATTGTTCTGGGTGTTATATTTACTGTTTTGGTATTGTTGGCTTTTACACGCAATTGGCGTTCGACCATTATTGCGGGTGTTGTGATTCCTGCATCTTTGATTGCTGGTTTCTTCTTTATGGATTTTTCGAACTTTACGATTAACGCGATGACATTGTTGGCATATTCGTCCGCGTTGGGTACATTGGTTTCGAATGCGATTATTCTGATTGAATCAGCATTACAGGAAATGCATGCCGGCAAAACACCCGAAGATGCCGCCATTGACGGAACCAAAAAGGTCGCCGTATCTGTATTGGCGGGTGTTGGAACCAATGTTGTGGTGTTCTTGCCTTTGGCGTTTATGAGTGGTATCGTCGGTCAATTCATGGTTCAGTTTGGTATGACGGTTGTGTATTTGACATTGCTGTCTTTGTTGTTCTCGTTCACACTGACACCTATGATGATTGCCAAGATTTTGCGCCTGACCGGTGTTAAAAAGTCGCGCGCAAAACCGGTAAAAGTATCCACCACGCAACGCGAAGAATCATGGTTGCGTCGTTGGTTTAATTATCAGGTTGCGCATCCTTGGCGCGTGGTTGGCTTAATGGCGGCGGTGTTCTTGGTATCGACCCAGTTGATGAAATTTGTTGGAAATGAATTTCAGCCATCAACCGATGCAAACGAAATCACAATTACGGCGCGCGCACCTATGGGGGCGACATATGAAAAGTCCGCCGCAATTGTAAAGCAGATTGAACAGCGTTTATCGGCATTCCCAGAAATAAAATCAACAACTGTGAAAATTGGTGAACGCGGTCTGCAAAACATTACGGTTGTAATTGAATTGGTTGATGTTTCCGAACGCAATATATCGGATAAAATGTTGACCCAGAAAATATTGCCAACACTGGCCGATATTTCCGATGTCGAAATTACCATCCGTGCTGGCGAGGCTCGTTCTGCCGGATTAACCGCGGACCTGGTGCTGAATGTATTTGGTCCAGATGATGCAAAACGCGAAGCATACGCGGCCCAGATTATTGACATGGCAAACCAGATACCAGAAGTTCAATCCGCCATTCGTGCCCAGCAGGTTCCGGCCCTTGAAACCCAGTTTGTTCCCGATCAGGAAAAAATGAATTTCTGGGGTGTGCAAAATTCGTACGCGGGTGCGACATTGCGTGCCGCCCTGTACGGTAATGATGACTTTAAGTACAAAGAAGCCGGCGAAGAATATCCAATTTTGTTGGAATTTGCGCGCCCATTCAAAAACGCATCTTTGTTTGATGTGGTCTATGTAAATTCACAAAAGGGTATGGTTCCACTGTCGTCACTTGGCGCGGTTAAACAGGTTCCTGCAACGCCTGATATTCGTCGCGAAGATAAAAATCGTTTGACCGAAGTTGATATCAATATTGGTAAATCAACCATGGGTGTTGTTCAGGCAAAAATCCAAAACGAATTGGATAAAATGCAGTGGGAAAACGGATACTATGCCAAGTTTGGTGGTTCGTCTGAATACCAGGCCGAAGCTGCCACGGAAATCGGTCGTGCGTTCTTGCTGGCAACTGTTTTGACATATATGTTGTTGGCTGCGATTATGAATTCTTTGGCGCATCCACTTACGATTGCGACATCTATTTTGACCAGTTTTACAGGCGTGTTTGCGTTAATGTTCTTGTCGGGCGCGACAATGAATATTGGTGCGATGTTGGCGTTTGTTATGTTGGTTGGATTGGTGGTTAATAACAATATTTTGGTGTTGGAACCAACGATTAGCCGAATTCGTGATGGCGAATCCGCATCTGACGCACTGTGGACCGAATTGACCGATAAAAAGAACATGGTGCTGATGACATCAATCGCGGTTATCGCGGGTATGGTGCCCCAGTTGTGGTCTATTGACGGTATGAAGGTCGCAATGGGTGCGGTTTTGATTGGTGGTATGTTCGCAAGTCTTGTGTTTACATTCACACTGACACCTGCGTTGTTCCTGTTAATGGAACGCGCGCGTCAAAAACTGAAACGCAAAAAATAAAAATAATCCCGCCATCTGGCGGGTTTTGTTTCAGATATAATTTGCGAATATAAAAAAACTTGTTTATAATCTGGGCAAGTTATTAAAAGGATTAAAATCTATGTTAAAGAAAACAGAAGTTGTATTGTTTGATTTTGATGGCACTTTGTCCGCATGTGATTCAAATGTAGAATTTGCAAAATATTGTTTCCGTCATTCGTTGCGCCCATGGTTGTTTTTGCCACTGATGGCGATTTGTGGCGTTGTTCGTTGGGTTCGTCCAGACGGCGTTTGGTGGCGCGAAAATATTCGTCGCTTTATGACACCACAAATGGTCAAGAAATTTGCCCCCGCATTTATTAAACAGCACAAGCGTGAACGCTTTGGGTGGGCCAAGGAACGCGTTCAGTCTGAACGTGATGCCGGTCGCAAGGTTTTGATGATTTCGGCCAGTCCTGATTACTTGTTGCCATACTTGGTCCGCGACATGAAATTTGATGCGGTTTTTTGTTCGGTTATGGACAAGAAAAAGCCATGGCGTTATGAATTTTTATGCTGGGGCCGGAACAAGGTTTATAAAATGGATGAATGGGCCAAAGAAAACAAAATGATTCCACATGTTGTTCGCGCCTATTCGGACAGTAAATCTGATTTGCCCATGATGGAAATCGCGGACGAACAGGTCTGGATTGATAAAAAAACCGGCATGCGAAAAGAAGCCTAGTGCGTATTTTTGCATAAGATGTTAAAGTGTTTCTATGGCCCTCATAGAGACACTTTTTGATTTATTAAGTGCGACCGCCGGTGCGATACTTGGCGTGTTGTTTGGATTTTTTTTGAATCGCAAAAGTCGCCGTAAAATGGCCAGTCAGGTTGTGCTTAGCAAACAAGAATTAAACAAAATTAAACTTGAAAACGAGTCTTTGTTAAAACGCGTTCAGGACAAAGAAAACATGATTCTTGAATTGCAAATGCACATTCTGGGCAAAGACTCACCCAAGCGAAAATCAAAAAAATAATTTTTGAAATAAAAAACAATCTTGCAATATCTATGTATGGTGCTATAATCCTCGTGTGAAACACGGGGGAAAGATGAAAACTTATTTGTGGACTGGTGTTACGGCTGTTTCTATTTTGCCATATATGAGTGCATATGCCGCGACAATAACAATTAGTTGCGGTTCCAGTTCTGGGGCGGATTATTTTGCAACTACGACATGTGACAGTGCTGATAAAACCACGACTTTTTATGCCTATCATGGGGGCAAGATTACATGTAGGTCGGGTACTGGGTTGATCGATTATACATGTAATGTGGTTGATTCTGAATGGTCATCATGGACAAAAAGCGCTACTTATTATTGTGGATCTGGGACATTTAATGGTGGTACCGGATGTTTTTCGTGTGCTGAATATACCGGTGTTCCAGGGGCGACAAGCGCAACTAGGGTGACTGGCGGTATAGAATCGTGCTATGTGCCAACCGGTCAGGTAGTAACCGATGATGATGGGGCGACATTTGATTTTACCAGTGCTTGTTATTACGATGGCACATTTTCCACGCCAGATACCTCGGAGAAGGGTGTATCCAGTTCATCAACCGATTAATATATAGTTTATAAATGTTGTTCAAATTCAAATATCATAAAAATTTAGCCCCGGACATATGGGAATCGCCAACGAAAATGAATCCATTGGTGGTTCATTCACTTAAAATGATAGCGGCTGAATTTGTAAATTACCTGTGCAATTTTGCGAAATTGCCGGTTAGTGTTGCTGATATTCAGGATGTTTTTGTTCATGGATCGATTGCTAATTATTATTGGGATAAATACAGTGATATAGATTTGTGCATTGTTGCCGATTTATCAAAACTAAGAAACTATTTACATTCTTCTGATGACTATATTCTGTTTAAGGGGCTGTTAACATCGTGGTACAGGGTTTATGATATCAGTATTTTTGGACGCGGAATTGATTTGAAAATGATTGATATTCGGGATACAAATAAAACTCTTACTATGATTGTCGGACCTTCTTATTCCTTAAAAAAAGACCGATGGGAAAAGACGCCTGTTCGATTGACTAAGTCTGAATTACGCACTCAGTGTCGTATCGCGCGTATAAAATATCGTGCAATTATGCGTCAGTGTCGATATATGTTGCGACACAAAATGCCGTCTGAATATGTTGATGCCTATCTGGTTAATTTGCAAAAGGTTCGTTTGGCCAGCGCGACTTATCAGGATAATCATCCCGTCACATCCACGACCATGGCATTCAAGATGGTTCGCAATACTGGGACCTTTCGCAAATTGCGCAAGATGTCCAAGGGGCAGCGTTCTAAAAAATTCAGATTGGAATAAAATTATTTCCCAAATATGAATGAATTATCGCGGCTGATTTCAATAATCACATCAATACTGTCATCATCGGGTGTTTTTTGACGTTTTACTTTGCCGCATTTTTCACATTTGTGTGTGATTATAAATTTATCGCCGTCGGGCTGGGCGGCAATTGGTCGCATCATGCCACCGCATGTCGCCGCGCGGTCGCCGGGATTGTTGTCAACATGTCTTGACCAAAGACACACATGGCAATGATTGGTATATCCATTGCCATGTACAACTGCGCCACAATGGGCGCAGTTAAAATCTTCAACAGTCTTGGTGAACGATTTCATTATATCCCCAATGCGTTGCGATACATCTGGGTTAATTCGTCCGCTTCGTCCAATTCATCTGGGTCCAACTTGCGCAGACGTATCATCTGGCGAATGTATTTTGGGTCAAATCCCGCAGATTTTGCCTCGCTATAAATTTCCTTGATATCGGCGGCGATTGCGGCCGTATCTTCGTTTAATTTTTCGATGCGTTCAATTATGCTTAACAATTGTTGATTGTCAATTGCACCATGATTTGCTTGTTTCATTCTGTTTTCCCCTTGTTAAATTGCTAAGAATATGATATATCATAAAACGAAAAAATCAAGAAAAACAGGAAGGGAACATATGAATAAATATACAAAAATTACAGCATCAATCGGCCCAAAGTGCGAAGATAAAGAAACCCTGACACGCATGATTCGCGCGGGTGTAAATGTTTGTCGCCTTAATTTTAGTCACGACACGGGCGCGACCCAGGGTGCAAAAATTGATATGATTCGGGAAATATCGACCGAATTAAATACCCCTGTGGCAATAATGATTGATTTGCAGGGGCCAAAGCATCGTATTGGTAATTTTGCAACCGAAGAAAAATATCCCCTGTTAATCGGCCAGAAGTTTACATTTGATACATTGGATGTCCCGGGTGATTCCACGCGTGTCCAGTTGCCTGATTCGGATGTACTGGCATCTTTGAATGTTGGCGACAGAATTTTATTAAACGACGGCAAAATAGAAATGCGCGTTGAATCCGTGCAACCGTCCAAGGTTGATGCCATCGTTGTGCGTGGTGATGAAATTTGGTCGCGCCGCGGATTTAATTTGCCCGATACAGAAATTGCAACATCTGTCTTGACGGACAAGGACAGGGCGGACCTGGAATATGCAATTACCAAGAAACCAGATTGGGTTGCTATATCGTTTGTTCAAAAGCCTGAAGACATTGCCGAGGTTCGTGATTTTATCACCGCACGCACCGCGCACCCAATAAAAATTATTGCGAAAATTGAACGTCCAAACGCTGTTGAACGTATTTCGGATATCGCCGCCGCGGCCGATGGTATAATGATTGCGCGTGGCGACCTGGCGGTCGAGGTTCCTTATGCCGAAGTACCCGCTATATCGCGTCACATTATTCGTGAATGTCGTAAAATGAACAAACCTGTAATTGTTGCAACACAAATGCTGGGGTCAATGGTGAACAGTGAATTCCCAACCCGTGCGGAAATTACCGATGTTGCGACCGCATCCTATTTGCGTGCGGATTCAACCATGACATCCGAAGAAACAACCATTGGTATTAATCCAGTAAATGCGATTGAAACAATGGCGAATATATTGCGCCACGCAGACTGTGATGCAATTGCGAATCCATTTGATTGGTCGCGTGTTGAAAATGTTCCAGAAAATGATTGGTCGCGTTCGGTTGCTTCTATGGCGTACCTTAATCGCGCGTCTGCAATTGTTGTGTTTGCACGCGATACAATTGCCACCACCCAGATTTCTTGCCGCAAACCAGACATTCCTGTAATTGCGATATGTAATGAATCTGCGATTGCAAATCAGTTGTGTTTGGCGCGTGGTGTTTTCCCGATTTATGATAACGAATTATTCGGCATGCGCGATGCGTTTAATGCGGCGCGCCGATTTAATATCAATATGGGAAAATTGGTAATTGTGGATGAAGAAAAAATAAGTCTTCGTACATTAGATTAACAAAAAACCGCCAAGTGCGGTTTTTTATATGTTGACCCGATTATAACTTTTTTACTAATATTTCTCGTATGGGAAGAATGTTGGCATTTTTTTTACTATCGATGATTTGCCTGCCACTGTATGCGGCCCAATACCGTGCTGCGCTGGTTGCGGATATGGATACTGGTCGCGTGCTGTACCAAGAAAAAGCAACTGAATTAAATTATCCCGCCAGTTTGACCAAGATAATGACATTGTATCTGACCTTTGATGCGTTGGATCATGGGCGATTGGCATTGGATGATTATTTAATTGTGTCACAATCGGCCGCCAATGCTGAACCCGTGAAACTGGGGCTGGCGGCGGGTGCAAAAATTCGTGTCGAAGATGCAATTAAGGCCGTCGCAGTTTACAGTGCGAATGATGTCGCGCGTGTCTTGGCGGAAAATCTTAAAGGTGGCCAGGAAGAATCCTTTGCGGATTTGATGACGCGTGTCGCGCGTGAAATTGGTTTAACAAATACGAATTTCGAGAACTCATCTGGTCTGCCGAACGATGATCATATGTCAACCGCGCGTGATATTGCTTTGTTGTCCATGGCGGTGTATAAACATTTTCCTCAGTATTGGCATTTCTTTGGGATTAAGTCTTGGACCTATAACGGTAAAACATATACTAATGGGAACCGACTGCTAAGTTCGTATAATGGCTGTGATGGTATGAAGACCGGATATACCAAAAAATCGAAATATTCATTGGTCGCAACCGCGCACAGACAGGGGCGGCATTTAATTTCGGTTGTCTTGGGTGCGGAAAACAAGGATGTGCGTGCAAATGTTGCGGCGCAGATGTTGACCCGTGGATTTACAATGTTGAATAATGGTGATACGCCGATTGCGAAAACAACCTATACCGCGCCGGTTGTGAATTCTTCGGACACGGTCGAAGCGCCAACAACTTTTGCGGGCGCATATAATGCGGCGACCGCGGCCGCAACACCAAAATACAACAACGCGGTCGCGGCGACACCGTCCGGTGGCGCGGGGGTTCAGTTTGGGGCCTTTTCGTCCCAATCCGCCGCCAACGCCCAGGTTCAAAATGTAAAAAACAAACTGGGGGTTAATGCGACGATTGAACCAAACGGTTCCGGTATGTATCGTGTGCGCGTACATGGGTTATCGGAATCCGCGGCCCAGGGACTTAAAAAATCCGCCACGGCAAACGGTATTGACAGTTATGTTTTTCATTAGTATCGTGTGATATATCATGAATCCAAAAATAGAAAAGTTAATCAAGTTATTTGCAAAATTACCGCGTGTCGGTTCGCGCGGTGGTCAACGTATCGCGCTTAGTTTATTACAGGATAAAACTGGTCGCAGTGCGGCATTGGCGGCGGCATTGTTGGATGCTGCGGAAAATATCGCGCCGTGTGGTTGTTGTGGTGTTTTAACGGACAGGGGGCATAACTGTGAATTTTGTCGTGACGCATCGCGTGCCAATGGCCAGTTGTGCATCGTTCGTGATTTATCGGATGTTTGGACATTGGAAAAATCGTCGGTGTTTCATGGGCGGTATCATATCATTGGCGGATTGCTGTCCGGCGCAACCGGTACATTGCCCCAGGATTTGAATATATCGAATCTGGCACAAAGAATCGAAGATGAAAAAATAGCCGAGGTTATTTTTGCATTACCCAACACGGTCGAGGGTAAAACAACCCAGCACTATATCATGTCCACGCTGGGTGACACATCATCTGTCACATTCACGGAACTTGCGTCCGGTGTGCCATTGGGTGGTGATTTGGATTATTTGGATGATGGTACATTAACATTGGCGTTTGGGGGGCGTAAATCATTATGATAAATTCTGTTGCGGCACTGCCACCGGTTTCAGAAATGATGCGCGAATGTGGTCTTGAACCCAAGAAGCAATTTGGTCAAAACTTTTTATTTGATTTGAATCTGACGGGGCGAATCGCGCGCAGTGTGCCTGATATTACCACCACCCCCGTGGTCGAGGTTGGACCCGGTCCAGCGGGCCTGACACGCGCAATTTTAATGGCTGGCGCACCGCGTGTTGTTGCCATTGAAAAAGACAAAACAACAAATCCAATTTTGTCGCGTGTTATTGATGCATCGGCGGGTCGTCTGTGTGTGATATATGACGATGCGTTGCGTGTGAATTTTTCGGAACTTGGTCTTGATGAATATGCGATATGTGCGAACCTGCCGTATAATGTCGGTACAGAATTGTTGATTGGATGGTTGCATAAAATTGCATCGGGCGCGGGTATAAAATCCATGACCCTTATGTTCCAGCGCGAGGTTGCCCAGCGTATAACTGCGCATGTTGGTGATGAACACTATGGTCGATTGGCGGTATTGACATCATTGCTTGCGGATGCGCGTATTTTATTCGATGTTCCGAACACGGCATTTGTCCCACGTCCCAAGGTTCAAAGTGCGGTTGTGCAAATTATTCCGAACAAAACCAAGATTGCAAAAATTTCTGATTTGGCCAAGATTGAACAAATCACCGCAAGATTGTTTGGCCAGCGCCGTAAAATGATACGCGGAATTATTCCAAATGTTGATTGGTCGGTATTTGGTTTAACCGGTACCGAACGCGCGGAAAATTTATCGCCAGAAATGTTTGCGCAATTGGCACAAAGTTTGTTATAATTATCGCAACAGGGGGAACGGAGAGATGTCTTTATCGCTATTACTATTTTTCGCAACGATATTTGTTTTGGTTTCTCTTTTTCGCATGGCCAATATAGGTGCGCTGGTTGCGTTTTTATTCGCGGGCGTATTGTCCGGGCCATATGTTTTTAATCTGTTTGAATTGACTGAAACCTGGACCATTCTTGGTGATTTGGGCATAATGTTTTTGTGGTTTAATATCGGACTTGAAATAAATATGCGCCGCCTGTGGCGTATGAAGCGCACGGTGTTTGGTTTTGGTGCAACTCAGGTCATGATGGTTGTGGTTATGTTATTTCCATTGCTGTTTGGATTTACCCAATGGTCGATAATGGGATGTGTAATGGTTGCGCTTATGTTGGCGATGTCCAGCACATCTGTTGATATGCAATTACTGACCGAACGCAATCAGTTAAATACGGCAATGGGGCGTCAAACTTTTTCCATTTTGTTATTCCAAGATTTGTTATCAATTCCACTGTTGGCAATGTTGCCGGCATTTGCGGGCAAATCGTTCAGTATGGGCGCGGCGGCGATTGATGTTGTGGTGATATCCGTGGCGTTAATACTTTCGGTTGTTTTGATTGGTCGTTTTATTATGACACCATTGCTGCGCATGGTATCTAAATTAAAATCGAACGAGGCATTTTTGCTTGCGATTATGCTGAATATCGTTATCTGGTCGATATTGATGGATTTACTTGGTCTGCCGGCGGGCCTTGGCGCATTTTTGGCGGGTATGTTAATGTCAGAAACAATTTACCGGCATCAAATAACGGCCAGTGTTTCCCCATATGCGACAATGTTCTTGGCGTTGTTCTTTATCTCGCTTGGCATGGGTTTGAATCTGCCACTGTTGGGCAGTAATTGGTATATCATATTACTGGGACTGATTGCGCTGATATCGATAAAATTCTTTGCGATATTTATTGTTGCGCGCGTTCGTGGTATTGCCCTGCCAGATTCCATAATGATTGCGCTTATTTTGGCCCAAGGTGGCGAATTTGCATTACTTATGCTTCAAACCATCAAGACCAGTGGTATCACCGTATTGCCCACCGCTTCGACCGAGGTTTTAACCGCCATAATAATTCTGTCGATTATGGCCACACCATTGTTGTTGTGCCTGTTTGATTATCTGCAACGCCGTGGCAAATTATTCCCCCAGCGTTTCCCGCGCACCTTGGATGATGCCGACACATCTATTCAGCCCGAGGTCATAGTTTGTGGTTTTGGTCGTGTGGGCCAGATTATCTGTCAAATGTTGGATGTCCAAAAAATTCCATATGTTGCGATTGATTTGGATATCAGTTCCGTTATGATGGGGCGCGATATGGGCTTTAATGTTGTCTATGGCAATTGTACCAGTCGTGAAGTATTAAAAAAATTCGGGCTAAGGCCACGTGCGGTACGTGCGGTTGTTGTTGCGTTGGATAACGCCACCAGTGCGCGTCAGGCAATTGTTATGGCAAAATCCATCGCCCCGCGTGTCAAGATTTTTGCACGCGCACGCACATTGGCGGATTCCCAGATTTTAATGCGCGAAAAGATAGAGGCCGCATTGCCCGAAACAATAGAATCGTCGTTCTTTTTGGGATATAGTGTGATGAGTCACCTTGGTATATCAGATGGTAAAATAAACAACCTTTTGTCGAATATGCGCGCCAACAATTATGCGGCATTGGGCACACCGATATCCGATTGGAACGATTAGTTCAGTTTATATAAAAAAATCCCCCAATTCGGGGGACATTTTATTTGATTTTAATATGCCATATTGCTATATTTTAACCAGCAACCAAGGAATCAGGAAAATGAAAAAGATATTAATCCTTTTGTCGATTATATTTGGCGCAGTTTTACTGGACCAGGTATCCAAGGGCATATTTTTATACCTTATCACGGGTGGCGTGCCTTTGTTTGGTGATGCATGGACCATTGTTCCGGTGCCGTATTTAATGGCGCATGTGACGGATTTCTTTAACTTTGTTTTTACATGGAATCCAGGTACATCTTTTTCCCTGTTTCGTGCATTGGGCGAAAGCGCCCCATTGATAATAGTGATTGCAACTGCGCTGATTACCGGCGTTATAGTCTATTATCTGTTTGCGCGTGCAAAATCCTATGAACGCATGCCATTGGCGTTAATTGCTGGTGGTGCAATTGGCAATTTGATTGACAGGGGTCGCTTTGGTGCGGTTGTTGATTTTCTGGATTTTCACATTGGTGGCTATCATTGGCCGGCATTTAACATTGCTGATATTTGCATAGTCGTGGGTGTTGGTTTATATATATTAAACCTGTATCTGGCGCGTCGTAAATGTATGAAACAAGTAAAGGATGGTAAATAATCATGGTTCAATTCTTAGATAAAAATTCTGGGTTTAATCAGTGGAACGCTAACAAGGATGCCACGGCCAAGAAATCTGGCTTTTCGGGTTTCCTTTGGTGGATGGGTATGTTTTTCCTGGCCTGGTGGGCGGTTGGTTTGGTCATGTCGCCGAAACAGGCACCAATCGCAGCCGACGAAGAAGTTGTGGCACTTGACCTGTCTGGTGTGCCAGCAACAAACATAGACTCGGATGTGATTGATGCCACGGTCCAGGGCATTCGTATTTCGGATATTCGCCTAAATAATTATCCGACATCCGCTTCGGATTCTGCGCCTGTATCGTTATTGGGCGCGGATGATAATTACATTGAAATAGGTCTGTTGGGTAATGGTACGGTTGCGCCCAGTGCGACAACCGTATGGAATGGTGACAATGGCACATATACATGGCGTGCACCCCATGGTGTGACATTTGAACGCGCCATCACCGCGGACGGATATATTATCACGGTCACGGATACAATTAAAAATGCATCCGCCCAGGATTTATCTTTTGCCCCATACGCGCATATTGTTCGCACCAACAAGAACGGCGCATCATCGGGTGTAAACACGGGCGCAATAACCTATGCAAATTCCGACCTTGAAACGCGTGCATGGCATAAACTGAACAAAAAATCATATGCGTATACCACAACACACGGTTTCACAGGTTTTGCGGACCAGTACTGGCAAACCGTCGTATCAATCGACAGTCCCGACCAAACAATCCGTGTCAAGAAAACGGGTGACAACTATACCGCAGATACCGCGGCGGGTGCCGTCACCATTCGCGCGGGTGATACTGGTTCGATTGTCTCGCACATATTTGCCGGCCCCCGCGACCAGAAAATCTTGAACGCGGCCGAATCCAAGATTGCGGGTATATCGGAATCGATTGATTATGGTTGGTTCTGGTTCTTGGCGCGTCCGATGTTGTGGCTGTTGAATGCGATTAATTCAATCGTAATGAATTATGGTGTTGCGATTATTATCATGACATTGTTGTTGCGCCTGTGCATATGGCCACTTACGCGTAAGTCCTATACCAACATGGCAACTATGCAAAAAATGCAACCGGAAATGCAGCGCATTCAAAAACTGTATGCGAATGACAAGGTTCGCCTTCAAATGGAAATGATGAAACTGTATCAAACGCACAAGACTTCGCCAATGGCGGGATGTCTGCCCATGCTGATTCAGATTCCAATATTCTTTGCACTGTACAAGGCGCTGTTGGTATCGGTCCAGATGCGTAATGCGCACTTCTTGTGGATATCAGATTTGTCCGCGATGGATCCATATTTTATTCTGCCGATATTGATGGGTGCAACAATGTGGGCCCAGCAATATTTACAGACCGCAAAATCGCGCGTTAAATCCGATGCGAATGACACAATCGCCCAAACGCAAAAGATGATGCGCTGGATGCCGATTTTGTTTACGATAATGTTTGCATGGATGCCGGCGGGTTTGGTTCTTTACTGGACCGTATCAAATGTGCTGGGGATTATTCAAATGCAGATTATCAAAAAGAAGCATAAATAAATTAAAATCCGCTGAATTATATCAGCGGATTTTTTTATACAACCCAAACGGTGTTTGTATTCGCACATCACGTATGCCGATTGCGCGCTTGGTCATTTCCACACAGGTGCGCGCCCCACGCGCCGTAAAGTCATGTGCCAGATTGCGCGGCAAATATACAAACCGCCACCCATATTGACCAAGTATTTTTATATCGCGCATACTAAGTGGAATTTTTTGAATATTTCCCCGCCGCACAAATTGCAGCATTATCATATTATTGTTGCAGACGATTATCGGCGCGACATGTTTATATTTTCTGCAAAATAATTTTGGGATAAACCTGCTGGTTTTTCGTGAAAAGGCAATGATAATCATGTGAAATCCTTTGTGTTTTTTATTTGCGGGGCAGGGCATGCCCCGCGCCGAATAAAACCTAATCAATCCATCCATGTTTTTTTGCTGCGATATTAATAACATTCATTGCATTGTTCCATTGTGCGGCGGCGCGGTTTTCACTCCATATATGCTGATGGGGTGCGCGTCTTTTATCTCCAAATTTTTTCATAATTTCTAATTGTTCGTCTGTTAATTTTCCGGCCAGATAAAGTTTAGTAATCATTGTTTCCACATCCACCAGTTCGCATGGTCGCCGTGTTGGGTTTGCTCGCATTTGTGTAAAACTGTTGCGCACAGATTTAGAATATAAAAACCAGAACCACAATTGTTCTGCGCTTTGAAATTTTTCTGATGCGTTTTCTGTGATGGTATTAAGTTGTGTCATGTTTTCTTTCTCCTTTTTTTATCCGTGTTATATATATATATATATATAACAAGAAAAGATTCCTGTGAATCATTACAACCGATGGTTGAAGTTCGAATCGAAAATCCGATTCAAAATGCGAATTTTTGTTTCGCGTTACGAATCGAAAAATTTATCCATAATCAATTTTTTTCATTTTTTATCCTTAAATAAAAAACGCGCCATTGGCGCGTAAAAAATATTTTACATATCTTGATAAATAAACCCGCCATTGGGCGGGTTTATTTATATCAGTGGCGGGAAACAATCGCCCCCGGTTGTCGGGCAACAGTTAAACCCATCTTCACCCATATCGGTATAAACTTCGCCGGCACAGCACCCAAATTGATCGGGTGGATTACCATCTTCACAGGTTAAAATGGCCTCTTGTGTGCCGCTGCTGGACGAAGAAGCATACGGATTTTTGACTGTTCCGTCAGCATTATACTGAATCCCCAGTATTTCTTCGTTAAATTGCTGTTCGTTCATATCATTAATTTTCTGGTCGTATTGTGCCTTTTGGTCGGCCTTATAGGCATCGTATTGCAATTCCTTTTTGGATTGATAGTTTAATGAATCGCACCACAATTTAAGTGTCGCGTACGAATACCCACCACATGGATTTAATTCACCGTTCTCGCCTTTTGCGCATGCGGGCTTCACACGCCACAGACCGTCAACATCCTCGCAGAACTGTTCGTTGCCCGCCGCCATCCACGAACGCGCCTGACCAATCCAAGAGTCATCATCTGCCGGGGTTAGTTCACTGTTCTTAACATCCTTACCCCAATCGCGACGTTTGTCGTTTACTGTGTTGTTGTCGCCTTCTGAAAGTGTGCACTTGTCATTTCCGGTACATGCGACCTGTAAATCAACCGGTGAATAAACCGTTATGCGCGTTCCGGCCGGAATTGTGAATGGCGGAACCGTGTTATCCATCATATCAACCAACAGTTTCTGTGCCACGCTGTTCCATGCGGTGATAATTTCATTCTTGGCCAATTCGGACGAGCGGATTTTACCGCTTTGTACGACCGTGTTATTATCCAAATCAATTTGATTTACAAATGCATCCGCCACCGGATTAATCAGGTTAATCGTCGCCGGCACAAACGCGGTCAGCATCGGCATAACAAATTGTTCCAAATAATCGGTACTGCCACGACCGGGCACACCCACACGTCCCTGCGCATCGGCCGAGAATGGGTCTTGTTCTTTGTCAAAATTAAACTCCACACCATTTGGCAAAATAAATTGATACCACTTAATTTCCATGCGACCAATTGCCTTGTAAGGTCCGGGGATTTTGCCGGTCACATATCCCATCAATAATGTACCCGCCGGAAGAATAACGGTACGGCCATTATCGGAATATACATTCCTGTCAACCGTTGCACGCACGGGCAGGGACCCCTCGCTTTTCAGCATTTCTATATCCGCACGAACATCCGATACGATTGTTGCAGGAATCGGTTTAAATTGTCTAAGCACAAAACTGCGATCATATGGTTGTGTTGAAACCACGGCTGTGCCGGTCGTGCCGTATATCACATCCTTGACCTTGGCCGGTTTTACGATGCCGCCGTTTGATTCAGGGGCAATACTGCTGCCGCGGCTGTTGCTTGGTGTTTCGTTTTGGCGCGCACGATTAACCGATTTTGTTCCTTCTTCTGTGCGCTGTGCCCATTCAGGTAATCTGCCGCCGGATATTGCAACATATCCGATATGTTCTGCATCACTGCCAATTTTACGGCCACGATTATTAATATCCATAATTAAACCAGAATCTGGATTATATATACCCGTCGGATCGTCGCTGCAATCCGTATCAGAAAACGGATGAAAATAGTATGCGCCACCCTTTGGTTTAATCCAGCCACTTTGATTCCCCGCCAGATTGTATCCCGGGAACGCAAATTCAGAACAAGGTTCGCTTAAGTCAGCGGGCATGCGCTGTGGTTTTTCAAATGGGTCGCCGGCCGCAATATCATCTACTGCCCTAACAACGGGTTGTGGTTCCGGTTCAGGCTCAGGTTCAGGCTCAGGTTCAGGCTCTGGTTCAGGCTCTGGCTCAGGCTCTGGTTCAGGCTTTGGCTCTGGGATAACGACAGGTGTTGGTTCGTCGTTGATTTCGGTTGTATATGCACCAATTGCCACAGGAATTGTTGAAATTTCCGACATTTCCGGCGCGGCCTGTTCTGCATACCATTCGATTTCAATGGGAATATCGATTGTGTCCATTTCAATCGTTGGCGCAAATTTTACAATTATATCACAACTAAGATCTTCATTTATAAAGCCGGCACTTTCGCAAGTATTTGTGACTTCAAGGCCATCTACCTCGGGCTTTGATACGGCCTTGATACTGACCGAAGAATTTGTGGTCACGATAATTTTTTGTTCTTTGGTTTGTCCAACAAGTACCTCGGGCCAATTAATTTCGTCCGGTGTTATTTTTATATTGACCGCTGAATCCTCGCTTGTTTCTGGCGGCAATTCGACATTTGTCTTTTTTTGCCCCATCAACAGTGTCAGCAAGATAATTACAACAACAAACGCGACACCCAGCAACAACCATCGCATATGCTTTGGCATATTATTCAACAGTTCTGATATTTGTTGTTTCAGTTTATTCATCCCACGACCCCACCTTAACAAATTGCGTTCTAAATTATGTAATTATTGCATTCTTACAACATTGCAACTGGTGCCACTGAACTTTAACAGTTTGTCGCACAAAGTCTGTGCCGTATCGATATCAGTCAATGGCCCAATGCGCAAACGATACAGTTGTGCGGTGGATGAAGATGCACCCAAATCACCAACGCCTTGGTCATCAACCGCAAAGAATACTTTGTCTTCATATGGTGTCAGCAATCCCACCCCATTATCGCCACTGAACTTGGCGCGCAATTTATTCCAGTAATCTTCCAGTGCAGATACCGTTGTATCGGAACGCAGTTCCACCGCCACACCCAACTGGTTATTGGTAATCAATGGGATGTTCGTCTGGGGCAAATATGCGCCCGCTGTATTACGCTGTGTTGGCAACATATTTGCAACACTGCCATTGCCCGTCTGTGGTGCGGTGTATCCCGCCGGCATATAATACCCCGCCCCTGTGTTTGGATTAACGGTTGCGGTATTGCCCATAAACACAGGTGTGCCCGTGTAATTTGTTCCCATGCTCATTGCGGCCATATCGGCGGTATAGGCAATGTTGTTCAATGATTGGCCCGACAACATGCTTTGTGCTACATTCGCCTCGGCCAGGGCCATAACAGATGCAGTGTCTGCAATCAAGAATGGCTTCTCGCGCTTTTTGATACAAACAATTCGTTGTCCGCTGCGCAGAACCATATCGCCAACCGCCTCTACAATCAACAGGCGACCATCTTCGCCGTCTGTGCGGAAACCGACCGGAGACTCGCCCCCTTCAACCAGCAGCGACACAACCGGTCTTTGTGTCATGGCGATAACTTTGTCGCCAAAGTCGATATATGTAAAGATTCTGTCGCGCCATACGCGTTCAGGTGCGATAACATAATCGTCCGGATTTGGAACAAAAATATCCAAATCAAAACGGAATTCCGATGGGTCAATCTTCATAGATTTAATCCAACCATAATCTTCACCGTCAACCCCAACTGTGTTGGTTGCCGCGGCTGGTGCCTTTTTGAATATAGAACCCGAAGCACCCGTTGTTGGCTGGGCACCCATCATAGGCAATGCGCCATTACCATCCAGAACAATATCGACCTGGGAATATGTAATTTCGCTTGAATTGGATGGTTCCGCCCGCAGATAGAAAACATAACGATTGCCGGATGCGCCCGTCACAATCATATTTGTATCCGAACCCTGATTGCTTGCTTTGGGCGATATGAACATTGTTCGTTCGCCCTGAGTTGCATCAATATCAAACTGACCTGTGTCACCAACCTGGGCATCAACAATCTGTTCGCCGTTTGGCAGTGTCACCATTGTAATCATGCCGTTGCGTAATTTGATTGGCAAAACCGCGCCCGTTGACCAAGACAGTTGTGCGTATCCAGGCTTGGAACTGCCCATTGCCATGTTTGCGGTTGGATTGTCCCATGCCTCTTGTATGCCATACGAGGTCCCAGCCTCGGCATATGCGGACACACTAAGTGTTGCCGCCAAACACAGTGTCAGCATATTAAACTTAAATAATTTTGCCATTGTCATACCAATCCTTCCGTTCTTTATTTTATTTGTTTATCACAAAACTATCCAACGGGTCAAGCCCGCCATCGGTAATTTTGTATTCTGACACGCGCAACCCCAGTGGGTTTTCGATGCGGTCTGTCCATTTTATCTTTTCGATGTCACCCGATACCAATCTTAATGCAATTGTATAATCTTTTGTAGACAAAGGTCCAGCATTATTTGCGCAATTATACCTAAGTTTTATCTGGTACAATTGTTCTTGTTTAAGATACTTTATTGGTTCCGAATTAATAAAGTCAACCGTGCATGACAGCGCCAGGTTCTGAACACCATGTCGCCTGATTGAATTTACGGTGCTTGTGCCGGAAAAAGTCTTGTACACATCATCCGTTGACCAGATTTTTACCAGCCCATCCTTGGCGTTCCACTTTTTGTTCATAATTTTTGATTCAGGTAATATTTCGTTTCTGGCACGAATGTATTCGCGTATAAATGCGCGAACATATCGGTCGGCATATGCATCGTCGGTTGGCATTTCGATGATTCGTACCTCTACATTATCTCGCAATTGCGCGGTCAGAAAAAATATCTGGGGTCTGTTCAGAGGGAACATGTTTTTCAATGTTATTCCCAACGCAAACAACACGACCACCGACATGGCTAAAACAAACACCAGTAATCTTGACAGTAAAATCGGCGGTTCTATGCGGTTTTTCACGACTTCCTCTCTCTTAATTAAAATGATTGTAGACAAAAAGCCCCCATGTGCGCAAGTAAAAAAGTTTCAAAATACAAAGTGTTTGTGTTGTTGGTTTGAAAATGGTCTTGCGTAAAGGGGGAAAAAGTATTATAATATTTCCACTTGATTTTTTGTATTCGTATGCTATTCTGTCGCAGAATACGCATTGGTGTACAAGGTGTTTGGTGGGTTTACAGGGGCATAGTTCAACGGTAGAATATCGGTCTCCAAAACCGCGGATGAGGGTTCGATTCCTTCTGCCCCTGCCAGGTTAAAATGCGCGGAAGTCTGCGTGTTGTAGGCGCTTTTACACGCACATAAAATGGATGGTTTTGATGAAGAAAGTACTGGAATTTTTTAAGTCGGTTCGTCGTGAATGGTTCAAGATTGTATGGCCATCGCGTGACAGTGTTGTTCGTGCGACAATTATGATTCTAGTGTTTTCAGCGGCGGCGGCACTGTTCTTCTTCGTGGTGGACAGTTTGTTGAACGCTATTGTTGGTTGGATTTTCTAAACAAAACGGGCAAAGGAAGCACAGATGGAAGAAAAAATGCAATGGTATGTTGTTAATGTTCATACAAGCTGCGAAGATAAAGTGGCGCGTGGTCTGCGCGAACAGATTGATAAGCGTCGTTTGAATGCGCTGTTTGGTGAAATTTTGGTTCCAACACGCGAAGTGACCGAGGTTAAGGCCGGCAAACGCGTAAAATCCGAAAAGAAATTCTTTCCTGGCTATATCGTTGTCCAGATGGTTATGAATAACGAAACCTTTACATTGGTAAAACAGATTCCCCAGGTTGTTATGTTCCTGGGTGCGCGCAACAAACCAATCGCGGTCAGCGAAGAAGAAGCGCGTCGCCTGTTGAAACAGGTGGAAGAGGGTGCGGTCGTCATGGACGATGTCGAATACGAAGTTGGACAGGAAGTTCATGTTATCGACGGGCCATTTGCGGGTTTTAACGGTGTTGCATCCGAAGTTGATAATGTAAAGCAAAAAATGACTGTGACGGTTCTGGTGTTTGGTCGTGAAACCAGCATGGATTTGGAATTTAGTCAGGTCGAACGCGTATAAAGATTTTTGTGGTTTTCTGAAAAATATCATGTAAAATCACAGCAAACCGTGGTAGATACGCCATATCGTACCACGACACAAACGAAAAAAAACGGAGTGAAAAATGGCAAAAAAAGAAGTTAAGGGATTGGTCAAATTGGTCGTCCCTGCAAAACAGGCTAATCCTGCGCCTCCTATTGGTCCGGCGTTGGGTGCTGCTGGTGTAAACATCGCAGAATTCTGCAAACAGTTTAACGATAAAACGGCTGATAAAGAACCAGGAATGCCAATTCCTTGCATTATCACTGTTTACACAGACCGCAGTTTCGAATTCATTATGAAATTGCCACCTGTATCGTACTATATCAAAAAAGCATTGAAATTGAAAATCGGTTCCCACAAACCAGGTCGCGATTTTGTTGGTACAATTTCTCAGGCTCAACTGAAAGAAATTGCCGAAGCAAAAATGCCAGACTTGAATTGCTCTTCCATTGAATCCGCTATGAACATTGTCGCGGGTCAGTGTCGTTCTATGGGCGTAAAGGTAGAGGAGTAATATCATGAAACTGACTAAGAAACAACAGACTTGGAAAAACTTGGATACTGAAAAAGTATATGCTTTGGATGAAGCAATCGAAACATTGCGCACATATGCATCCAAGAAATTTGATGAAACATTGGAAATCGCTATCCGTTTGGGTATCGATGTGACCAAGGCCGACCAGAACATTCGTGGTATGCTGTCTTTGCCAAATGGCACGGGTAAATCCGTTCGCGTTGCTGTTTTCACAGTAAATGCCCAGGACGAAGCCAAGAAAGCGGGTGCCGATGTTGTTGGCGGTGAAGAATTAATCGAAGCGGTTGCGGCGGGCAATATCAACTTTGACCGTGTTATCGCAACACCTGACATGATGCCAAAGATGTCCAAAATTGCACGTGTATTGGGTCCTAAGGGCTTGATGCCGAATCCAAAATTGGGCACTGTGACAAACAATGTTGCAGAAGCGGTTGCCACCGCCAAGGCTGGTCAGATTGAATACCGTGCGGAAAAGAAGGGTATCATCCACGCGGGTATTGGTAAAATGTCATTTGAAACCGCTAAATTGGTTGAAAATGCAAATGCTTTGATTGATCAGTTAAAGAAAATCAAACCTGCATCTGCCAAGGGTCAGTATATCTTGGGTATCTCGGTTGCTACAACCCAGGGCCCAGGTCTGAAAGTAGATGCAAAATAATTAATTGCGATTGGGGGGCACCTCCCCCGGTCGCAAAAACAGATTTCTGTCCAAGACTGATGGTGCGACAACAATGTCACTTAATTTCCATCATAGACAAAGAAAAATTCTTTGGGGCAGGAAACGAAGCCCCACCCAAGGGCAACCTTGGATGGAAAGTTAACAAAACAGAAGCTTGAAGGAAAAATAGATGAGACGCGAAGAAAAATCAGATTTGATTTCAGCGTTGCAGTCGTCCCTGAAAGAAGCAAACGGTGTTTTCATCATTGAAAACCATGGTTTGACTGTAAAAGAATTCGAAGGCCTGCGTAATGAATTGCGCCCATTGGTTTCCGTATTCAAAGTTGTCAAAAACCGTTTGATGAAATTGGCGTTAAAAGACACCGATTTTGAACCTGTATCCGATATGTTAAAGCGTCCAACTGCGGTTGCTGTTGCAACTGATGGTTTGGCGGTCACCAAAGTATTGGCTAAATTTGCGGAAACACACCCAAATTTGACAATCGTTGGTGGTAAAATGGATGCAGACGTTCTGAACGCGGACGGCGTTATGCAATTATCCAAGCTTCCTTCCCTGTTGGAAATTCGTGGTACTATTGCGCGTATCTTGGTTGAACCTGGTTCACGCTTGGCACGTGTTTCGGCAGAGTATGGAAAAAAAGAACAATAAAATCAGAACAGCGAATCTGTTCTGACCTACCCAAATAGGAGTAAAAAAATGGCAGACATTCAGAAATTAGTTGAAGAATTGTCAAAATTGACTGTTTTGGAAGCAGTTGAACTGTCCAAAGCATTGGAAGAAACATGGGGCGTAAGCGCTGCTGCCGCTGTTGCAGTTGCTGCTGGTCCACCTGCTGCTGCTGCAGAAGAAAAGACAGAATTTGACGTTGTCTTGGTTGATGCAGGCGCAGGCAAATTGGCTGTTATCAAGGCTGTAAAAGACATCACAGGTCTGGGTTTGGGCGAAGCAAAAGCTTTGGTTGAATCTGCACCTAAGGCTGTCAAAGAAGGTGTTGCAAAAGACGAAGCTGAAAAGCTGAAGGCAACATTGGAAGCAGCTGGTGCCAAGATTGAATTGAAATAATTCAATCATGGAACCAAATGGTTCTAGAACAAATCTGGTCGAATAAATTCGGCCAAAACGCCGCCCGCGTGGGAAGAAAATCCCATGCGGGCACAAAGGCGTAAAATACACAAAGAAAAAAATAGCGACATACACATGTCGCACGTTTGCACGAAACGCACAGAAAAAAGGATTAAAACCGATGGCAGTTATCCAGAAACTTAGAAAATCTTTTGGTAAAAGTTTTTTGCAAACTCCGCTTCCCGATTTAGTTGAAATACAATATGATTCCTACAAGGATTTCTTGCAGGCGGATGTCGAACCCCAAAACCGCAAGAACAAGGGGTTGCAGAATGTATTCTCTTCCATGTTCCCAATCAAAGACTATGCCGGCATTGCCGACCTGGAATTTGTGGAATACACATTGGATAAACCTGTGTACAATGTGAAAGAATGCATGTTGCGCAACATGACATACTCCAGCAAGCTGAAATTGAAGCTGAGATTGATTTTATGGGACGTCGCCGAAGATGGCAAAAAGACTTTGCGCGATATCAAGGAACAAGAAATATTTATGGGCGAAGTGCCGTTAATGACCGAACGCGGCAGCTTTATCGCATCGGGCGTGGAACGCGTGATTGTTTCCCAGATGCACCGTGCCCAGGGTGTTGTGTTTGCAACAACCAAAGAAGCAAAAGTTGCTGGAAACCCAATCACATATACTGCGCGTATCATCCCAGAACATGGTTCATGGATTGATTTTGAAGAATCCAAGGGTGTAATCTATGTTCGTATCGATCGTCGTCGCAAGATTCCTGCAACCGTACTGTTGCGTTGCTTGCCAGCGGCCGAAGATGAAAAGAAATGGTTGGCGGAACCACGCAAGCCTTCTATTCGTGGTATGTCTGATACAGAAATTCTGTCGGCATTTTACAAACGCATCCCATTGTCATTTGACGGTAAATTCTGGGCCGGCGAAACCGCAAGTTTCGAAGGTTTGGACAAATATCGCTTGAATTATGATTTGTTCAACCCCAAGGATAAAAAAGCATTGGCATCCAAGGGCGACCGTCTGAACGCAAAGCGATTGAAAAAGATTATGGACACATCCAAGAAATTCGGCATCTTGCCAGAATCCTTGGTCGGTGAATACCTGTTTGACCCAATTATGTCTGGCGACGAAGTTGTATTCCCAGCGGGTACAGAAATCACCGAAGAAGTATTGAACGATTTGGACAAAATGAATATCAAAGAAATCAGCCTGATTTCCATTGATAACAATACAATCAGTGCCCATATGCGCAATACTTTGATGGCCGACAAGACCACAAACCGCGAAGAAGCATTGATTGAAATCTATAACATCATCCGTCCGGGTGAACGTCCAACACTGGAAGCGGCAATCAATCTGTTCATGCGCCAGGGGTTTGAACCTGCATACTATGATTTGTCCGCGGTTGGTCGTTTCAAGATGAACAAGCGTTTAAAGATTGATTCTGGCAAAAAACCAGAAGACGAACGTCTGTTGACCAAGGGCGACTTCTTGGCTGTATTGAAAACTTTAACAAATATTATCGACCGCAAGGATACCGTTGATGATATTGATAACCTGTCCAATCGTCGTGTTCGCACAGTTGGCGAATTGCTGGAACAGAATTTCCGCACCGGTATGGTTCGTATCGAACGTCTGGTCCGCGAAGCTTTGTCCAGTCCAAACATTGCCAATATGCAGCCCCAGGATGTTATCAATGTAAAACCATTAATGTCATTGGTATCTGAATTCTTGGGAACATCTCAGTTGTCCCAGTTTATGGACGCATATAACCCATTGGCGGAATTGGAACACAAGCGTGTGATTTCTGCGTTGGGTCCTGGCGGTTTGAATCGTGAACGTGCCGGCATTGATGTCCGCGACGTTCATCCAACACATTATGGTCGTCTGTGCCCAATTCACACCCCAGAAGGTGCGAATATTGGTCTGATTAACCACTTGTCAACCTATGCGCGTGTCAATCCATATGGCTTTATCGAAACACCATATTACGTTGTTGAAAACAGCCGTATCACAGACAAGATGGTATACCTGACCGCGGATGAAGAATTGGGTCATAAAATTGCCCAGGGTAACACCCCAACAACCAAAGATGGTGTTTTGGCAGAAGACACAGTCACTGCCCGTGTTGACGGTGAATTTACCATGGTGTCCAAGGACGAAGTTGACTTAATCGACGTTGAACCACGTCAGGTGGTATCCATCGCCACAGGTCTGATTCCATTCGTTGAAAACGACGACGCGAACCGTGCCTTGATGGGTTCTAACATGCAGCGCCAGGGTGTACCTTTGTTGCGTGTTCAGGCACCATTGGTTGGTACCGGTATTGAACGCGAGGTTGCACGTGATTCCCGCACTGGTAAGGTTGCAAAACACAGTGGTGTTGTTGAATCCGTTGATGCAAACCGTATCGTGGTTAAATGTATGAACAGCCGCAATGTTGTGACAGGTGTAGATATCTATAATCTGGAAAAATTCGAACGCAGCAACAGCGAAACCCTGATTCATCAGAAACCATTGGTCAAGGTTGGCGATCGCATATCGGCGGGCGACATCATTGCAGCCGGTTCTTCTATGAATTATGGTGAATTGGCGTTGGGTCGCAATGTTCTGGTTGCGTTCATGCCATGGCGTGGATATAACTACGAAGACTCTATCGTTATTTCCGAACGCATTTCACGCGATGACGTATTTACATCTGTGAAAATCGTTGAAAAAGAATTCAAGGTTCGCGACACCCAGTTGGGCCCAGAATCTTTGACACGCGATATTCCAAACGTCAGCGAAGAAGCATTAAAGAATCTGGACGAATCCGGTATCATTTATGTTGGCGCACGTGTAAAGCAGGGCGACATCTTGGTTGGTCGTGTTTCTCCGAAATCGGAAACACTGTTAACCCCAGAAGAAGCACTGTTGCGCAATATCTTTGGTGAAAAGGCCTTGAATGTTAAGGACACATCCCTGCGCGTTGGACCAAACGAAGAAGGTACGGTTATCGGCGTTAATGTTTTGACCCGTCATGGTGTTAAAAAAGACGAACGTACCCAGATGATTGAACTGGAAAAAATCGAAAAGATTAACAAAGACCGCGAAGAAGAAATCGCTATTATCGAAAAGGGCTTTGCTGATCAGGTATTCCAGATTGCAGAAAACATGGTTATCGAATCCGGTACCGGCAGTTTGAAACCATTCGTTGGCAAGAAATTAACAGGCGAAGTATTCGAAGGCATTCGTCCATCAGATGTTAAAAAACTGTCTGTTGGCAACAAAGAAGCCCAGGCTAAAATTGATGAATTGCGCGAACAGCATGTAATCAAATTAAAGGCCCTGAATGAAAAAGCGGATGCTGAAATCGCCAAGGCAACAGAAAGCAATTCGTTGAACGCGGGTGTATTGAAAGAAGTAAAAGTATACATCGCACACAAGATGAAATTGCAGCCGGGTGACAAAATGGCTGGTCGTCACGGAAACAAGGGTATTGTATCCAAGGTTGTTCCTGTCGAAGATATGCCACACTTGGCCGATGGTACACCGGTTGATTTGGTGTTGAATCCATTGGGCGTGCCTTCACGTATGAACATTGGCCAGATTTTGGAAACCCACCTTGGTATGGCGGCCCGCACATTGGGTGCCCAGATTGGTGCGGTTTTGGACGAAGTCAAGGCTAAACGTGCGGTCACGGATGACCTGCGCAATGTAATGGGTAAAATCTATGGCAAAGAAACATCTGAAAAACTGGATAAAATGACAGACACAGATGTTCGTGCCGAAGCGGCCCTGTTGCGTGACGGTGTTCCAATGGCGACCCCAACATTTGACGGTGCCACCCCAGAAGATATTCGCAGCATGCTGAAATTGGCGGGCTTGCCTGAAACGGGTCAGTTTGACCTGTACGACGGTATGACCGGCGAAAAGTTTGCGCGTCCTGTGACGGTTGGTGTTATGTACATGCTGAAACTGCATCACTTTGTTGATGAAAAGATTCACGCACGTTCCACCGGCAGTTATTCTTTGGTCACACAACAACCATTGTCTGGTAAGGCCCACATGGGTGGCCAGCGTTTGGGTGAAATGGAAGTGTGGGCATTGGAAGCACACGGTGCCGCCCATCTGCTGCGCGAAATGTTAACGGTCAAGTCTGACGATATTGCCGGCCGAAACAAGATGTATGAATCCATCATTTCCGGCAGCGATGATATCCAGACCGGCACACCAGAAGCATTCAACGTATTCGTTCGCGAATTGCGTGGATTGGGTCTGGCAATGACACCAAAGAAAATTGATTAGTGGTTAGTGTTCCCCGGCCCCATGTTGGGTTGGGGACCCCTAGCAACTAATAACTAACCACTAACAACTCTTTAAGCGACTGAAAGGAGCGAAATATAATGAGCAATATGTTGCAAAAGATATTTGGACAAATTGAAACTAAGGAACAGTTTGATGCCTTGCGCATTACAATTGCATCCCCCGAAGAAATCTTGTCCTGGTCACATGGTGAGGTTAAAAAACCAGAAACAATTAACTATCACTCGATGAAACCAGAAGCAGAAGGTTTGTTCTGCCAGCAGATTTTCGGACCTGTCAAGGATTACGAATGTGCCTGTGGTAAATACAAAAGAATTAAGTTCCGTGGCGTTGTTTGTGAACGTTGTGGGGTCGAAGTTGGCTCTTCATCGGTTCGTCGCGAACGCATGGGACACATAAAATTGGCGATGCCTGTGGCGCACACATGGTTCCTGCGCGAAGGCAAAATTGCCACATTGTTGAATAATCTGCCACAAAAGAAATTGGAACAGGTTATTTCATACGATGCCTATATCGTTATTGAACCAGGTTTAACTAATTTGAAACAGTACGATGTCATCAGCGAAGATGAATATCAGGCGGCTGTTGAAGAATTTGGTGCGGACGCATTCCATGTTGGCATTGGTGCCGAAGGTGTGCGCTCTATTATCGCGAATTTGGATATGGGTGATGAACGCACACGTCTGCGCGCGGAATTATCCGAAACAAAATCCGAAGCGAAACGCAAATCTATTATTAAACAGTTGAAACTGGTCGAAGCGTTCTTGGATTCCAAGACAGAACCTGCATGGATGATGCCGGACATTATTCCGGTAATTCCACCAGATATGCGTCCATTGGTCACATTGGATGCGGGTCATGTTGCGGCATCTGACTTGAACGATTTGTATCGTCGCGTAATTATCCGTAATAATCGTCTGAAACGCTTTATGGAAATGCATGCACCTGAAATCATTGTTCGCAATGAAAAGCGCATGTTGCAGGAAGCGGTGGATTCATTGTTCGACAACGGTCACAAGGCCCGTCCAATGGTATCCCAGAACCGTCGCCCATTGAAATCATTGTCTGATTCTTTGCGTGGTAAGTCCGGTCGTTTCCGTATGAACATGTTGGGTAAGCGTGTGGACTATTCCGGTCGTTCGGTTATTGTGTCTGGTCCAACATTGAAACTGCATCAGGTTGGTTTGCCCAAGACAATGGCATTGGAATTATTCAAACCATTCGTATTTGCGCGTTTGATGGCCGGTGATTATGCAAACACAATTAAAACAGCCCGCAAAATGGTTGAAAACGGCGAAGATGTCGTATGGGAAATCTTGGAAAAGGTTATCCACGAACATCCAGTTTTGTTGAACCGTGCACCAACCTTGCACCGTCTGTCCCTGCTGGCATTCGAACCGGTTTTGATAGAAGGCAAGGCCATCCGTCTGCACCCATTGGTCTGCGCTGGATTTAACGCTGACTTTGACGGTGACCAGATGTCTGTGCACGTTCCAATCTCGCTTGAGGCTCAATTGGAAGCACGCACCTTGATGCTGTCTTCGAACAACGTTTTGTCACCTGCGAACGGTGCGCCAATGATTGTTCCAACCCAGGACATGGTATTGGGCGTGTACTATATCTCGTTGATTAATGGCGAACATGATGACAAGTCCCCACGCTTTGCGAACATGGACGAAGTGAAATTGGCATTGGAAAACAAGACAATTACACTGCACACACCAATTGTTGCGCGTATCAACGGAAAAACATACAAAACAACCGCTGGTCGTATGATTTTGGGTGCATTGTTGCCAAAATCCGACAAGATGGAATTCGATTTGGTTAACAAAGTTATGCCAGCCAAAGAAATCAAGGCGTTGCTGGCCACAACTTATGAACGTTGCGGTGACAAGGCCATGATTCTGTTGGCGGACGCTTTGAAAGACACAGGTTTTGAACAGGCGGCACGAAGCGGTATTTCCATTGGTTATGACGACATCGTTATTCCTGCGGAAAAGAAAGATATTATCGCCGAATCCGAAGCCACCGCCCAGGAAATCGAAGAACAGTATCAGAACGGTTTGCTCTCTGGTGGTGAACGCTATAACAAATTGGTCGATATGTGGCAGAAAACAACCGACAAATTGGGTGATATGGCGTATGCATCATTGGGTAAATCAACCGGTGACAATTGGAATTCCATCCACATGATGGCGTTGTCCGGTGCCCGTGGTTCCAAGCGTCAGATTCAACAGTTGGCCGGTATGCGTGGTATGATGTCCAAACCAGACGGTTCTATTATCGAAGTTCCAATTATATCGAACTTTAAAGAAGGTCTGACCATGGCGGAATACTTTACATCCACCCACGGTGCGCGTAAAGGTATGTCCGACACGGCGTTGAAAACAGCTGACGCTGGTTATTTGACCCGTCGTTTGGTTGAATTGGCCCAGAACACAGTTATCACCGAACACGATTGCGGTACAACAGAATTCGTGACGGCAAAACCTGTTTATCAGGGTTCGACATTGTCTGTTGCGTTGGGTGATGTTGTATTGGGTCGCACCGCGGCACATGACATTGTTCATCCAATTACCAAGGAAGTAATTGTCCCAGCCGGCGAATTGATTACCAAGGCCGCATCCAAGGCAATTAATGAATCAGGCCTGCCATCCGTTGATGTTCGCAGTGTTCTGACATGTTGCAGTGACGGTCTGTGTGCAAAATGTTATGGTATGGACCTGTCGCGTAACGCATTGGTACATGTTGGCGAAGCGGTTGGTGTTATCGCGGGTCAGTCGATTGGTGAACCAGGTACTCAGTTGACATTGCGTACTTTCCACATTGGTGGTGTTGCTGCTGGTGGTGCGGAAAGTCACTTTATCGAAGTCCCAGTATCCGGTACAATCAAATTGTCTGGCGTGAACACAATTAAGAACAGTGCTGGCCGTATCGTTGTATTAAGCCGCAATGGTAAATTGTTGGTTGTGGATGGCGAAGGCAAAGAACTGTTCAGCAGCAGCCTGCCATATGCATCTATGTTGATTGTTAACGATGGCGATTCCGTTGAAAAGGGCGCGAAAGTGGCCGAATGGGATCCATATTCGAACACAATCATCGCTGAAAAGGACGGTATTGTAAACTTCAACGACTTGATTGAAAATGTTTCATATCAGGAAGAAGTTGATTCCATGACCGGTATTGTATCGCGCAAGGTTATTAACTGGAAAACAAACACCAAGAAGGCATTAAAACCTGCGGTCACATTGGTTGACGACAAGGGTAATGTTATTTCCTTGGGTGGCAAGAAGATTGCAGAATATTTGCTGCCAATCTATTCGGTATTGAATGTTGCGAACGGTGACCATGTTGTTGCTGGTGACATTTTGGCCCGCATCCCTGTTCAGGCAAAGCGTACGGGCGACATTACCGGTGGTCTGCCACGCGTTAACGAATTGTTAGAAGTTCGTCGTCCAACTAATCCTGCCTTGTTGGCTGAAATCGACGGTACGGTTGAATTGGAAGATTCCAAATCCAAAATCATCATTCGTATCGAACCAACAGATGGCACAGCACCTGTTGAATATGCGGTTCCAAAGGGTACAAACCTGTTGGTACGCAGTGGTGACACCGTGCGCAAGGCTGAAAAGTTGGTTGATGGTGATCCGGTTCCTCAGGACATCTTGCGTATCTTGGGCCAGAAAGCCTTGGCAACATTTATGGTTGACCAGATTCAGCAAGTTTACCGTCTGCAGGGCGTGGTAATTAACGACAAGCATATTGAAATTTTGATACGCGAAATGACCCGTCGTGTTGAAATTACAAACCCTGGCGACACTGGTTTCTTGATGGGACAGGTTGTTGACCGTGTTGATTTCGAAGAAGAAAATGCGCGTGTTGCGCGTGATGGTGGTCGCTTGGCCGAAGCCTCGCAGGTATTGGTTGGTTTGACCCGTGCATCATTGACATCGCGTTCATTTATATCGAATGCATCGTTCCAACAGACAACCAAGGTATTGGTTGATGCCGCCATCAGCGGTTCGACCGACAAATTGGTTGGTATTAACGAAAACTTGATTGTTGGTCGCTTGATACCAATTGGAACCGGCGCGTATGTTCGTCGCGTTCGCGAAATTGCCAAAGAAGAAGAAAAAGCAGAAAGATTGGCACGCGAAGGCAATGGTCAGCAGCAGTTGCTGGATATCTAAATCTTGCCCGTGGGGGATAAAATCCCCCTTGGGTTAAAGTTTTTCTTGCAAATACGCAGAAAATGAATAGAATAGGACAGCTAGTAATAAAAAGGATAAAAAATGGCAACGCCAAAAAGTAAAACAAGTAAAGCACGTTCCGCACAGCGTCGTTCCCACGATGGTCTGTCTGTAATGCCATGCGGTGTATGCAAAACATGTGGCGAAAAGAAACGCCCACATCATGTATGTCCTGCATGCGGTGCAAAATAATCTAACTAATCACGGATAAAAGGCAGAAGCAGGGCGCATAATGTGCCTTTTCTGCTTTTTTACATTATACCATGTCAGATACAAAAAAAATCATATCAATTGATGCCATGAGTGGTGACAAAGGTCCCAAGGCCGTTTTGGGCGGCATGAACCAGTTCCTGTATCAAAATGGCGAAGGTGGTGTTTTCTTTCGTGTTTTTGGCGATGAAAAGCGTTTGCGCAAAATGCTGGAAAAATATCCACGCGTTGCGCGCAATTGCGAAATCATCCACGCGCCAAATGTGGTCAAGGGCACGGACAAGGTTATGGAAATTCTGCGCCACGCCCAGGACACATCAATGTACATGGCTATCAAAGACGTACGCGAGGGTAAATCTGCTGCGGTTATCAGTGCTGGAAATACCGGTGTGTTTATGTCGCTTTCTAAATTGGCGTTAAAGACACTTGATGGTATATCACGCCCTGCGATTACGACAATGTTGCCATCCGGTGGCGGTGACAGTCGTGTGGTTGTTTTGGATTTGGGCGCAAATGTTCAGTGTGATGAAAGTATTCTGTTTGACTTTACCGTTTTGGGCAGCGTCTATGCCGAGGTTATCGGCCACATGGCAAAACCGAAACTGGGGGTATTAAATATCGGTTCCGAAGAAACCAAGGGCAACGAAACCCTGCAACATTTGAACAGGGTTTTATCCGCGCACAAGGATGAATTGCCATACGAATATCTGGGCTTTGTCGAAGCAAATGATATCAGTGCCGGTAATGTCCAGGTTGTCGTCACGGATGGATTTACGGGCAACATCGTGTTAAAGACGGTCGAAGGCACCGCCAAGTTAATCAAACGCGTTGTTGTTGAAAATTTCAAGAAATCTGTGTTGGCGATAATTGGCGCATTTTTCTTGGTGCATG
>JAZLDK010000072.1:0-10781 GCA_045614725.1 Candidatus Enterousia sp.
AACATAATTTCGATAAGCCAGATAATCATATTTATCAGCACCTAGTTGCACACTCGTAATCGCGTTGTATTGTTCTTCTGGGGTATCGTACCCTTTGTCGATATCTTTGATACCTGTAAAAACAGCATCCGTCACCTCAGGATCACCATTGTTTAGCTGATTCAACATATCCTGGTCATTATGAAAAGCCTGCACACACTGCAGAAAACTGGAATACTTACCAGCATGTGCGGACGACACTATCCCCATCAATGCAAATGCAAAAAATAATTTTTTCATTGATCCTCCCCTTTCAATATAAGTCATGCGAATTATATCATAAAGCAAAAATAACAGCAAAGGAAATTATCAAAAGCTTTAGCACAAGTTTTTGTTTTGGTTAAAAAAATTCCCCTCCCGCACCGGGGAGGTGCCCCGCACCGGGGAGAGTTCATCCCCCAACAGGTTTATAAAAACCTGTCATCCTGGGGCTTGCCCCCAGGACCCAGGTCATGGGTGCATTATTATCTGTGCGCGGGCGCGCATACCTGGATCCTGAATCAAGTTCAGGATGGCAATTTTTTTCAAAAATTGTTTTTGTTATTCTTTTATCCCCCCGCCCCATACGGGGGGAGAATTTACCCCACCGCTAAAAAATCCCCCAAACGGGGGATTTTTTATCATCAGAAATCATATCTGAAACGAACCATACCGGTCTGGGATGTATAATCCTTGTGTAAATCCAGATCATAGTTCAACGACACTTCCAGTCCCATGTAATGTGCGGTCAAACCAATTCCAAATTCACCACCAACACGCGACAGGTTTTCACCCGCAACGGTATATGGCACGGTTCCCGGAATAACGATTGTCGCACGAGAATCTTCGGATACGATATCGTATGTCATGGCCGCGCGCAATTCTGGACTCCATTTTACAACTGTGTCCGAATCAACATCAAACGCGTACTTTAACCCAGCAACCGCGGACAAGAAGTTAACATCATCGGTGCTAATCTTGCTGCCCATGCTGTTATGATACGAATCCTGTGACACATGCAGGAAGCGCATTCCAGCCTCGGGTGTCATGCCGGTGGCAAAATCATACCCGACCATGGCCTGGGCGCCGAACGCCGCACTGTCATACGATGCTTCGATTGGCAGCATACCCAAAACTTCTGTGCTTTCGGTATTGTCGGACATTGTATAGCTGATAGTACCATTCACATACCACTGGGCCGGTTTATACTGACCATACAGGAACAAAGTGTTACTGTCGATTTCAGTATCACGGTCATTTGCATGAACATCGGTATTATTAAATGTATAACCAACACCCAAGGTATAAACATTGTTAATCAGCGTATCAAACCCCAGTGCGATACCACGTGTATAGCCATGGAATTGGTCCGCATGCTTTGCCTTGTTAAACAGGCCCTGTGCCCATGCACCATATTCCGCGTTCACATCACCACCACTGCGGCCCGTCATACCGCCGGCCATACGCCCCGTCGCCAGTGACAGAACCTGATTTTGTGTGCTGGCGGACACCGCCTGGGCCACAGGTTTTTCCGTTGGGCGCATTTTCTTGGTTTCAAATTCAACTTTGTCCACATTGCCCGTTGCCAAAACTTCCTGCATTGCCAAAGACACTGCTTGAACCTTGGCATCATCATGATTTGCCAGCGCAATCATCGTGTTGGCCGCACCTGCGGTAAGTCCAGTCTCGGCAATAATACTTTCAACGGCCTTTGTATCAACAATCAGATTTTTTCCCTGAACGGTCACATCATACAAATCACCCGCTTCAATATCGATGTCATAATCACCACCAAACATTTCATAGATGCCAGTAGTGCCCAAAGATAACTTTAACATGGCATTTTCACCTGCGACCAATTCACCAACATTAATCTTGGCAAATTCAGTTGCATTCAATACCGTCGCCGCCAATATACCATCCAGTTTAACAGATGCCTGCTCCAAAGTGGTCATGCCAATATCCAGTGTGGCACCACCAGAAACCTCTAAGGAACCAGCACCGGTCATGCCGCCACCCAAGGTGGTCACACCACCCGCAATTTTGATTGCACCATCATTATGAATGTCATTGGCAACATTATTGGCAATATTTCCAGAAAAGGTATTTACACCTTCCAGTGTCATACCTGCGCCAGCCTCGTTATAAATTGCCCCACCCTGCGCATCTGCAATATTAGCCGTAAATGTGCCATCCGCCAAACGCAAAGATGCGGTATTGCCCTCTTTATCGGCCAGACCATGGTTATAAATCGCCCCACCCTTGGTCGCCTTGTTTTCGACAAAACTTGTCTTTTCGATATAGACGGCGTTCACATCCTTTTGTGAACTGTACAGATAATTATCAAATGCGCCACCCGTTGTTGCAGCAATATTACCAGTGAAATTCGAT
Organism: Candidatus Enterousia sp.; assembly: GCA_045614725.1. Lineage (GTDB taxonomy): Bacteria > Pseudomonadota > Alphaproteobacteria > Rs-D84 > Rs-D84 > Enterousia. Next base: position 2,410 of record JAZLDK010000072.1, read on the forward strand.
TCGATAATATCCAAACGCGCATTCTTGTTATTGGCAATATCGCCACTGCGTGTGGACAACGCACCACCGCGCAACGCGGATGTATTAGAAATAAAATCTATATTGGTGAACACATTTTTAGATACCGCGCCCAAGAACACAGCACCACCACCATCATATCCCTTGGCCGTCGCGGTTGCAGAATTACCAATAAAGTCAACATTGGTCAATGTCGCATTCGAGAAAAATCCAGCCGCGCCAACATCACCCGCCGTGTTATTTCTAAACACAGAATTCATGATTGTCGTAGTTGCACTGGTTGTTGATGAAAACGCACCAAACGAAAATTCAGAAGTGTTTTCTTCGAATGTGGCCCCATCAATCGTCATTGTACCAGCGTTATAAATCGCACCACCGCCGTAACCGCCCGTGGCATGATTCCTTTCAAATTCCGAACCATTAATGGTCATGATACCGGTGTTAAAAATCGCACCACCCAACACGGCATTGTTATCTTCAAAGTCCGCATCTGTTATGGTCATAACACCACCAGGATTTCCATTACCTCTATTATCCTTGGCGCCGTCATTATAGATTGCGCCACCATTACGGCCGGCGATATTTCCGTCAAAATTACCAGTGACGGTCACGCCATCACCCTTGCCCAGACCATTGTTTGTATAAAAGGTATTATAAATCGCGCCACCATCCAAATGGGCATAATTGTTTTCAAAATCTGCCGCAACATCCAATTTGGCCGCAACATTATTACCGTCCTTGCCGTGACGCGTACCGATTGCACCACCATATGTACCGGACCGGTTATTCTTAAATGTTGTTTCAGAAATTTTTCCAATGGTTGTACTTGAAATAGCCCCCAAAGAAATCGCACCGCCACCAATCGCGGACGAATCTTCTACAACGACGGTATATTCGCCATCTTCATCCACTTCATAATCCGCGGTATTACCGTCAAATGTGGAATTAGATATATTCAAACCACCATAATTTCCAATTGCGCCACCGTCATACAGCGCATGATTTCCCTTAAATGTTGCATCACTAACATCAAAGAAAGCATCCCCATAACTGGCAATTGCACCACCAACATACAGATTAGTATTATTTTCAAACACGGTGTCTTTGATTGTCACGCTATGATCTTCGCGCGAAAACACAACCGTACCAAACGCAGCGTTTTCATTACGTCCATTCACATTAGAATTATTTGCAAAATACGCTTTTTTTATCGTGATATCCGTGGTTGGATTAAAGTAAAACGCCTGGGTCACAGTTTCGCCTTTAGCCTGTCCTGTGATAATACCACTTTGAATAACTGGGATTTCCGCCATTGCTGGCATAACAACCAGTGCAGGCAACACACTGCATACAGTGAACAATTCCGACAAATGTCTGGGGGCTAACATTGCAATCTCCTTTTTGGGTCCTTTCTGAATACCTATATCAATAGCACATATAAACCTATTTGCAAGATTTTTTCCTAAAAAAAAAGACTCAAAAAAAAACGCCTATTGGCGTTTTTTATTGCGGAATAAATTGTGTTGCGATTCCCCCCAGCGACTGCAGCGCACCACCAAAACCACCACCATTACCCATACTGCCCGTCACCTGGGTGACAGCATTCAGAACATTAGACATATCGCGCTTCTGTCCCACACCTGAAATTGTTGTATTCAAGAACTCACTCCACAAAGCGGCCTTGCGTGCACTAATCTTTGCATTCGAACAATGTTCAATTTTCTGTGTTAATTTTTCGATACGTGTTGTCTCTTCTATGGTATAATCCTGCGGTCCAAAATCAATCATATTAATAATATCATACAGATTTGTGACGGTGGCCTTATTTTTACATTCATCGCCACCTGTATCTGGACAATATCTGGCCACAACAGCCTTAGGATACCCTTCCCAAATAGCGCCCTTGTCACTGGTCGAATTAAAGTTTTCATAACATGGATTTGGAATTTCGTCCGGTCCACCATAATCTTCTATATCATCAACCCAATCACCGTCGCGCGCACATGGTCCATTTGCATTCAAGGCACTGGCAAAATTGCTCTTGGAACCACCGCCGGCTTTGGCCCATTCTTTAACCAATTCATTAACGAACGATACATCGCTGCCCGATGGGATACACTCTTCTGTTAACTGCTTTTGCTTAGTAGTTAAATCCTTAACACCCGATACCATGGTCAAAACCGTACCAATCAGACTGGCGCCATCTTGTTTAATATCCTGCTTTTGTGTTGCGACCGGCGCGGCCTTTTTAATAGTAACCGTCGCCCCCATGGCAACATCCGTTGTCACGCAAGACACCATAAATAAAAGTGCTAAAAGTTTTTTCATCTCTCTTAGGTTGAATTATAGCATAAAAAAAACAACCACACAAATATAAAAATTGCATTTTTATTCTGGTCGCGCTAAACTAGGCTTGTGCACAAGAGCAAACGCAATTTTATTATATTCGCCAAACACAGACGACTTCAGCGCCTGTGGCAATTTTTCTTTACCGGCTGGGGTCTGGTGATGGTGGCGGCACTGGTTGCAGGTTCACTGTTTACCAAGCAATTACTTTGGACCCCGATATCTGCAATAAACATGACGGATATTGTCAGCAAACAGTTCAAGATGTCCGGCGCATCTTTTGTCGGCACCGACAAGAATGGAGAACCATTCAAACTGCGCGCCGCGACCGGATATCAGGAATATGACAACCCCGACATTGTGATGCTGGATACTGTTTCTGGAACCGTCAACCGCAAAAGCGACGGCCAAACTATAACGGATAACATAACCGCCAAGCGTGGCAAATACAACCGCACAAGCAAGACGATTACACTAACGGGCGATGTGCGTGTTGATTCCAGCAACGGCGACAAAATAAGAACCCAACAATTGGTGATACGACTATGAAGCAATCTGTACTACGCATTGAACATTTATCGAAATCATACGGCAAGCGTATGGTCATTCGCGACATTTCGCTTGAGGCGCGTCAGGGCGAATCGGTCGGCCTGTTGGGGCCAAACGGCGCGGGCAAAACAACCGCCTTTTATTGCATAACGGGCCAATTGGCTGCAACCGGCGGCCAGATATTCTTGAATTCCCAGGACATTACACACCTGCCGTTTTACCAACGGGCGCGTCTGCACATTGGCTATCTGCCCCAGGAAAACAGTGTTTTCCGTGGATTAACCGTGGAACAAAACATCATGGCAATTCTGGAAGTTGTCGAACCCGACAAAAAGAAGCGCCAAAAGAAACTCGATTCCCTGTTGGAAGAATTCTCGATTTCCAGTCTGCGCCGCAGTCCTGCGACCGCACTGTCGGGTGGCGAACGTCGTCGTGTTGAAATTGCGCGCGCATTGGCCAATGATCCTAAGTTTATATTGCTGGACGAACCGTTTGCCGGAATCGACCCGATTGCCGTGAATGAAATTCGCAGTCTGGTATCGCAACTTAAAAACCGTGGATTGGGTGTGGTTATTACCGACCATAATGTGCGCGAAACATTGGGCATTACGGATCGCAGTTATGTTCTGCACGACGGCAAAATCTTAAAACACGGCACAACCCCCGAAATTGTTCAGGACGAAATGGTCAAGAAAGTATACCTTGGCGAAGACTTCGTTATGTAAAAATCCCCCAAACGGGGGATTTTTTACATCTTGATATCACGACAAACTTCAATCGGTTCATTCGTCGCGCATTCCGTATTACGATTATTATGGAACCACGATTTACTGCCGGTTGTTTTACAACTTTGCGTAATCGTTGTCGTGCAAATATGACATGTACGATTTTCACGACTGAATATCGCAGTTGCTTCCTTGGTAGCCCCACCCGCATCAAGGTTCGAACTACCCAAATATCCATCGTTTTTGAATTTCACGCCACCAAGTTCCGTGACCGCACGACCGCCCTGGGCCAAATCAGTCGTGTTCAGACCTGTACCAACCTCGTATGCGATTGCGAACGGTTCCGCCAAATCTACAATTGGGCTGGTCAAAGTTGTCGCCTCGTTTTGCGCCATTTTCTGACACATATATTGCGCCAAATCCAATGACGAATCCTCGGTCGCTTTGGCAACTTCTTCGGTAAACTTGGCATTATAGTTATCCTGTGCCTGACGCAGGGCCGCGATTGCGATTTGCATCTTAATCTGATTCAACAGATTTGGGAACCGTGCGGTTGTACGCGCCTCATCTTGGCCTGTAATCTGGGACAAATCACGCCCATTGACACAGAACTGAATTTCGGGGTCCTGTTCAATCATGGAAATGGTGCGATTAATTGTTCCCGTGATATTATTCAGTTCTTCTTCAATCGCAGAAATAATTGCATCGGCTTCCTTGACAGTTGAATTTTTCAGTTTAATCTGTTCGATATATTCCTGCACACCAATTTCCCCCGGTCCCAAACGCACCGTCTTGTCCTTGGACTTATCGGCGACTGTTCCGGATGCATCACCCATCTTGATAGAACCAAAAGATATCATACCCGTCACGCGATACAGATTATTATCCTTTTGTGCGCGCAACGAACCAGTACCGATCATCTTGTCTGTTGCGAATTTATTACAGTCGGTTGTACTGCCACAGATTTCGGCCATCTTTCTGTCGACCAATTCCTGACACTGATCCAAGGCCGCGTTATCTATGTTCAGATACAATCCCATCAACATAGAATCCAGTTTATCCATGTTAAATTCTTTATCGCCCGCCTTACAGACAACCAATGTATCGATTGGGCAAATATCATGGATATAATCATAGTCCATACCGATACAGTTCTGGAAGTTTTCACCACAACGCGATTCCGCAGTAAAGCAATCTTTGACTTCCTGAGTGCACGCATCCACACGCATAGCCGCCAACTTATCCGTCACATATGTCCAGATAAGCGGTTCCATCCTTTCACAAGGTTCAATTTCAACCTTACAAAAACTTTTTGCCATATCAGGATATGCCAAGCATGCATCCATTGTATTTATTCCCTTGCCCACAATATCGTCTTTACATGCCTTCTGGATACAGTTAGAAATATTGGTCAAGCATGACTGGCGCATTTTTGATTCGACCAAGCCTTCTGCAACTTTGATAGTAGGTGCGGCTTCGCGCAGGAAAGCCGGCCAAACATCATTACGAACAGAAATACAGCTGTCCAAGACCCTTTCACATACCGGTCTTTTGGCCTCTAATCTTTCGATTGTTGAATTGGCAATACCATACGCATCAGATTTTACCGCCAACTTGGCCGCAGCGTTCATCTTGGAACTGTCAAACTTTTCGCTGGTATTCTGCATATTCGCATCGGCAATCGTTGACACACAGTTTTCCCAATTCGCGCCACACGCATCATTGGTCAACATACATTTCTTAAACTGCACCATACATTCGCCAAGTCCGTATTTATTGGCTTCTTCCAAACTTTCTGTAAGTGCGATACGAACATTGGCCTCGGCCTTTTTAAGTTCGGCGGCGGCGGCACTTTTCTTTTGTGCGATTGCGTTTTCAAATCCTTTACAATCCGACACAATTTGACGCGAATACATATTGCGCAACAGCATCAAATCCTTCGAACACCCTTCATCCATCAATTCGACACACATGGCATCTGCGGATTTGTACAAATCATCGCCAACCTTGTCGGCAATATTACCCATACCTGTACCATCGCCCCAAAAATCTTCATCCTCTTCGTCATCATAGGCTGTCTTCCACAAATCGGCAATATCCTGAGACTTCTTGTTTTCCAATTCATCAAGGCTCATCACATTGCCCAATTCATCATATTGCCGATCACCCGCGAAGATAATATCAGCCTTGGCCCCTGCTTTGACCTTTTCAACCTCGATAGTAGAAACGCGTTTAGCCTCGTCCAAAGTTTTTTGTATTTCATCCAATTGCTTTTCATAATCAAGGCTAAGATTACTGCATGCACAACTGCCCCCGCTTTCATTATCAGAAATGCAGAATTGATCCATACACCCATAGTACGCATCATAACACGCCTGGTCATACAGACCCGTCGCGGATGTTTTTTCACGAATCGTCGTTCCTTTTTGGATTGCCGATTGCTTGGATGTCTTTTTGGCCGCCGCCATTGCATCCATACCCGACATTAACATTGTCACACAAACGACCGAGGTTAATACACAGAATATTTTTTTCATTTTTTATCTCTCCTCTAAATACTAATTACATATTAATGTCTTCACAGGATTCAATTTCCTGACAATGAGTTTCCTTGCCGCCCGCACCCATACCGACCAAGCCCGCACCAACGGCACCAATCGCGCCACCGATTGCAGTACCCCATCCGGCATTAACCATGGTTCCCATGGCGGCACCACCGGTCATACCACCCGCAGCGGCCTCCAATGCGGCCGCAGCCTTGGATTTTCCACCGGTTTCACAGACCTGCTGAACACGGCAAACATGGCAATTACGCAAAGACGGTTCGAACGATACACTGGAAATACGTGTATAGTTTTCATTTTCCTTGGCGGATGCTTCTTCCACTTTATATGTTGCAAAACAATTTTCGCGCGCCTCCTCGACATCCTGTTTGCGTGACAATTCGGCTATCTTTAAATCCAGTTCACGCAACATACGTGCCTGTGCCTGTGTTTCCGCAACGGTTTCCGCAACCCCCATAATACCAGGCACAACCGTTTGGCCTTTATATGTCGCATCTAATTGTTTATCCGAAAAACTGTCGTCAAGACACATTACGATACGCGGATCCTGTACAATCTTGGCAAAGAAGTCACTAACCGCCTTGGTCACATTTTCACGCACCTGTGCACGCAAACCTTCTATACCGGTCAATGTAGCGACCTGCACCCTGTTTGACCGTTTGCCACTCGTCTTTTCTTTAGAGGTATAAGTGACCATATCATTCGATGGAATTTCCATCAACCCAGCAATCAAATCATCCGATGGCAGGCAAGACATATCACTGCCACAGGATTCAGCCAGCACCTGACCAACACGATCGACGCATCCCGTCATAGACTTATAATCCAACTGCATACGCGCAGCGGACGCATATGCTTCGAACACATCAACCTTTATCCCCGAACATGTTGAAAACATATTTTGCGGACACATCGCCGTCAATTCTCTGGCCGACACACCAACGCATTCCGGCGCAGCAAAATTATCACCACACTTTTCGCGCAAACACGCCCCCAAGTCATCTTCACAAAAACCATGGCGCAAATCCAACAACATATCACCAACCGCAACACCAACCGCCTGTATCAACACACTATAATCATCACCGGTTTTACCAGCATCCAATTCGCAAACACTTTCAGGCCTGCAAATTTCCAACGCAACATCTTTATCCGTCAGACACATCGCACTGCTGGATACGGCACAATTATCCTCTAGACACACTTTCATTTTAGATATACAATTTTGCCGTCTGTAATTGGTTGCATTTTTCTGGGCATCCGCCAAGATTTCATCAACTTCATCGTCCCAATCCTGTCGAACCTCGGTCGCAACGGCCATACAATTATCATACACACTGTCACACGCGGTTGCGCGACGGTTCAATATATCCTTACCTAGACAATTTTCAAAATTGGTTCCACATCCACCCTGGTCCTGAACACATGCCTTTAACACATTAAAGCATTCAATACGATTATATTTATTTGTTATATCTATCATAGATGCTCGCGCTTCACGAACCGCAGCCTCGGCAATAGATAAATTTTCCTGGGCCATTCGTTTCTGATCATCAAGATATGTTGCAAACGACTTGCAATCCGCAACAACCTGACGCTTATACAATGTTTTTTCCATATCCGCACGGTCGCCACAGGCATCAAGTTCCGCCGCACAATACCCGGATGCCATTTCAAACAACGCATCACCTATTTGTGCATCCTCGGTCAAACCATCACCCGCATCTTCATCCACATCCTGTTCCCCGTCACCATACAACCAATCATAAAACAGGTCCGAACCTTCTTTTTCATCTTTACGGTAAACCAGCTCTGCCTTGGCACCCAGTTTTTCCATTTCAACACCTTCGGTGTACAGTTTTGATGCCTCGTCCTGAATCTTTTGAATTTCCTGCAATACGAATTTAGAAGCCTCTATATTATTCGAACATGCGCAACGATACCCCTCGGATTCATCCATCAGACAGAATTGGTCCATACACTCACGATATGCATCACGACAATTTGTCGATGGCGCAGGATTCTCGACAGCGGGCTTATCCTCTTTATCCTTTTCTGTATCTTCAACCGTATCATTTTTAATCGAAGGTTTACTTATATTTTGACTGGCATTTATACCGGCGGACAAAGTTGTCATTGTTGGCATACGGGCCGCAGCCTGGCCACCGCC
>JAZLDK010000073.1:0-2229 GCA_045614725.1 Candidatus Enterousia sp.
GCTTTCGGTATGGTCATACGATACGGTTTCAACCGTGGACGCGTCGGTGTACGTCAAGCACAAGCCGCCGTTTTCGGCATCCTTGTACGATACGACATACAGGTGTTTGGCAGTTCCGGTCTTCTTTGCAACCTTGGAACCAACTTCAAGGGCATCCAATTGTTCGCCCGTCAAAGCGGTAATATCGGTTACTTCAATGGGTGCGGCGGCCTTGGCAAGTTCCGAAAGGATTAAAGGCAGCGCGCCCCCGGCATCAACGGCCGAACCTTGTCCGGCAATTTTGGCGGTAATCAACGCCAAGACATCGTTTTGTTTCATGATTGTTTGTTTTAAAGGGTTATACATAATAATGCCAAATGACATTAGGTTTTTTCGTTGGGTCATCGTCAACGTGTATGTACGTTTTACCGATTCCGATTCTATTGAATCCGACTTCCAACAAGGCCGTAACGATTTTGTACCGGTTTTCGTCGGAGTTGCAACGGATGTCACCCGCGCATCCGCTTGTGTGCGGCCCCGTACCCGTGCGCCCGTGTGCAAGTTCGTACGCCTTTGTCCTGTAAGCGGAATTAAACACGAAAGGAATCCCGGCAATTTCACGGGCCTTGTCTATTTTCCACATGAACCGTTGATTCATGTCTTGAAGGGAACAAGCCGGCGAACATTTCCGGAATTCCGATTCTGTGAAATACTTTGCGGTAATCATTTTTCTTCGTCTTTGTCGTTATCAAGCGGACAACCGTAACCAAGTCTTTCGCAACGGCCTTTCAACCGTTCGTCGTTGGCCTTGTCAACCGGGCAAATTATGTCCGGGTCTGAAAATTTGTGCCGGCAAAAATGCGATTGCATAATGACCGACGATTTTTCGGCCGAATCCAACTTTTCGCGTTCGTAGTCCTGGTTGCGTTGTTCGTAAAATCTTTTTTGTTCTGTAAGAAGGTCGCGGAACATATCGTACGGGGTTTTCCGCTTATCTTCGCGGGCCTTTATCCATGCCCAAAGGCCGCCACCGGTCAAGACACCGGCGGCAACCTTGGCAATGTCAAGTATTATCGAACTTTCCATCGTTTTAGTTTGTAAATACAACGTTTCCGTTTACAACTGAAAATTGCCCGGTCAAGTTGTTTGCCGTAACCATGTTGTTCAAGGCCGTCACAATGCCCGAAACGACATCAGCCGGATATTGAACAAGCAAATTGCACGGAGCCGTGTACGGATTGACACCATTTTCGGGTATCCATTGTTCCGTTCCGTTTCCGACAAAATAGATTGCCGGAACGGGCGTTTGCAATGTCTTTTCGACCGGGGTGGCATACACGAAATATGCTTTTACCCCGGACAATGATGCAATCAACGCGTCCGCATTTCCATCGTATGCCAAATCTTTAATATAAATGGCATATTGCGTATTGTAACACCCAATTGATTTATCGGGCATAGTTGCAACATCAACGGACGTTGATGCAATATAACGGTCGCAAATTACTTCTCCGCCGCTAAGATGCGCGGTTGATATATTTGCGGAAAATACCCCCGGCAATGTTGCGTGCGGATTGAAACTTAGTTGTCCCAAATCAACTTCGAAAAATACCCTTGTTGCCTTGCGTATGTTACCATCCAATTCGATTTTTGCGAAATCGTAATTTGCGCCAAACCCGAACATACCACCATACGGGAATATCAAATTGTTATCCGTATCGCGCCACGTGGCCGGGTTGATGTCCGTTTGGCTTTGGATATACGGTTCATATTGACCGTTGCGCGGGCCGGAAATGTTGATGCAAATGTCGTGGTTATAGGTCGTGCCGTATGTCGCGCCGAAGTTAAATTGCATCCACGCCGCCCCGGGTGGGGGCGTGAAGGTGGTCATGCTTGTAAGCAATACACGGTTGATAAAGTTCATCGAAGCATCATAGTAGATGACTCTGTTACCCACCGGGCAGTTGTAAAAGTAGGTAGCACCGGGGATGATATGCACCGGGTTGACCGTGCATAGTTGGTCGTAGTCATGCTCATTGAATTCGCCTTGATTGTTATAGCTGCCTGTCTGCGTTACCTCATCCCATTGATTCAACCCCGTTGTCAATAGGCTTTGGGCGGCAAACGGAAGAGCCTTGCCGGATTGGAAGGCGTAATACAACAAAGGATAATCACGTTTGAAATCATCAACATTGTAATTAAATGGGACACTACCGTTAAGGAATAATGTAATATCGTGAATGCGAATGA
>JAZLDK010000074.1:0-16598 GCA_045614725.1 Candidatus Enterousia sp.
AATTCACCAAATTCTGCAATCCGTTTTTTACCCTGCATAATTGCACCATAGCGGTATGGGTGCGCCCATTTTGGTGCGTTTTCAGTCGATACAGTAAAACGCTGGCCCGACATTAGTGCAATCAAATCAGCCTTAACATCATAAATATCAACATTACGATTACGGCCGGTCCAATGCTTTGGTGATAAAGCACCGGTTCTTACGATTGCGATTTGTGTATGCTGCTGCGTTGGCGCATCGCCATCAAAAACTGGTCCCAGTTCAAACAATGACAAATCTGCATAGCCGCGTTTTTCGTTGTTTGAAACAACAATTAACAAATTGCCCAACAAACAATTACGCGCGGTATTCAAATCAACAATTATAGGATTTGCTATGTTTATAATTGGTTTATCGGTCAACAATTCTTCAACAACAGAATTGCCAAAACCAAATGTAATTGTTTCGTTCAATCCACGATTTGCCAATTTTTGTTTTAATTCTAAATCTGTGTCCCGATGAAAAGTATTTGTTGTGCTGTCCGGCATTTTTTTAAGGCCAACTTTTTCATAACCATAAATACGAACCAAATCAGCAACAATTGTTTCCGGGATTTCAACATCAACACGCGCAGGGCGTGGTTTTACAGTCCACTTATCGCCATTGGTTTTTATTGTGTACCCCAGATTTTCCAATATGGTTTTCTGGGTATCTGCATCCATATCAAAACCAATTTTTTGCGAAAAGTATTTTGGAGTATAGTCAATTTTAATATCCGGAGCTTGGTCTGTGCCAGCTGCAAATGTGCCGACAATTTTACCACCACAGACCGACATAATAATGTCCGCCGCACGCATTGCGGCAATACCTGTTATAGTCGGGTCAATTCCACGTTCATATCGATATGAGGCATCGGTTGACATACCAATACGTTTCGCAGATTTACGAACGGATACAGGGTCAAAATATGCGGATTCTAATATTATATTCTTGGTTTTATCCGTTGTTGAACCGCGCGCGCCACCAACAACACCCGCCAGCGCTAAAATACCAACGTTATCGGCGATAACCATATCTTGGTCCGTCAATTCATGTTCATTTCCGAATAAATCAGTAAATTTTTCCCCGTTGTTTGCCATACGAACAATGATATCGCCATCAATTTGGTCCGCATCAAAGCAATGCATAGGCTGGGCCATGTCATAGCAAATATAGTTTGTTGCATCAATTGGTGCATTTTTTGGATTGATGCCAATTGCCGCCAATCTGGATGCGATTTTTTTATCACTTGGCTTGACGGTAATATCATTAATTTCAATCAATTTATATGCACGACATTTATCTGTTTTTAATACAACGCGACGCGTACCGGAAACGCTTTCAAACGCCTTGTCCGTTGGTGCGATATATGTACCTATACCCGCGGCCGATAAGTCACGCGCAATTCCACGCACCGACAGATAGTCCGGACGATTTGGTGTAATTCCTGCTTCGAAAACCGTCTTGGTTTCAATAACATTAGAACCAATAACGGTATCAGATGGTAATTCAATAATACCGCTGTGATCTTCACCAATCCCCAGTTCCTGGGCACTGCACATCATACCATCAGACAACACACCACGCAATTTACCAGATTGAATTTCATGCCCCGCGATTACACAGCCCGGCACCGCCAGCGCAGATATCAATCCAACACGGGCATTTGGCGCACCACACACAACCTGACGAAGCGTGCCCGCCCCATCATCAACCTGTAAAACATGTAAATGATCACTGTTTTCATGTGGTTCACATTTAACAATTTTTGCCGCAATTGGTGATATAGGGGATTGTAAATCTTCCACTTCTAATCCAATACGGGTAAGTGTTTCAGATACGGTTTGCGCATCCGCGTCCGTATTCAAATATTCTTGCAACCAATCATATGTCCATTTCATAATTATACCCCCGTATTAAAAGCCACTGTTTTTTAACCAACGCACATCTGAATCTGTGAACGCGCGTATATCGTTCAAACCGTATTTAATCATTACCAAGCGCGCCCAACCAAAACCAAATGCAAACCCCTGATATTTATCTGGATCGATATTACAATTTTTCAGCACATTTGGATGAACCATACCGCCACACAATAATTCCATCCATTTGCCACCAAATTTCATATCTATTTCAATTGATGGGTCGGTAAAAGGGAAGTACGATGGACGAATTCTTAGTTCAAGGTCGTCTTTTTCAAAATATTTAGACGCAAAAGTTCGCATCGTTGCCAACATATCGGATAAATTTATTCCCTTTTCGACAGTGTCAATATAAAGACCTTCTATTTGCCCAAACATTGCAGAATGTGTTGCATCCAGTTCCTTGCGATAACATTGACCAACCGTGAACATTTTTATTGGCACGCCGTCTTTTTCCATCGCGCGAATTTGAACCGCAGATGTCTGGGTGCGCATCACATTACCATTTGGTAAAAAGAATGTGTCCTGCATATCACGGGCGGGGTGGTGTGCTGGTGTATTCAGAGCCGTAAAGTTATGCCAATCATCTTCGATTTCTGGACCGGTCATATATGTATAACCCAATGATTCAAAAATATTAACAACTTCCTTGAAACTTTGTGTCAAAGGATGCAATGTGCCGCGATTTTCGGGCATTGGATTTAATGACACATCCAATTTCTGTTTTTCCAGTGAAGCCATCAAAATTTCATTTTCTATTTCATTTTGACGCGTCTTGAACAATTCACGCAGCAGTGAATTTTCCGCATTCAAGGCTGCACGCGCTTCGTTGTCTAGATTCTTCATTTCTTTCAGGCGCGCGGTCATTGTACCATTTTTACCAAAGGTCGCGGTATAAAGCGCCTGCAATTCTTCCAATGTGGTTATATTTTTTATTTGTTCCTGCATAACTTCTTTCCTGATTTAACACCTGTTATAAAAAAACTTAAAGCCGTCACATGACGGCTTTATTATGACAAAACAGATACCTGCCGACAAGGTATTATTTGCTTTCGGCAGTGATAAATCGTTTCGCTGTATCAACCAATTTGATGAAGTTTGCATCACCCGCATATGCCATTTCGGCCAAAACCTTGCGGTCCAGGGCAACGCCTGCTTTCTTTAAGCCATTCATAAACTGGCTGTAAGTCATACCATTTGCACGCACTGCGGCATTGATACGAACAATCCACAAACCACGAAATTCGCGTTTTTTTACACGACGATCGCGATATGCATACTGTCCTGCTTTTTCCGTTTTTTCACGGGCAGCGCGATATGTGGAATGATGACGGCCCAAGTAACCCTTGGCACGCGCCAAAATTTTATTATGTTTTTGTTTTACGGTTGTTCCGCGTTTTACTCTTGCCATATTCGCCCCCTATTATTTCAAACCATATGGAGCCAGAATCTTAGCCTGACCGACCATGTTATCGTTTAAGTACTGTGGTTTTGAACCCGCGTTGTTTGCACGAGCGGATTTTTTACGCAACAGCTTCTTGTGGGCGTTACGGGCAACACGGATTTTACCGGTCGCGGTCATAGACGCACGCTTTTTCAAGTATGACTTTGTTTTTAATTTTGGCATTTTATATCCTTTTTTTACTAGATAGTTTTACAGTCTGATGGCAATGCCTGCCAGTTTGACTGCCCTATATTCTGGCATAAATAAATGAAAAATCAAGTTTTTATTGAATATTTGGGTTTTAGGGATTAAAGTATGCCCGATGAACCAGAATAAATTATCTTCCAAATTATACCCTTTGATTAAGTCTGCGGCCGCGGCGGCGGTGTTGCCGGTTCTGTTCATATATATTATGATTGCTAAGCCTGACTATCATTTAATGAATGCGGCGGGACATGTGGTGGTGCCTGTTGCACAGTGGGTCGGGAATGTTATCACATGGCCAATTCGCGTCATAGGCACTGCAATCAATGGCATTGGCGATGTTTCAAACCTGCGTCAGGAAAATGAAGAACTGCGCGTGCGACTGGATGCAGCACTGGCCAATCAGAACCTGTGTCAGGTCGCAATTGATGAAAATAAAAAACTGAACAGGGAATTAAATACAGTTCAAACAATTCCGCAAAATACTGTTATTGCCGATGTTATACTGGGCAACAGCGCAATTGGGCATAATACATTTATAATTAATCGTGGGGCAAATGATGATATCGAACCAAATATGGTCGTTGTATCCATGGATCAAAAACTGGTTGGGATTGTAATTGATGCCGCGCCTGATTTTGCACGGGTGCGCGCGTTGACTGATTCTGATTCTAATATCGCGGTAAGAATTGTCGGATCCGAGGTGTATGGTTTTATGCGCGGAGATGGTTCAAAATACCCAAATATCGGATTTTTTAGTGACCCAGAATTTCAGGCCAGCAAGGGTCTTAAACTGGTCACAAGTAATATTAGTGGGGTGTTGCCCGCCGGTATCTTGGTTGGGGAAATGATTAATAATACAGATATTAATGTGCTTAAACCCGCCCAGATATCACGCGTTATGGTTTTACAATTTGATATAAACGATAAATATAAATGAACAAAGAAAATATAGTTAATTTTCTGCGCAAAGCCTGGCCGTTTTTATTAACAATCGGACTGTGGCGTTTATCGGGGCCATTCTGGAATCAGGCCGGTTTTTTGGCAATTATTCCCATATTTTACTATTGTTTTGCACGCCCAACCGCATGGTTTGCACCGTTTGGGGCGATAATGTGTTTTGTTATAGACTATAAATTTGGAACAGGGTGCTTTTGGTTGGCGTTATATTGCCTGATGTATGCAATAAACGGGTTTCAAAATATAATAGATATAACGCGTGCCGATGGAAATGGTATTTTAATATTTATGGTATTTATTGGTTTTGGATTATTGTTATTATTCTTGCATAATGTGGGGTGGTGGAATTTGGTCGATACGATATGGATGTTTTTATGGACCAGTATTTTATATACACCGATTATAACACTAAGCAAAAGGGTGACAAATGATAGATAAAGAAGTCGCCCGAACTTTTGACAGAAGAAGCGCATTGTTCCTGACGGGTGGGGTGGTTTTAACATCTTTGTTGGTGTTAAGAATGTTGCAAATGCAATTGTTTAACTATAAGGAATACACAAGAAAAAGTGAAAACAACTCGTTCAGAATACAAATTAATATGCCAGAACGCGGTAAAATACTGTCGGCAAGTGGTACACCTATATCGCGCGATATGCCAATTTATCGTATATATATAATCCCAGAAGAAACACATGATGTAAATTCTTTGATTGATATCGTCGCCAAGGAATTAAATATAAAACCAAAAAAAGTTGAAAAAATACGCGCCAAGGTAAAAAAACAACTTAAATTTCAACCGGTTTTGGTCAGTGAAAATACCGATTGGGGAACACTGGCAAAATTACAGGCACGAAATCTGGCAGGATTGCATGTGGAAAGCGGATATGGGCGCGTATATGAAATGGGACCCGCCGGCGCACAGATATTTGGATATGTTGGTGCGCCCCAAAAATCGGTTCCAAATGCACCTTTTTTAACAACCGGTATAACGGGACTGGAAAAAAGATTTGATGAACAAATGAAGGGTGCAGCGGGGCAAACGGTATTGCTGACCAATGCGGTTGGGCGTGTCACAGGCGAAGACAAATCACAATATATTGCCCCAATAATTGGTGGGGATATAAAAACAACCATAAACGATAATGTGCAACGCGTGATGTATGATGCACTTACCGCGCACAGGTCGGGATGCGGAATCGCAATGGATATTAAAACCGGTGATATTCTGGCGATGGTTTCAACACCCAGTTTTGATCCTAATATGTTCAATGAATATGACGGTGAAGAATATATAGATTCCCTGCGCAAGGATTATGCCAAACCTTTTATGAATAAAGCAATCGAAGGACTGTATCCACCGGGGTCAACATTCAAAATTGTTGTTGCGTTGGCAGCATTAGAGGCAGGCGCAATCACAGAAAAAGAAAAAATATTCTGTCCCGGTCATTGGGATTATGGCGACCGCAGATATCACTGCTGGGAAGATGAAGGTCATGGTTGGGTTGATTTGGCGGGGGCGCTGAAGCATTCTTGCGATATTTACTTTTATCAGGTTGCACTGCGTATAGGTATTGATGCAATCAAAGAAATGGCGGTTCGTTTGGGACTGACACAAAAATATATGGATGATATATTATCGCGCGAAATGACCGGCGTTATGCCAGACAGATATTGGAAAGAAAAACATATAGGCTATAAATGGGTTCATGGTGATACGGTTATTTCCGGAATTGGTCAAGGATTTATATTGGCAAACTGTCTGCAATTGGCGGTTATGATGGGGCGTGCCGCATCTGGCAAAGCGATTATTCCGCGCCTTATTCAAGATAATAAAAAGCCAGAATTCGAATCCATGCATCTGCAAAATAAAAATATCAAGGCGGTATTAAAGGGACTTGAACAAGTGACCAAAAAAGGTGGAACCGCGGCCGGCAGTGCAATTGATGTAAATGGGCAAAAAATGGGCGGAAAAACCGGTACTTCACAGGTACGCAGTATTTCCAAGGCCGAACGCGCAAGTGGGGTTTTGACCAATGAGCAGTTAAAATGGAATATGCGAAATCATGGTCTTTTTGTTGGGTATGCGCCGACAAATAATCCACGGTATGTTGTTTCGGTTGTGACCGAACATTCTGGTGGCAGTGGTCCAGCCGCACGAACCGCGTCCGCCGTTATGCGCGAACTGTTAAAGGGGAATAAATAACAAATGGCAAAGCAACAAACACGCGTTTCTAATGCTAATATGATGCGTTTTTCCGAAAAACTGGCGCGTTTTTCGTGGGGGTTGTTTGTACCGATGTGTTTGGTTTTGACAATATCCATTGTTGTTTTGTATTCGGCCGGTGGTGGTAATTGGCGACCATACGCGTTGTCGCAACTTATGAAAATAATCCTTGGGTTTGTGGTATTCTTTGTGGCAGCGTTTTCAAATATCAAAACATGGATTAAGTCGGCATATCTTATCTATGCGGTTGCATTGATTATGATTGTATTGGTGACTTTTGTTGGCCATACGGGTATGGGGGCGCAAAGGTGGCTGAATCTGGGGATTATTCATATTCAACCATCAGAACTGATAAAAATTGCGTTGGTGTTGGCATTGGCACGATATTTTGCATGGATGAATTCTGTGGAATTGGGCCAGTTTAAGAACTATCTGGTTCCTGCGATGATGTTATTGGTACCGTTTGGTTTAATTGTTGCCCAGCCTGATTTAGGAACCGCGTTGTCCGTTGGTATGATTACTGTTGGTGTGTTCTATATAGTTGGTGCGAATAAAAAATGGTTTTTGATTGCGGCGATATTGGGACTTATGGCGGCACCAGTTGTGTGGTTTGGTGGCCTGCACGATTATCAGCGTGGTCGTATTATAACCTTTCTTAATCCGGACAGCGATGTTCAAGGGGCAGGATACCAAATAAATCAGGCAAAAATCGCGTTTGGCAGTGGTGGAATGCTGGGCAAAGGATATATGCAAGGGTCACAATCACAACAATCTTTCCTGCCCGAAAAACAGACCGATTTTATATTTACTATGCTGGGTGAAGAGTTTGGTTTTATGGGCGCGTTCGGGCTTTTGATGATTTATTCTTGGATAATTATCGTATTGTTTTGGGCCGCAAAAATGTGTCGAAACCGGTTTGGGCAATTAATCTGTTTTGGTTTTATGTTGAACTTTTTCATTTATTACTTTATAAATATCTCTATGGTTTTGGGGTTGTTGCCAACCGTTGGTGTGCCGTTGCCATTAATGTCTTTTGGTGGCAGCAGTCTGTTATCACTGATGTTTGGTTTTGGACTTTGCCAAAATGCATATATTCACAAAGACCAACAATTATCTGCAAAGGGGAGTTAAAGGTATGAATTTATTAATTGTGGAATCACCATCCAAGGCAAAGACTATTGAAAAATACCTGGGGGCCGGGTGGCGCGTTATCGCATCGGTTGGTCATGTTCGTGACTTGGTGCCAGAAAACGGCAGTGTTGATACAGAAAATAAATTCAAAATGAAATGGCAGATTATGCCAGGTAAAGAAAAACAAATTAAACTGATTACCGAAGAATTAAAAAAAGCTGATGCTGTTTATCTGGCAAGCGACCCTGACCGCGAAGGGGAAGCAATCGCATGGCATTTGCTGGATATATTAAAAAATAAAAAATTATTAAAAGATAAAAAAGTTTATCGTGTGGCTTTTCATGAAATTACAAAAAAGGCGGTACTGGCTGCAATTGAAGAACCACGCGAAATAGACCAAAATCTGGTTGATGCTTATCTGGTTCGGCGTGCGTTGGATTACCTGATTGGGTTTGGTATTTCGCCGTTGCTATGGCGCAGAAATCTAGGAAAATCTGCGGGACGCGTGCAATCTGTGGCCGTAAAATTGGTGGTTGACCGCGAAAAAGAAATCGAAGATTTTAAGCCTGTGGAATATTGGTCTGTGGATAGTGTTTGTAATGTTGCAAATACTGAATTCAAGGCGGGATTAACCAAATTTAACGGGCAAAAAATAGAAAAGATGACCATTGAAAATCAATCGATGGTCGATGATATTGTGGCCAAAATTGGTGCACCGGTAATTAATGCATCGGTCGTTAATATCGAACGCAAAAAGACCCAAAGAAAACCGGCCGCGCCTTTTACAACTTCGACCCTGCAACAGGAAGCGGCACGAAAATTATATTTTGCGTCTAAACGCACAATGAGTGCCGCACAGAAGTTATATGAACAAGGTTTGATTACATATATGCGTACGGACGCAACAAACCTTAATGCGGATGCGATTAATGAAATTCGTGGGTTTATTGCGCGCGAATATGGCGAAAATTTTGTGCCAAAAAATCCTAATATTTATGCAACTAAATCTAAGAACGCCCAGGAAGCGCACGAAGCAATCCGACCAACACATTTCGATGGTCCGGCCAAGAACCTTAGCGGGGACGAGGCTAAGTTATACGACCTTATATGGAAGCGTACAATCGCATGTCAGATGTGTAATGCGGAATTTGATTCGGTTGCCGCGGATATAGAAACAGATAATAAGGTTGCGATTTTCCATTCGGTTGGTTCCACACGAACATTCGATGGATTTATGAAGGTTTATACCGAAGATAAAGATGACGAAGACGATAAAAAAGAAACAAAATTGCCGCCACTTAATACCGGTGATAGTGTTTCTTTGACACAAATAATACCAGAACAGCACTTTACCCAGGCACCACCAAGATACACAGAAGCGTCTTTAGTTAAAAAGTTGGAAGAATTAGGTATTGGTCGTCCTTCGACATACGCGACCATTATGTCAACAATTGTTGACCGCGCATATGTTGAACAAGATAAACAACGCCGTTTTCACCCAACCAGCGGTGGATGGGTTATTGCATCGTACCTTAATAAATACTTTACGGATTTGGTTGATGTGAACTTTACCGCAAAAACAGAAGACACACTGGACGATGTTTCAAATGGTAAACAAGATAAAATTAAGGCGTTGGAAAACTTCTGGGGACCAACCAGCAATATGATAGAAGGTGCACGCGGAATCAAAACAAGTGATATTATCGATGAAATAAATAATTTTATGCATAATCATTTGTTTAATGAAACGGGTGATGTATGCCCAGAATGTGGTGGTAAATTAGGTATTAAACTTTCCAAGTTTGGGCCTTTTATCGGGTGCGTAAATTATCCAACATGTAATTATACCAAGCAACTTAATAAAAACGATAACACCGCGCATACAGCTGAATCCGCCGTACAGCAAAAATCAGATGCCGTTGAATTGGGGGATGGGATTGAATTTCGTGTTGGTAAATTTGGACCATATGTGACAGATGGCGCAAAAAATGTTGCTGCTAAACAATATACCGCCGAAACAATTACATTGGATTTGGCGCGCGAATTATTGGCAAACGCCGGCAAAAAGGCAGAACCAATTAAAATTGGAGAAAATCCAGAAACCAAGAAAATGATATTCTTTTATCCGACGGGGCGTTATGGGGCGTATATATCTTCTAATCGTGTAAATGTTTCCGTGCGTGAACAACCGGATTTAGAAACAGCAATAAAACTTATTAACAACAAGGCCAAAAAGAAATAATGGCAGGATTGGACAGAAACTTTACCGATGAATTACGCGCACGACTGTCGGTGGTGGATGTGGTTGGGCGCCGCGTTCCCCTTACCAAAAAGGGACAAAATTATTGGGGTTGTTGTCCGTTCCATAATGAAAAAACACCAAGTTTTTCGGTTAATGAAGAAAAGGGGTTTTATCACTGTTTTGGATGTGGTGAACATGGTGATATTATATCGTTCACTATGAAATTGAATAACATGGATTTCAAAGAAGCGATTAGTGAACTGGCAAATATGGCCGGTGTAAAAATGCCAGAATATAAACCACGCGACCCAAATATCGTTAAACGCGAAGAGTCTTTGTTTGATATTTGTGAACGCGCCGCGCAAACATACAGTGAAAAATTATTTACACCCGATGGCGCGCAAGCCCTTGAATATGTGCGCAGACGCGGTTTTGATGATGATATGATAAAAAAATATCGTATCGGATATGCGCCAAAAAATAATATTATCGCGAATAAATTTTCCGGAACAAGGGGATTGATAGAATCTGGTCTTTGTCGTCGTGGTGATTATGGAATGTATGACTTTTTCCGCGATAAATTAATGTTTCCTATATTTAATGCACACGGAAATATAGTTGCTTTTTCTGGGCGTTCGCTGGATGGCAGTGAACCAAAATATATAAACACAACAGATACGGATATTTTCCATAAGCGCAAGACTGTTTTTGGTTTTAATTTTGCACGCGACGCGATTCACCGCGCAAACCGCAGTATTGTTGTCGAAGGGCAAATCGATGCAATAAAAATGCAATGCAATGGTTTTTGTGAAACGGTTGCACCACTTGGAACCGCGCTGACCGAGGATCATGTGGCGTTGCTTTGTAAATCTAATCGCAATATTACATTCTGCTTTGATGGTGATAATGCGGGACAAAAGGCGGCCGCGCGCGCATGTGATATTGTTATGCCATTTCTGCGTGATACTTCGGATATAAAATTCGCATTTGTGACAGGCGGCAAAGACCCAGATGAAATTATTAAAACAAGTGGCGTTGATGCGATGCGAAAAATTATCGATAATGCAATACCACTTGCCGATTTCTTGTGGGATTTGGCAAATAAAAACTATGTAGTATCCACACCGGGCGGGCGCAGTCAGGCGGAAAAATTCCTTAAAAAAACAATCGAAAAAATTACAGACGCTGATTTGAAATCTGAATTTGAAAAAGAATATGACAAGCGTAAATTCGATAAGTGGCATAAATGGAAAAAAACAAATACCCAGACAAATATAAAATTGCCAGACATTGATAATATAACCAAAAGTACACTGGTTTATATCATAAATAACTTTCCAGAATTAGGTGAAAGATATTTGGATTTTCTTGGTACTTTGAATATAGATTTTGAAGGCGTGGCGGCGGATTTGAATCTTGATTTAGCGGCAGCTGAAAAATATATAGTTTCGTTAAAACTGCAAAGACATTTGGCAAAACTGAATGCACAAAAACAGGAATTTATGACTAAATTACTGGCGGGGGATGAATCTGCGCGCGCGGAAATTGCACGCACAGATGATGAGATTGAAAAGTATAAAGAAAAACTGGAAATTTTAATATCTATTTAACAAATAAAAAAACAACGGCTTTTTTGAACATTTTTATCAAAAAAGCCGGTAATTTTTAACAATTTTATTTTCTAATTATTAAACAAGAAGTGGCAAATGTCGCCGTTTTGCATGACATAATCACGGCCAACAAGGCGCATTTTTCCAGCCTCTTTGACTGCGACTTCGCCGCCCAATGTGATATAGTCGTCGGGTGATATAACCTCGGCCCGAATGAAACCCTTTTCAAAATCTGTATGGATTTTACCCGCGGCCTGGGGGGCGGTCATACCAACAGTTATTGTCCAGGCATGCGCTTCCTTTGGACCGATGGTGTAATATGTTTGCAGACCAAGTGTTTTATATCCAGTCTTAATAACCTGGTCCAGACCAGATTCCGTCAGCCCCAGGTCATCAAGAAACATTTTGCGTTCTTCGACATCAACAATCTGGGAAATTTCCATTTCTATCTTGGACGATATGACCAAAACATCGTTTGTTGCGCCAAATTTTTCACGCACCATGTCGGAGTATTTATTGCCGGTTGCGGCGGCGGATTCTTCAACATTACAAACATAAATAACGGGTTTGCTGGTCAACAGATTAAAAGGCGCGGCATCCACACCGCTAAGACGCGCAGGTATGGAATTTTCCAGATTCTTTTTTATTTCGTTCGCATCGGCCAATAATTTAATTGCTTCTTTATCCAGACCGCGTGCCTTTTTTTCCAGATTCTTAATCTGTTTTTCAACACTTTCAAGGTCGGCCAACATTAATTCTGTTTCAATTGTTTCAATATCAGACAAAGGGTCTATACGCCCGTTTACATGGACAATATCATCATTTTCAAAGCAACGAACAACATGAATAATCGCATCGGTTGATAAAATATTACCAAGGAATTTATTCCCCAGCCCTTCGCCCGCAGACGCACCCTTGACCAGACCCGCAATATCAACAATTTCAAGTTGGGTTGGTATTATCTTTTGCGAACCCGCAACACGCGCCAATTCATGCAATGTGTTATCGGGGACAACAACGCGCCCTGTGTTTGGTTCGATTGTACAAAATGGATAATTTTGCGCGTCCGCCGCGGCACTTTGCGTTAATGCATTAAACAAAGTAGATTTACCAACATTTGGCAACCCCACAATTCCACAATTGAATCCCATAATAAAATCCTTTATAATAGTCACAATATGTCATACATGTGGAATGAATTCAACATAAAAACTTTTCCGGCGGAAACTATTGTTTACCGCGATGGGGTATATTGTCCGGAATTATCAACACTGGCCGAAGGTCCAATTAACGAAACATACGATTTGCCGGTTCATATTATATATGTGGGCGAAATCGCCGGTAAATGCCGGCTGGATGTGACGATTAATGCACAAAATCAAAAAGTTGTAATCAGTATAAATATAAAAAATAAATTACCGGCTTTTTTGAACATTTTTATTAAAAACACCGGTAAAAATTCTGAAATTAATGGTACTGTATTATTACAAAACTACAGCAATCTTGAATACGAATGCGTGGCGCATCATATGTGTGAAAATACGGCAGTTTTGATAAAAAACAAACTTTTGGCGTACAAAAATTCAACTTCCAAATTATCAGGTACCGCAATTATTGATAAAGGATGCATCGGTTGTGAATCCGATATTGGTTTTAGTGCCATGGCGGAACAGGGGGCAAAAATCGAATTTATGCCATCACAAAGAATAAGCGCCGAACCAAAATCGGCCGAACATAGCGCAAGTATATATCGTGCATCAGATGCCCAAATACAATTTTTAAGGGGCGCAGGATTGTCGGGTGCAGAAGTAGATAAAGTATTTAAAGAAGCATTTTTAAGTTAATAAAAAACCGCCAAGCGGCGGAATTTTATTTTCTCTTAAAGCCCTGTTTCGCTTTGAATTTTGGATTATCAGGGTCGATTAAGATAACTTGCTTACCACGACGGATTTGTTTTACATTACCGCGTTTCTTCCAAGCCTTTAATGAACTTAAAAATTTCATGTCGTTATCCTTTTTACAGTGCGATTATAAACATATTTTTTGAAAAATCAAATAATAATATTATTTATTGTTGTTTTTGTTGGCCCTGTTGAAATTGTTGAAAATTGAGTTTTTAGATTTTTTTAACAGTTTTTTAACAAAAAAATGCTGGATTTGTGCGGGGTATTATCAAAATTGTTGAAAAAGAGACCTGTTAAATTAACAGTTGAAAAAAATGCACTTTTTAACAGTTTTAACAATTTAGGCGTGGATGGTTTTTGTGCTTGTTGAAAATTGTTGAAATTGTTATAATTAATCAACAGGGGCGAGGAATGAGGCAGCAAGTATTAAAAGCATTGGCAAATCCAGCGCGTATTTTTTACGTGCCTTATACGCTTGCCATAATTAATTTTATTATTCAGTTCATGATTTTTGTGGCTGTATTTATGTTCACAATGATTACCAGCAAAGGAACCAAGACTGTTGATCCGTTGATTTTTTTAGGTTCGGTGGTTGTAGTTCATTGTATTTTGGCGTTCTTTTCAAAAAAAGATATGCAACTGGGACAGATAATATTGGCAAAAATACAACTGTTTAAGAAAAAAATACCAAGAAAGTTAGCGGCATAAGAAAATGAATGGATTTTTTGAATATTTTGCAGGCAGCAGTCAATTCCCAGTGACTATCACTGTTATGGTGATGGTTGCTGTGTTGGTGTTTTTAGGGTTTATGTTATATTTGCCGACATTGACCAAGAAAGTTTTTCCAAAATTTGGTTATTTGAAATATTGGAATTACCTGCCGTTTGGGACGGTTTATGACGATAATTCAATGTCCATGACAAATGGTGGGGTGTTGCGTGTGTATCGGGTGGCAGGTGTGCAAACCAGTATGCATGATGATGCGACCAAGGAAAAATTCTTGGATTTGCGGGCGCAATTGTTTAATCAAATAAGGGATGCGGGGGTTGTGTTGCGCTTCTATATGGTGCGTGATGCGGCATATGAAAACACAGATTATGAATTTGATCAGCCAACACTGCAAAGAATTTATGATAAATGGAAGGGGCAGGGGTTAAAAATTTTCCTTAACAGTTATTATATTGTGTTGTCAGTGACGGGGGCGGATGCGCGCGAAAAACTGGACCGATATGGTAATTATATAGAGTCTGTGTTGGCACCATATAAACCGAAACTGTTGAAAAATGACAGTCATGATAATATGGCGTGTTTCTTTGGGCGTGTGTTATCGCCGATTTCTAAGCCAAAACCATATAGGGCGGATAATAATTTAGCAAAACTTGTGACCGTTGATGAGGTAGAGTTTTTGAAGGACGGGTATGTTAAATACAGCAGTGGGGGCGAGCAATCATATGCCGCCATGTTGTCATTCAAAACATCGCCGGATTATCTGGACGAGGAATTTTTTGATTCTGTTTCAACAATACAAACAGAAATGATTTGTATGAATGGTTTTCATATTATGGGGGCGGCGGATATTGAATCAACATTGCGTCAGCGCAGATCAACCGCCGAGGGCACAACAGATTCAACCGAAGAACAAATTTATGCCGCGCAATCGGCAATGGATGAAAATATATCCGGAAATCAAAGTTTGGTGAATTATTATCCTTTGTTTGTTTTGTTTGGTAAATCGATTGATGATTTACAAAAAGCAATCAATGAATTTAAGAAAATTTCTGCCAGTTTTGGTATATCACCAATTGTTGAAACTTTTGCCGCCAAGGTTTCTTGGTTCGCACAGATACCTGGGTTCGACATGTTCCCACGCAGTTTTAAATTGCTGTCCAAGACCGCCGCGGTCAGTGTGCCTATGTCAATTCAGCCGCGCGGTGTAAGGGATTCAGACTGGGGACCGGGGCCATTGGTAGTATTTCCGACTGCACAGGGAAC
Source organism: Candidatus Enterousia sp. (assembly GCA_045614725.1). Classification (GTDB taxonomy): domain Bacteria; phylum Pseudomonadota; class Alphaproteobacteria; order Rs-D84; family Rs-D84; genus Enterousia. The sequence continues at coordinate 15,652 of JAZLDK010000074.1, forward strand.
ACCGTATCAGTTCCAATTCCATGTATCATCGGCCCAGGCGGCGGTGGCACATACTTTGACAATTGGACCAACCGGTGGTGGTAAGACAACTTTGTTTTCGTTCTTGATCGCACAAAGTTTAAGACATCCAAAATTAAAGGCTTTCTTCTTTGATAGAAATAAAGGGGCCGAAATATTCACGCTTTCGGTTGGTGGAAAATATGTGACCATGCAGGGCAAGGATAAGAATGCTGACCCGATGGCGGCTTCGTTCCTGACACATCTAAATCCGTTAAAAATGCCGGATACGGCGGCAAATCGTGCGTTCTTGCGTCGTTGGTTTGCGATTATTTCGGGGCAAAATGATGCAATGTCCGCCGATGAAATTGCACGCGCGGTGTCGGTGAATTTTGATTATCTGAATGATAAAGACAGATTGTTGAAAAATTTATGGGAAAGTTGCTTCTCGTCCGCGGGGAAAATGCGTTCGGCACTTAAAAAATGGATAGATCCTTTGCAATATGGGGATATGTTTAATGAAGATTCCGATACTTTGGATTTGTATTCGCGTTTGACCACATTTGATTTTACAGATATTTTACAGGATGAAACTTTATCGCCCGCCGTTATTTCGTATATATTGCACAGAATTAATACACTGACGGTGGCGGGTGGAAATCCATCGTTGATTATGATTGACGAAACGGCTCCTATGTTGGAAAACAAGATGTTCCGCGATAACTTTATTGTTGGTTTGCAAGAAGGGCGTAAAAATCGTCAGGCATATATGGCCGCGTTCCAGCGCGCAAATGTGTTGGATAAACTGGGAATTGGTGATGTTGTGCGTGGACAGGCACAAACTGTATTGTTCTTTAGAAATCCTGCGGCGGATGCGCGTGATTATGAACACTGGAATCTGAATCCGTTGGAAATGGCGTTTATCCAAGGAAAAGCATATCCAAATCTTA
>JAZLDK010000075.1:0-7308 GCA_045614725.1 Candidatus Enterousia sp.
AGGTGCAATCGCCCCACCCAAAATAGACTTTGACGGATCGGGCACCACCAAATCGGGCGACATATTCAACTGCACACCCAAACCATCACAATTCTGGCACGCACCCATTGGCGCATTAAAAGAAAACAATCGCGGTTCTATTTTCGGCACGGTAAATCCACTGACCGGACACGCATAACTTTGCGAATACAGTGTATCTTCATTCGTATCCAAACGACGAACCAAAACCGAACCGGGTACCAAACGCAAAGAGCCCTCGAACGAAGAATACATGCGTGAACGAAATTCTTCTGTGTCGGCACCCAATGGTGGCATTTGCAATCTGTCCACGATAACAAAGATATTATGTTTTTTATTTTTATCCAACTGTGGCACGGCCGACAAATCAACCAATTCACCATCAATAATTGCACGCTGATACCCCTGCTTTACCAGAAACGCCAATTCCTTGCGGTATTCTCCCTTACGCTCGCGCACCAGTGGGGCCATGATAAATATTTTAACACCCGATGGAATTTTCATGGTCCAATCAACCATTTCCGCAATCGTCTGAGATTTAATCGGCAATCCCGTCACAGGCGAATGTGGCACACCGATACGCGCCCACAACAATCGCAAATAATCATAAATTTCCGTCACGGTTCCAACGGTTGAACGCGGATTTTTCGAAGTTGTTTTTTGTTCAATAGAAATCGCCGGTGCCAAACCTTCGATAAAATCAACATCTGGCTTCTTTTGCATATCCAAGAACTGTCTGGCATAACTGGACAGCGATTCGACATATCTGCGCTGGCCCTCGGCATATATGGTATTAAAAGCCAACGATGACTTTCCCGAACCAGACACGCCAGTAAAGACCACCAATTTATTTTTTGGTATGTCCAAGTCAATATTTTTAAGATTATTTTCGCGTGCACCGCGAATTTTTATTACGCCACTCATAGCAAGATAAAATATAGACTAAATATTGTTTTTTTCAAGACAAGGGGCGAACATTCCTTCGCCCCTTTGTAATTATTTTTTATTTACCAGACATCAAACTCTCAGGCGACATCGATATTCCCGCTTTTCTGGTATGATCCGGTCCCGCATCAGGGGCCAATTTTCCTTCGACCCAGATATCAACACCACCAGCATTACCAAAGGTTGCCTTGTATTTATCGCCCGCCGGCACATAGTAAACATCACCAGGTACCAAAACACGACTAAACACAGTGTTCCCACGACCGTCTTCTATCTTGACCCAAGATTCCTGAACGGCCTGCAAAATAACATCTGCTTTTTCACGATTGTTTGTACCAAAGCGTTCACGCACGGCCATTTTATATTCAGGTTCCGCAACTGTTTCCACAACCGCGACAACATTATTATCAATTGCGGTTTCTGCCTTCTGTTCTGGTGTAAAGACGCTGATTAACACAACAACCAAAATCAATCCCAGCAATCCACCCAAGAACCAAATCCAATGTTGATAGACAAACTGATATGCCTTAACGAACCAAATCTTGGCCCAGTGTTCTTCTTTGATACTTGGCATTGCGCACGCGGTCACTTCTTCGTCATCCGCCGCCGCACAATCCGACACCAATCCCATTTCCTTTTTGATTTTCGCCACGATTTCATCAGGATTAAGCCCCAATTCCATCGCATAGTTGCGCGCAAACCCCAATATATACACAGGTTCCGGAATAACCGAATAATCGCCCGCTTCCAGCGCAGCCAAAAATTCTTCGCGAATACATAACTGTTTCGATATTGTCGGAATTTCACGTTTACGACGACCCGTTGTACGCGCGATACGCAGCATTTCACCGGCACTTAATTCCACAGGTGTTTCCACAACTTCATTATTTTCGATATTTTCTGTCATATTTCACAAACCCCTATTATAAATCCCCTAAATGATACCCCAAAATTCCTGAATTGCAACCTTTAACGCATCTGCATCGGTTATCTGGTTTACTTTTATACGAAACTCGGCCGAATTAGGCATCCCCGCGCTGTACCATGCGGCATGTTTTCGAAACATAGGAACCGCTGTTTTTTCACCATAATATTCCACGGCATACGCCAAGTGTTGCAACGCCACCGCCCCAACATTTACATCGATATTTTCACCCAGCATTTCCGCCAATGCCCATGGCCGCCCCAGCAATCCACGTCCAACCATCGCACCGGCAAACCCCAGTTCCTGGACGCGTACTAAATCATTCGATGATTTTATATCGCCATTGGCAATAATTGGTATCGGCGCATCATGCACATCCGGCAACACCGCCGCCCCCAGATATAACTGTGACCGCGTACGTCCATGCAACGCCGCGAATCGCACCCCACAATCGGCGGCAATATTTATCAGATTTCGCCAATCCTTGTGTTGTTCATCCCAGCCAAGCCTGGTCTTGATTGACACAGGAATTTTAACCGCCCCAACAACGGCCGCCATAATCTGGGCCGCCAATTTATGGTCCTGCATCAGGTGCGCACCCGCGCCCGCGCGTGTTGCAACCTTGGGCACGGGGCACCCCATATTAATATCAATCCATTTTGCACCCTGACCTTCCAGTATCTTGGCGGCCTGGGCCATAAGATTAACATCCGCACCAAAAATCTGGGCACCAACGTTACCTTCGTCTGAATAATCATCAAAATTACGCAAGCAATTCTTATGTCCACCAACCAGGGAATGACACGAAATCATTTCCGTCACCATTGGCGCATGTGGCGAAAACTGACGAATCAGTCGCCGAAACGGTTTATCTGTAATCCCAGCAAGGGGTGCAGCAAAAATTTGATTCTGACTAAACATTTGTGATATAATGCCACTGATGAAGGAAAAAATCAAAAATTTCTTTAACTTTATGGGGCGCGCTTGGGCCGGTGGCATTCGGGGCAAGCTGGGGGTTGTATTCATTCTGTTTGCACTGTTTATGTTTATACGCATGTTTTTTGGTGATGTTAACATTCAAAAGTTTGTTATAAACATTTGGCGACTGGATAATGAACAGGCACACCTGACCCAGGAACAGGACAAACTTAACACGCTGCAACAGCATATAAAATTACTACAAAATTACAGCCCCGATTACATCGAAGAACTGGGGCTGAAATACCTGAATATTGGCGACCCACGCGCCAAGATTTTAAAAATTTAGTTCAAAAGTAGCATCGTTCCATTCAGATACAACGCAAAACACATCCATATGATATACGGCCATACCAGATATGTGGTGTTTTTACTGAATGCACGGAATACATTTGCCATCCATATTGACACCACAATCAACACAACCAGCACTAAAACCGCCGCACCAATCTGTTGCAGACCGAAAAACACATAGGACCACAGGGCATTCAAAAACATTTGTGCCACAAACAAAGAATATGCCACTGCTTTGCTTTGACGTGTCTTATTATTTTTTATAACCAAGAACAACGCAATTCCAAGCAACGCATACAAGATTGTCCACGCCACACTAAACACCCAACCATCCGGGGTCAGAACCGATTTATTCAACGCGTTATACCATAAATCACCACTGTTGTGCGGGGTAAAGAACACGCCAAATATCCCCGGCAAGAACGAAATAACCATCGCCAAAACGAACAAAAAAAAGTTTTTCATATGTATTTCTCCTTTTTATCAAATCGTTACACATAATATCACGCTTTTTATTTCCCCGCCCCAGGAACCTATTCTTCTAGGTCTTGACAAAGCCCTATAAAATAGTCTACAAACACTATTGCTTTAAGGAGAAGTTATGAAAAAAGAAGAAGCATTTTTAACAGTAGCAAAACAAAATCCCGCGGTTTTCCAGTACATCCCATTCAAAATTGGAACGCCATACATATCTGCATTTGATGCCAACGGAAAACGCGAAGCCCGTCAAGTGACAGACAAAGACATTAAAAACGCAGCAGCCTTGTCAATAAAATTAGACACCCCTGTTTTGTCATATGAAAACGGCGTATATTGCTGGGCATGGGGCGCGGATTGTGTATTTTTATTTGTAGAACCGGACTTTGCCGCGGCATTCGAGGCAACCGGCACCAAGGTTCGCACAGATCAATTTGTACCAATGGTAAATGGCGAAACATTATTAACATTTCCATCATTGATTCACCTGCGCAATGCATCATATTTGCATCAAAAAGCCAAATTAATGAAGCAAAACCTGCAAACACAAAAACAAAAATAAAAAATCCCCAAACGGGGATTTTTTTAAGCAAGCAAAATTATCACACCCCAAAGCGTTGCAACACTTACAATTGTCAGGAACACAATTGCACTGCCAATATCCTTGGCCTTTTTTGACAATTCGTGATATTCCACGCCTATTCTATCGACCACATTTTCAATCGCCGTATTTATCAATTCTGCAATCGGAATCAACATTAATGCCAACCCCATAAATGCCTTGACCACAATCGACAGATTCAAAAATGGCAACACACCAAAACCACACAGCAGCAACAAACATTCCTGTCTGAATGCCGATTCATCACGAAAGGCGGCACGCAGCCCCGCCACCGAATACATTGTTGCCTTAAAAATTCGTTTTAATTGCTTCATTCTTTATCCATTCCTGTTGCAAGTTTATAATACAAATCATTCTTTTGTTGCATTAATTTTTCAAGTTCTTGATCATCATATCTTTCGCGCAATGTCTTGACGCCTTTGCACTGGGCGGTCAAAGAAGTCCCCAAGCCCAAACGACATCCGGCAATTTTCCCACCTGCGGCCTCGATAATTGTCGGAAAGAAATCAAACGCCGCAACTGGTCGATGAATATCAACACCATAAAACGCATTGGTATTTATAAACGCATTTGCCAAAGGTCTTTCTTCTACTTCTTCCAACTGTTCCAAGCCATCAATACACATATGCGCAATATGGTCATTTATTAATATTACAACTGCGGTTGGGTCCTGTGTTCTGAACCATTTTACAAAATCTGTAATCAACTTATCTTCACATTTGATAATATCAATCAGATTTTCCTGTTTGAATCCCATATCGCGACACACCTGGGTAAAGTATCCTTCGGAATGCACATTAATTGTTTCCATTAATATGAAATAAGGCTCTTGCTTTTGTATAATTTCCTTTATCATAGGCTTGGTCATCTTAAACAATGTGCCATCATCAATACCATCGAACGGCTTGACATCTAATTCATAATCCAGCATCGACAACAGCCTTTCACCATCATAAACGGTATCAAATCCCATACGATGCAAGAAATTTTCTTTTAAAGAAAAACGCCCACTGGCCGGAAAGAAAGAATATGTCTTGTATCCATTTGCAGTAAAGATTTTACCAATTCCATGTGCACCAACCATTTTTTCTATATTCTTATAGTTCGTATAGAACATCGGCAATCCCGTCGTCATACCGGTTATCGCGGCAATTGTATGGGTCAGTCCCGCCAATTGTTCATATTGTTCAAACGAAATATGATTATCTTCCAGTTTTGTAATATGCGGGGTTAATCCCTTTTTACCAAACATTTTCTTATCGGCGTATGACTTTTCAATACTTTCCAACGCAATCATCAATACATTTCTTTTGCGCGGGAACGATATTTTCACGCTATTCGGATGCACATATTCGCGTTCATAGAAATCTGATTTGGTATGATACAGGAAACTGCCGAATTGAACATTCGTGTTTATAAAGCGCCCACACAAAATCCCAAACACCACCGCGAACAAAGTATATCTGACGATTTTATAGTTATAAAACACATTATACACCGCGGCCAACACAATCGACCAGCCCGTGGCCCGCAAAATCACACGCTTAAAGAAACTCCACAACAGCTTATCGTCAACGCCACCCATACCAACCTGCAGCACCAACGCAATTTCATCTAAATTAATTCGCTTAAACTGCCCATAGATCCACTTCATTGCACATTCAAGCAACAACACAAACAGAAATATTGCCCAAACCCACAGAACTTTTTTATTAAATTTCCAGTTAAATTTAACTTTCATTATCGGCCTCTTGGGATTGTTTGTAGTACAACGATAACACATATATTCCTAAAAAGCCACCAATGGATAATAATTTTTTCCTGTTAAAACAATAAAAAACTAACCGCCCTTGCGGACGGTTAAATTTCTGGCACGCCCTACAGGATTGTAAATTCCCATATGCGCTATCGCTTTATGGGCCCCTTTCGCCTACGGCTCGAACCACAGGTTCTCATCCAAGGGCGTATAGGAAAAATTAAACCGCCCTTACGGACGGTTAAATTTCTGGCACGCCCTACAGGATTCGAACCTGTGACCTGCAGATTAGAAATCTGATGCTCTATCCAGCTGAGCTAAGGGCGCAACGCCATATATTCTATACCAAAAATATATAAATTTCAAGTCCACCGTGCTTTTTTCACTTATTCCGCATCCAAGCCACGCAAACGACGGAACTCAAGATACATATACAAATCGGCAACCGCATAACACAACAATGCAACCGCCATATAGTATATCAGCGCAACCGCACCAACCGCAGGAAAGAACAACAACACTATCGCCAATCCCACCATCACCAACGATACGATAAAATTTATCACATAGTGTCCAAAACGCGCGCGCCACATATTAAACGCAAATATCAGTGCCTGAACCGACTTAATTACAAACCACACAATAAAGATATACGCCAGTCCCACCGCCGATGCCACCGGATAAATCAAAAACAAAATACCAACGATGATATCCAGCACCCCAAAGCCAACATCCATCCAGCCACCACCACGCGTACCGGACACAACGAACCCCGCAATGGTACGATAAAGCCCAATAAATACCAATGTCAATCCAAACACAACCGTTATCACCCCCATGGCAACCAAGGGCTTAATCAACATAAACGCCGCAACAAATATCAGCACCACCGATTCCAGCAACAGCAACGGAATGCTTTTATCGTAAATTCGTTTTACATATGTTGCGATTTGACTTTTAACATTTTTCTTTTTCGTCATAGCAGACTCCTTTACCTATATTTTATCCAGAATCCGGTCAATAGATATCGGAACCTATTCCTTGTTATTTAGTATTTTTTAACGGCGTTGTATTTATCCAAACACGATGTTCATTATGTTCGCCCACAACAACATCTGGCAGCTGTTCACCACCATACAACCCCATCAATGCAAAGTGTGGTCGGGGCGACAATGAGTAAATTTGCCAAGTGCCAAGCGCAGGCAAATTGTCACGAATGCCCCGCAGTCACGGCGCATTTTATGCGACTGACGAGGGAATCCGAGTATATAAGAACAAGCGCCGCGCAGTTCG
>JAZLDK010000076.1:0-20592 GCA_045614725.1 Candidatus Enterousia sp.
CATTGACTTTGCGACGGTTCCGTTCCAGTACCACCCACTGGACACAACCAAGCAACAGACGATTATCCCCGCGCCAATCGACTCAAAGTAAAAATCCCCCAAACGGGGGATTTTTTAACTTACCAACTTCTGCCACAAAGATTTTTTCTTGGGCTGCTTTTTGCGTTTACGACGCTGGGCAGACACCGTTGTACGCTTGGCATCAACATGCTTGGCATTTTTCTTTTTGGCATCTGTCGACGGCGCATGCGCCCCCAACAAATCATCAGTCTTATTCTGTTCCGGCGCAACACGCTGAATAGAATACTGATCGATATTCATCAGGCTGTCATCACCGACGATAACGATTTCTGTTTCGAATTCGCTTTCCATTTCCGCCAGTTCCGCGCGCTTGTGATTCAACAGATAAATTGCCACATCGGTTGGGACCGTCATAATAATTTTCTGGGCGGCCTTGGCCAGCAATTTTTCCTGCAAATGACGGAAAAGAATTATTGCCGCGGTCTGGATTGACGGCACAACCCCCGCCCCCAGGCAGTGTGGACACGCCACATAGGACGATTCCATAAAACTGCTGCGCAGGCGTTGACGCGATAGCATCAAAACACCAAAGTTATTAATCTTGGCAACCTGTGTGCGCGCGCGATCGCGTTTCATCACTTCGCGCATTTTCAATTCCAACTTACGATTATTTTTTTCTTCTTCCATATCGATAAAGTCAACCGCGACAATACCCGCCAAATCACGCAGGCGCAATTGCAACGCGATTTCTTCGGCCGCTTCCAGATTTGTGTTCAACGCGGTCTGTTCGATATCTTTTTCCTTAATCGCACGAGACGAGTTCACATCAATCGTCACCATTGCCTCGGTCTGGTTAATAACCAGCGACCCACCAGACGGCAGTGTCACATACGGCCCATGCAGACCCTCTAATTGTTTTTCCACGCCGGCCTTGACCATCAAAGGCACCGCCGCATCCTTGTAATGCACCAACTGTTTGCGTGGCGCACGACCGTACATTTGCTGGAAATACTGCTTGGCGGCATCATACGCTTCTTCGCCCTGAATAACCAAGACATCTTCTTTATCACTAAGGAAATCACGCACCACGCGGCGCAACAGGGAATCTTCGGTATGAATTGTGACCGGCGCCACAGATTCCAGTGTTGTTTTGCGGATTTCATTCCACAAATTCACCAGATAATCATAATCAGCCGCGATATCGGCCGCACTGGCCCCCATTGCCGCGGTACGCAATACGACCGTCATACCCTTGGGAATCTTAAGCCCATGCAGGATATCGCGCAGACGTGCACGTTCGGCCTTGTCCGAAATCTTTTTGGAAATCCCATAACTGTTGCGTTTACGTGAATTAGGCATCAGAACCGCAAACCGACCCGCCAGTGACAGATAAGTTGTCATTGACGCGCCCTTTTGACCGCGTTCTTCTTTTACGCCCTGAATCAGCAAGATTTGCTTTGGTTTGATAACATCTTGAATTTTGAATTCGCGTGCGCGTTTTACAAATTCATTATTATCTTCACCTGCGCTGTGATCGTCGTATTCTGCGACTTCATCCTCTTCATCATTGGGGTCATCATCGTCGTCAACGATATTCGCATGTGCCAATTCCAGTAATTTTTTCTTTTGTTCTGCGGTCACCTGATAATAATCCGGATGAATTTCAGAAAATGGCAAGAAACCATTTTTACCGGTACCATAATCAACAAATGCCGCCTGCAAAGAAGGTTCGACGCGAATAACCTTGGCCAGATAAATATTACCTTTTATCTGGGGCTTAGTGGTTGTTTCTACGTCAAAATCAGAAACACGACCAGTTGCAGTATCAACCACAACTACACGCGTTTCCTCGGGGTGGACTGCATCCACATATATCTTTTTTGACATTTAGTAATCCTTTTGTTTTTGGGGTGTATAAAACCGATACGGTCCGTCCCCATGGGGCGTCCATGCCCATGCCAAGGGAAAGCACCACGATAACCATCAGTGCCACGCGAACAGTAAAAAGCGACAATAAGATAAACACTTATAACAGCCTATGTTTTTTATACACAGGCCTAAGTTTAACATGCCAACAATACAGTTGGCAAGGTATTTATTTTTTATTTCTGATATCGTCTTTTATGCTTTTGATTTTGGCTGGAATTATCTCTTTTGCCTCGGCCAGCCACCTTTTCATGCGGGAACGCAGCCACCGTTCATAGATAAAGAACAAGCTGCCCGCGCCGATCAACGGCAAAACATAGTAAATTATACGATATGCCAACAAAGCACCGAATATATTTGCCTTGTCCACGCTGTCTGGCAACGCCAAAAGGAACACGCTTTCAAACACCCCAATACCCCCTGGCACCTGGCTGAACACGCCCATAGACTGGGCAATAACGAACAACCCAATAAATGTTCCGAACGGTATTTGAACAAATGGCGTTAAGCAAAAATACAATACCAATCCGGCCAAAACACTGTCGGTAATCCCCAACATGGTCTGATACAATGCCATTTTCGTTGTTGGCACTTGGAATTTAATCTGGCCTATTTTAACACTTTTCTTGCGGAACAGCACCGTCATCAAGAAATACGCAACCAACACCGCCGCGCAGAATATCAGCAAAGTATTCAGCCCCATACTAATCCCGACCGAGTTTTCAAAAACTGCGCGCGGTATCAGGAAATATCCAATCACCACAATCGCCGACGCCCCAAGGAAATATGTAAATCCCGATATCGTCAGCATTTTTAATATATCCCCACCGCGGATACGCCAACGGGTATAAAGTCTGTACCGAATTGCGCCCCCACTGACCACGGCATGTCCTGCATTATTACTGATTGCGAACCCCAGCATCCCCGCCAGCATCCACTTCCACCATGTGACACGCCCGCCAACATAATTCAACGCCAAATAATCATACAGCGACAACGCCAGATACCCCAGCAAACACGCCACACATGCCGCGAACAGATTAACCAACGGAATATCGACAATTGCGTGCGCGATATCGCGCAAGCTATAATCGCGCAATTGCCACCACAGCATTCCCGCCGCCAAAACAAAGAAGAAAATTCCCGAATAACTGATTATCTTCTTGAACAAACGTTTAGTCTTTGCTGACATAAGAATCCTTTTCAGCCCCCTAGGATAACAATATTATACCAAAAATCAAACCTAAAAAAAACACTAGAAAAAAGCCCCCACATATAATATGAATATAATAACACAATAACAAAGGAAAGAAAATGCTTCGTCCATCACTACGCAAACCCAACCAGATGCGTCCAGTATCATTGGAAACATCCATCAACAAGTGGGCCGAGGGCTCGTGTCTTATCAAAATGGGTGGCACGCATGTCCTGTGCACTGCATCGGTTGATTTCAACCAGCCAATCTGGAAACGCATGCAGAACAAGACCGGCGGATGGGTGACCGCGGAATATTCAATGTTGCCACGCGCCAACAGCACCCGCAAATCGCACGATGCGATGACCCACGACAACCGTGCGGTTGAAATATCGCGCCTGATTGGTCGCGCCCTGCGCAGTGTTGTGGACATGGAAAAACTGGGCCGTCATACAATCAACATAGACTGTGATGTACTTCAAGGCGACGGTGGTACGCGCTGTGCGGCGATTACGGGGGGCTTTATTGCGATGGCACTGGCAGTAAAATGGATGCTGGCCAACGACCGCATCAGTGAAAATCCTATTATGGACAATGTTGCGGCCATATCTGCGGGCCTGTGGCGTGGCGATTTGGTATTGGATTTGGACTATGCCGAAGATTGCGAGGCCGAAATGGATTCCAACTTTGTCGTATCAGGTTCCGGCAAATTTATCGAGGTTCAATCCACCGGTGAACAGCACCCTTTTGACCAAGAACAGTTGATTCAGTTAATGGACATGGCGCGCACGGCGTGCGAACAATTAATCTCGCTGCAAAATCAGGTATTGGAATAAAAAGCTCCACTTTGTCATCACTGCGAAGGCAGGGATAGGGTCTAAAAATTCCCATCCCGTGGAGGGGCGGTGCAACGCACCGGGGAGGGTTCGCACCACAACAGGTTTTACAAAAACCTGTCATCCTGGGGCTCGACCCCAGGACCCAGGTCATGGGTGCTTTATTATTTGTGCGCAGACGCGCATACACCTGGATCCTGAATCAAGTTCAGGATGACAAAAACTTTTACAAGTTTTGGTTTTGATAATATATTCATCCGAATAAAATGCTCAGCACCCTTGGCGGACAGTGGCGAGTAAACACGAGCCGAGGGGTGGCACGAAGAGACAGGGTGGTTAGAGAGGTCGTAATCTGGGCAAATAATCTCGAACTATCTTACCATCCGTCTTCGCTGCGCTACGCCCAGACACGCCGCCACTTACACCACAAAAAGCAAAAAATCCCGGGGATAAAAACACCCCCAGGATTTCAATCTGCTGACCTATGGTCTTTATTTAATTATTACCGTTGGACACAATTCCAAAACCTTCCCAGATTTTAGCAAGGTTTATCGCCTCGGCCCCTTTTTTGAAGCCCCCAACCTTGGCGCCCTGTTGCAGAATCGCACCCGCCGTATTAAATCCATTCACAATATTTTCAGTCATTTCAAATGCCTCTTGTCAAAACATCTCTCTGACCCAGAGAATTTACACTAACTTTTTATTTTTGTCAAGTGTTTTTGTACACCCCCTGGTTTAACAGCCAAATTCACCACACTGTTCCATTTCGACACCCTGCACTTCGATTTCCATCGCGGCGGGCTGGGCCGGTTCGGTATAGTGAATTTCTTTGACCACGCGCACGCGACGATTTTCCGCGTTCGGTGTATTGTCCGGTGTCGGCACAGCCAGGTCTTCTTCACCGGCGGATACCGCAACTATCTGGGATGCAGGTATGCCGTATTTAATCAGCATTTTCTGAACCGCCTCGGCACGACGACCACCCAGTGCATAGTTATAATTGCTGGTCCCGGATGTATCGGTATGACCAACAACCGAAACCTTGATATTTTTATTTTCCTGGGTTGCAGATGCCAGTTTTTCAATCAATTCCTGATATTCCGGCTTGATTGTGGCCTTGTTAAAATCAAAGCGAATTTCAAAGACTTCTTCCATAACATGTTGCTGGGGTTCAAGTGGAATCTGTTGAACCTTAATCATTGTTTTTTCGCCGGCCGCGGCCTGAATCTGGTCAAGGCGCGCATTAATCGCCGCCAATTCACTGCGCATTGCCATCATCATATTGATAAACTCTTCGCGCGTGACCAATTCATCCTGCAGCATTGGGATTTCCGGTTCGGCAACAGGCTCCGGCTCCACCACCGGTGCTGGCTCCGCCACAGGTTCTGGCATCGGCATTATGATACAATCCGGCTCATCATCAGGGCATTCATTATGAACATTTGCGCCACCATAGATATTCTGATTAAAGACCAACGGCTGAACCGGCACAGGATTTATCAAATGTTCCGGTACATTTACATTATTGACGATAATTACCCCTTCGCGTGCCTGACCCGCACCACCCATTGCCATCATCTGGCGGGTTTCTGGATAGTATTCCTGTTTTTTAACGGGCTGTGTTGTTTCAACCTTGGCCGTCTGTGTCTTTTTGACTGTTTTTGCAATTATCTTGCCACCACGACAATCACGCAGGGCCTGAATAGCCTTGTTAAATCTGGTCTTGCACTGCTGTGCAGTTGCGGTTTGGCCACTGGCCAACGCAGACAGCCAGCAATCGAATTTTGCCTGGGCCTCGGCCGCCAATTCAGGTTGCAAATCCGCGGCATCATTTTTCAACTGGTCCATCAAATCATTATAGGCCGCATTTAATTCAAACGCATCCTGTTCGGATTCCAACGGCCAAGTTTCCAAAGATTCTGGGAAAGGCAATTCACCACTGAATGCCGCCACAGCCTTGTGAGCGAACATTTCGCCCATTTCGCCATAGCCACTGGTGCGTGCATTATAAATCGCATAGGAACGATAATTCATCGCCAACTGATTCAAGAAAGAATCCTGATGCGGGGCGGTATAAACATCCAGCGCCTCGATATAATCGACGGTTGGTGTCGCCATCGGTGTGTATTCAACACCTTCGTTCTTGGCCGCACAGCCCGCCAGCACCATCAACGATGCACCCAGCATAAACAATCCAGAAAATTTTGTTTTCATAAAAAATCCCTTTCCTATTATCCCCTTTATTATACGATTTTTCACAAACTTAGTAAAGCAGAAAAAACAATATTATTTTACTTATAAAGCAACCTTGAAAACATCTTTCTGTTGCTTGACAAAGCAACCATTTGTACTATATTAATATAGTGTGGAGGTGACAGTAAATTGATGATACTGCGTCGCATCTTTGCTGGTTTTTTATCTTGCGTGCTGGCATGCGCGCCTGTCTTGGCCAACAATTGCGACAATCCCACATACCGCAAATATAATCCCGACAAGTGTCGCGATGAAAAATCCCTTTCTTTTGCCAGTACCGCATCCGTTATCGGCGGTGGCGCGGCCATGATTGGCGGCGCGTTGGCACTGTTTGCGAACGGGCACAGCGGACACAACACTGATTCATCACCCCAACCAACCGTCCAAACATACAACAGCGTTGGCGCCGACATAGATGCAATTAAACTGGCATCCGTGATGGACAGCGCCACATACGCATACAACTTCAATCAGTATAACGATATCCGCCTGGCCTATTCCTTGGCGCGCGGATACACGGGCAAGAATTCAACGATTGCGGTCATGGACGGTGGCGACGACACTTTTCACGGAACCAAGGTCGCCACATTGGCATCCGGTGCAATTGCCCCAGACGCCACAGTAAAAACATATAAAATTGTCGACCAAGACATGAACTTTTTACCCTATCAGGAAATCGGCAACATAATCAAATCGGCCAACGGCGCAAACATATATAATTTCAGTTGGTCCGTCCAGATGCGTGCAAATTCGGTCCGCACATACGATCAAATGGCCCGCCTGATGGCCCCAGAATTTCTGTCCGGCATTTCACACGCCGCCACAGACACCGATGCGATATTTGTTGTTGCGGCTGGTAACGACTATGACAAGCGCCAATCCAGCGCGCTGTCCGCCCTGCCGGTAATCATGCCTGAATTGCGCGGTCATTTTGTAAATGTCGTTGCATGGGATTCTGCGACGGGCGAATTGGCCGATTACAGTAACGCATGCGGCAAAACCAAGGATTGGTGCATTACCGCCCCCGGCACAGACATCAGCACCGGCCAAGGTACCTTGGCGGTAAGCGGCACCAGTTTTGCCACACCAATAGTATCTGCGGCCATTGCCGTAATTCGTGAAGCTTTTCCCTATATGAAATCCGACGAAATAACAAACCTATTGTTTGAAACCGCACGCGATTTGGGCGTGGCCGGCGTTGATGAAACATATGGCCACGGTATGTTGGATTTAGAACGCGCCACCCGACCGGTTGGTGTTGAACTGGTATCCGTATCCGAAAACATGAACGTTCGCCTGTCAACCGCCCGCATCAGCGGCCCCATCGCACACACAATCAAATCCGCAGATATCAAGTTCGCATTTCTTGATAGCTATGGTCGCGCATTTGATGCAAACCTGAACGACAACATATCGATTAAGAACCGCAGTCAGGCCTTGAACCGCCTGCGCGAATATAAAAACCACAAAACCACATTGGGCAACTTTGAATTTGGGTTCAAGCAACATGACCTGTTGAACGGTGATGGATTTATGAAAACAGATTCCGAAAATCTGTTAAGTTTTGTTGGCTGGCACGATGAATTTAGCATTGGCAACGCTAATATCTTTTACAATACCAGCATCGGATTCGCCGCCCCCCGGGTCGCCCCAGAATCAATGATAACAGGATTTTCAAACATCAACACGGCATCCGCCGAAATCGGCCTAAAACACAACGATTGGACATTCAAGGTTGCCGTCCCCGACACAATTATCGCCGGCAACATGGACCTGAACATACCAGTTGGTCGCGCGACTGACGGCACATATATGTTCCAAAGTCACAATCTGAATCTGGCGGACAGGCCATCAGTCGAACTGGTCGCCCAGTACAAGTTTTTAACCGCCGGTTTTGTTGACAATCCATACGGCACCGACGAAGTTTACATGTTGGCAACAGGTAAATTCACATTCTAAATAAAAAACCGCCCAACGGGCGGCTTAATTTTTGCATCCATGCATTTAGAACGGGATATCGTCGCCAATTTCCGCCACAGAAATTTCTTCGCGTGGCTGTGCCGCAGGTGCCGCCTGATAATCGCCGGCCCCATCCATAGACTTTGCGCCACCCAAAATAACCATCTGGCCGGCAAAAGGATTCAGAACAACTTCGGTTGTAAACACATCTGCGCCCTGCTGATTTTGCCATTTGCGTGTTTTCAGCGAACCTTCCAGATACAACTTAGTCCCCTTTTGCAACATGCGTTCCGCAACTTCGACCAAATTAGGGTTAAAGACAACAACGCGGTGCCATTCTGTCTGTTCTTTCTGTTCCCCGGTCGAGCGATCGCGCCAGCGTTCCGATGTTGCCAACGAAAAACTGACCACTTTTTGTCCGCTGTTCATTGTGCGCACCTGTGGTTCCTGGCCGATATTTCCAACCAAGATGACTTTATTAATACTTCCTGCCATGACATCTTCCTTTGATTAATTTTTTCCTATGATTGATTTGAGCAATATTAGCACAAAAATGCAAGATATTTTTATATCCAAACAAAAAAAACGGGGAACACCCCCGTTTTTATTTATGACAATTTGTGAATTACCAAACCACTGCGCAACTTTGGTTCGAACCAGGTTGTTTTTGGTGGCATGATATTGCCAGTATCTGCGATATCGATAATCTGGCGCATGGTCACAGGATACAGCGCGAACGCCGCAACCATTTCCCCACTGTCCACACGCTTTTGCAATTCGCCCAATCCGCGAATACCGCCAACAAAGTCAATTCGCTTGCTGGTGCGCAAATCGCCCAGATTCAGAATCTTGTCAAACACCAGATTGGACAGCACCGTCACATCCAGCACCCCAATCGGATCACTATCGTTATATGTACCCGCGCGCGCGGTCAACGAATACCAATGCCCATCCAGATACATTCCAAAGTTATGCAACGCATTTGGCTTGTAAATATCGCCACCCATATCAACGACTTCAAAAGATTCGCCCAATTTTTCCAAAAATTCTTCGGTGCTTAAACCATTCAAATCTTTGACCACGCGGTTATAGTCGATAATTTTCAACTGGCTTTCTGGGAAAATCACCGCCAAAAAGAAATTGTATTCTTCCATACCCGTGTGATTTGGATTTGCATCACGCTTTTCCGCGCCCACGCGTGCGGCGGCGGCGGTACGATGATGGCCATCGGCCACATACAGCGCCGGTATATTCGCAAAGATTTCCGTTATACGGGCATTTACTTTTTCATCACGAATCGCCCAGAAAGTATGTCCAAATCCATCGGGCGCAACAAAGTCATATTCCGGTGTCTGATTTTTCACAATATTTTCAACAATTTCATTCATTTCCGCCACATCGGGATATGCAAAGAATACCGGTTCGATATTTGCATCCTGAATTCTGACATGAATCATACGATCGTCTTCTTTGTCCTTGCGTGTCAGTTCATGTTTTTTAATTTTGCCCGTCATATAGTCATCAACATTTGCGGCGGCGACCAAACCATACTGGGTACGGCCATCCATTGTCTGGGCGTATATATAGTACATTTCCGACGCATCCTGAACCAACCAACCGCGTTCCTGCCACAGCTTAAAGTTTTCAACCGCTTTATCATATACGGGCTGGCTGTGTTCATCTGCGATTGGGTCAAAGTCAATTTCCGGCTTGATGATATGCAACAAAGACTTTTCACCGGCCTCGGCCTTGGCCTCGACAGAATTCAAAACATCATACGGACGCGAAGCGACCTGATCTGCTAATTCTTTTGGTGGACGCACCCCTGCAAAAGGTTTGATTTTCATATGTATTCTCCTTGGGCTTTATGTAAACAAGCATTGGGATTATACGCCGCACACTAAAAAAATCAAGCCCAAGAATCCCCACCAAGCACGACAAAAAACTATCTAAACGGGTTTTATAAAAACCTGTCATCCCTGCCCCCACCACTAAAAAATCCCGCAGGGAGTGCGGGATTTGTTTCTCTCATCATCAATCAATAAATCAGGGTGCAACCGTCATCGTGGGCAAGAACTGGTCACCCCAGTTAGCAACCAATTGCCCGCCAATTGTACATTGCAAATCTTCAAAACCTTCTTTGATCTGGGCTTTTTTAATCAAGTGACTGGACAGCAAACCGCCCGCGGTTCCCAATACAACCCCCGCCGCAGAATCCGCAATCAAACGATGATAATTAAATGTGCCATCCGCGTTCTTCCATACCGATCCCTCGGTTAACACCAAGTCGGTATAAAGTTTGTTCGCACGTGCAATTTTCAGTTGCAGGGTCAAAGTGGATAATTCGCTTGCAAACCCTTCCCGTGTACCCAAATCAGGGGGCAATGCGTTCAACAAATCGGCCAATTTTTGTTCAAAAATATCAATATCGTTCTGGGTCACATTGGATCTAGCATTCCCACAAAATGATTTTAATTCGGCTAATTTGCCTTGTGCGTTACTGACATTGGCTTTATAGTTCTTCAAATTTGCTTCCAGAGTACTGATGGCATCACGCACTGTGTCAGAACAAATATCCACATCGTTTACAACATTCTGCGCGGCGCTTGTATCTGTAAAGAATATATACACGGCGCGCTTTTGCCAATCGGCGACATTATCTGTTGGCCATGCACTTTCGCCCAAGAAAAATTCTGTTTTTATATCCGTAATGTCTATACTTTGTAATTTGTCCTTTGCTGTTTTCAAACGCTTGGTACTTAACTCATCATTTTCGTCTGCGCCACCCACGGTATCAGTACTTGCGAATAATAATACACCATTTATCAATCCCGCTTCTTTTTTTGCTTTTATTTGTTCAAACATAGCATTCACTTCTGCGACACACGCAGCAGGAACATCATGTTTACCCGTATCAAAATGCATCGCATACTGTGGGGTAATTTTATTACCATTATCTTCTATAGGATTAGAAATACCCATTTCCGAACCACTTACGCATTGGCCAGCAGTATTCGTCTCAGCCAATACGGTCAATGGCGCGGCAATGCACAACGATGCAACAAGTAAAAAACGAGTTAAAAACATATTATCCCCCCAGAAAAAACAAAATATCTTTTTAGACCATTTTATCACAAAATCACCAAACAACCAAATAAAAAGCACACAAAAAAAATCCCCCGTTCGGGGGATTTTTTATTGTGCATCCATCACATCAGACATAAATTTTATACAATCATCTGCACTAACGGTATTATCATTTTCCGCATAGTCCAGGCACGCCTGCCCCAATGATTGCAAGGTGCGTTCTTTATCCAAACCACGTTCCTGCGCCATAAACACAAAGCCACTGTTATAAATCTTTGGGTTTTTGAGTGCCGCCGCCCGAACACTTTCCCCAGACAATAAACCAGTTTTTGTATTTATAATCTGCGCATCTATTATACCACTCAGAACAGCATTCAAGCGCTCATAATACTTTGTATCAGAATCTAACTTCGTTATAGTCGGCAAAATTTCTTCAAATTTATCCTCTGCTACGACCTTGGCCAACATGTAATAGTAATAGGCCTCGGGCTGGGCGGTTTGGTCCGGCACCTCAGTTTGCGCATTAAATGCATCCACAGCCCCAAGAAGATCACCAGTCAAATACTTATCCAACACGCCTTGGTAAATACTGATAATATCGCCCGCACCAGCAGCATTAATCTGACCTTCTTTGGCGGAACCATCGCCATCATTGGTCTGCCCCGCGGCAGCTTGTGTTGCTAGATTTACCACTTCGTCATGACGCGACCATTTTTCACCAGAATATTCCATTAACGCGGTCTCGGATCCAGTGGCCACAGCATACAGATTTTTGTAATATTTGGATTGCTCTTGAAGTTGCTTTTCTTCATCAAAGCAATCGTTGCCCCACATTACAATATTCCATTTTTCGGTTGCCGCCGCCACATCCGCTTCTGCGCCGTCCAATCCATCCAGCACCTTGGTCAACGCACTTTGATATTTTTCTATAATGACCTTTGTTGCACGAATATCCCCTTTGCAATATTCTTCATTTTGCACCTTGGCTGCTTCGTCGCTCTGTTTTTTTTGATTATAATCTTCAATTGTTGCAATTGCACTATTAATAGTATCGAGTTCATAAACTTTTTGAATGTCCTTTAACCGTTGGATATCACATCCATTTGTGGGATTTTGTAGCGCACGAATATGTGTCACCACTTGATTAATTTCGTTGATGTATCTGGTAATAGTGTCGCATTTATCAACACTAACCAACCCCAAATCACTTAGATCGCAATCATCACTAACACATTTTCCCGTTAACCAATTATCAAGACTAAATGAAGCAAAGCATTTGTCAAATTTATCTTCGGCGGCCCTAAACTTTGCCCGTGCATCTGATGCCGTATTGCAATTTTGTGTGACCTTGTTATACACCTGCCCTAACAAATCAACAACATCCTGTTCAAAATAAAATTCTGCGTTAACAGTCAAAACACTGGTTACGCGGTCCATCCAGTTGTCGGGCACCCCATCGTAACAACAAAATGATGATATTACATGTTTCTCAACCTCATCTATAAACTTATAGTCTGCATAGTTATCGACACAAGACCGGAATACACCAGAATCAACTGGATTCTTGTTAAAATTTACAAAATCATCCAAACGATCCAATATCACATTCATATGTTGTTTGCATTCTGCTTCCTCTTTCCCTGATTCGCCACTTTTTGGATTAAACAATAACTCGTTATTATCGGCTTGATACCAGCTGTTATCAAAAGAGGCGGCATTTGCCATATTTGGCATCAACGTCATTAATCCGATTATGCTTGTAAGTAATATTTTCTTCATGTTAGTTCAGCGCCCCCTCGCATGCGTCGGCAACCGTTGATGCACGTTTCAATGCACTAAGTTGCGTTGCGTTAAATATTGTGGCCGTGGTGCTGGCAACCGCCGTTCCGCCCGCCATTATGTTTGATGCCTTGTTTAAGTTTTCTTCTTTCTTGGTTCCCGAAAAACGCATTTTATCCGTGTTGGCCATGGCGGATGTGACCGTGCCAACCAATCCCATCGCGGCACTGGCGGTACCACTGGCCATGGCGCCGGTTGCGCGATTGTCAATTTTACTTAAATCAACCGTTGACCATTCGTCACATGCGCTGATAATTGTGTTAATTTGTTCCAGTTCTTGTTCGGAAACACTGCGGGTGATGCGTGCCTGGCCATATGCGGTGGATAAATCCTTGACCGATGCCAAACATTCGGAAACCTGTTCGGTCAAAGTGCCACGCGCCTTTTTCATATTCATGCCACCAACAACCGCACCCGCCGCACCCGTCACGGTCGCCGCCGCCAACGCACCGGTACGGATATTACCCAATTTTTCACTTTTCTGACCCAGGGCGGAATTCTGGCGCAGCTCCTGTAATTCTTTGGCCAATTTTGGATTTTTCGCGGCCCATTTTTCCATATCATCCAAAAATAATTTCTTTGCCGCGTCACTCAATTCTATTTTGGTGCCACCTGTGAATTTATCCCACGCCGCCCGAATTGAAATTGCGTTTTTATTCTGTTCATCCACATTGGATTTCATCACACCGGTTGCAACCGCCGCACCACCGGCCAACGCGCCCGCCGCGGACACGCCCGTACCAATTCCGGCCATGGTTTTCATTTGGTTTAATTCCGCGGATATCCCGCCACAGGACGTGCGGACATTATCAAGTGCGGTCATAATATCCACCGTGGCATGCGCCGATGACACGACACCCATCAACGCAAATACAGCAAACGCAGTTCGCATTTAATCCCCCCTTTCAATTCGTTATCAAAAAAAAACACCGATAAAAATCAAGTGGCCAAAGGGTTCAAAACAATCAGAAGATTTGTGCTACTTAACTCCCATTGACATAGGCATTATATCACATACCCACACCCGCGCCAAAGGATTTTTTCATATACACCCACCACCAACCGCTAGTAAAAATTCCCCTCCCCCATGCGGGGGAGAATTTAATGTAAGTATTCACTAACAACTAACCACCAAAAAAAATCCCCCAATCGGGGGATTAAATTTAGAATCCGAAAACCATACGCTGTTTCGATTGACGTTTCTTTTCGTTGCGAACGGCTTCTTCTTTCAAACGCTTGCGTTTTGTTGTTGGTTTTTCATAACGCTGACGTTCTTTCATTTCGCGGTACAGACCTTCTTTCTGAGATTTACGTTTTGCAACGCGCAATGCCTGTTCTACGTTGTTATCGCGAACCAGAACTTTCACCATATGTATTCACCCCCTTTAACGCATTTTATCCTTGTTAAACTTATAAAGAAAGGGACCTGCGTCCCCCTCTTTCCATTTTGGTGGAGCCAATCAGACTCGAACTGACGACCCCCTGCTTGCAAAGCAGGTGCTCTACCAACTGAGCTATGACCCCAAAACTTTGCACTTTCTGTTATGAAAGCGAACGCATTTTATACATTTTTTATACCTTTGTCAAACTAAAAATGAATTTCAAACAAATTATCTTTTGCTTTTGACACAGGGCCACACACTCTTATATAATACCAAACATGAAAAAAGCATCTGATAAAATCAAGTCCTTTATCCAAGGCGATAAATCCAACGGTCGTATCAAATGGTCCCTTTACGGGCGTGTGTGGCGTGAAATCGGCGCACCGTATTGGAAATGGCTGGTCGCGGGGATTGTTTTCACAATTCTGGCCGCCGGGGCCGAGGCCTATACCATAACCCTGGTTCAACAGGTCGTGGACCAGGCTTTTATCAACAAAAGCATGGCCGCGATATACTGGCTGGGGGTTCAGGTCGTTATCGCATTCGGCGCCAAGGGTACTTTTACCTATGCCAAGGCACTGATTATGTCCAAGGGCGGATTACTGGCCAGTGAAAATCTGCAAAAGAAGATATACAAACACATGACCCACATGAACATATCGCGCTTTTACGGCGACGGTATCGGCAAAAACCTGAACTATTTCACGGTCCAGGCAACCGCGGTGTTAAGTCTGGTCACCAATAATGTGGTGCGACTGGTCCAGAACATTGCAACACTGGCAATGACATTGGGGCTGATGATTTATTACGCGCACCAGATGTGCATTGTGTTGCTGTTCCTGACCCCGGCCATAATGGTGCCAATGGTCATCATCATGCGCAAACGCCGCAAACTGTCGCGCCAATCGTTTGGTATCGCAAACAGTGTCACCCAGCAACTTAATCAAACACTGCAGGGAATTAAAACAATTCAGGCATTCGCAAACGAAGACAAAGAAGCAACCAAGTTTTCACATGTGCTTAAAAAATCCATTACTAATTCGTATAAAAGCACGCAAACAAACGCACTTCGTTCACCATTGATGGAATTTATGATTTCAATTGGACTGTGTATCGCGATGATTATGGGCGGTCACTTTATCGCCAGCGGCGCAATCACAACCGGTGACTTTACCGCGTTTCTTTTGGCGCTGACCGCGGCGTACAAGCCCGCAAAAAGCATTACCGGCACCGGCGACACATTACAGCATGGACTGCTGGCGGCCGAGGTTTTATTTGAATTTCTGGACAGTCGCCCCGACATTACCGACGCCCCCGATGCACGCGAACTGACATCCAAGAAATTATCCGTCGCATTCCATAATGTATCATTTGCATACAATGAAAACGAACCGGTGATTAAGAACCTTAGCCTGACCGTACCCGCGGGGCGTGTGTGTGCGCTGGTCGGGCCATCGGGTGGTGGCAAAACCACACTGTTCAATTTGCTGGAACGATTCTATGAACCACAAATGGGCAAAATCACAATCAACCGTCAGGACATACGAAAATACACATTAAAATCCCTGCGCGAAAGCACAGCCGAGGTTTCACAATCCGTATTCCTGTTCAATGACACAATTGCCGAAAATATTAAGTATGGATGCCCGAACGCAACCATGGACGATGTAATCCATGCCGCAAAAATCGCAAACGCGGACGGATTTATCAACGAATTTCCGGATAAATACGAAACAATTGTCGGCGAAGGTGGCGCATTACTTTCCGGCGGTCAGAAACAACGCATAGCCATTGCACGTGCGATTCTTAAAGATGCCCCTATCCTACTGCTGGACGAGGCCACATCCGCACTTGACACGCAAAGCGAAAAATTAATCCAGGCCGCACTGGCGGACCTGATGCGCGGTCGCACAACCTTTGTAATTGCACATCGCCTGTCAACCATATTGGATGCGGACAT
Organism: Candidatus Enterousia sp.; assembly: GCA_045614725.1. Classification (GTDB taxonomy): domain Bacteria; phylum Pseudomonadota; class Alphaproteobacteria; order Rs-D84; family Rs-D84; genus Enterousia. The sequence continues at coordinate 16,459 of JAZLDK010000076.1, forward strand.
AATATGCGTTATCAAAAACGGCGAAATCGTTGAACAAGGTACGGACCGCGAACTTTGCAGGCTAAATGGCGAATACAAAAAACTGCGCGACATACAATTCAAAAGCGCGAAAAAAGCCAAAAAGAAATAAACACATTGACTTTTTCGTCAAGTTTTTGTATAATAATGAGCATGAATAAATCAGAATTTATCTTTTCTGTTGGTCGTTGTTGGCGCTTTGTCGCCTAGATATTTTTCACACCCATTATTTTGGGCTTTCATTTTCAGTAAAAATCATTAAAATTAAACACAAGAAAAGGTAATTTACTATGTCTAATAAAATTGTTTTAACGGGTATCAAACCAACCGGCATGCCACATGTGGGGAACTATATTGGTGCGCTTAAACCATTAATAGATTTTTCACAAACGCATAAGACATTTATGTTTATTGCGGATTTGCACGCACTTAACACCATACACGACCCACGCGAAATTCGCGAACACACATACCAGGCCGCCGCGTTAATGCTGGCACTGGGGGTCAATCGGGAAAACACCATACTGTTTCGCCAATCGGATATCGCCGAAATATATAAGTTAAATACCGTCCTGATGAACATCACACCCAAGGGACTGATGAACCGCGCCCATTCGTACAAGGCCGCAATGGATAAAAACATTGCCGCGGGCCTTGACATTGATGCCGGCGTGAATATGGGACTGTACACATACCCGATATTGATGAGTGCGGATATCCTGTTGTACAATGCGGATATTGTACCGGTCGGCGCAGACCAGAAACAACATGTTGAATTCGCACGCGATATTGCGGGATACTTTAACCACATATATGGCGACACATTCAAAATGCCGGAACCCGTTATCGGTCAAACCAGCGGTATAATCCCCGGTCTTGATGGCCGTAAAATGAGCAAATCATACGACAACATCATCCCGTTGTTGGCGCCGGAAAAAGAACTTAAAAAGAAAGTGATGCGTATCATCACCGATTCGAAAACCCCGGACGAGGTCAAAGCCCCCGAAGAATCAACAATATTCCACCTGTACAAACATTTTGCAACCGATGCAGAAATCGCAGATTTTGCCAATATGTTCCGCGCCGGTGGCATGGGATACGGGACCGCAAAAACAATCCTGTTTGACAAAATGAACAGCATATTGGCCGCACCACGTGCAGAATACGAACGATTGATGGCAAATACCGCCGAAATCGATGAAATTCTGGCACGTGGCGCACAGCAGGCATCCCAGGTCGCCCAGCAAACATTTGCCCAGGTCAAGAAACTGGTTCTGGGATAACCCGCGACAAAGATACAAGGAAAGGAGAGAACAAATATGAAAAAAACACTTTTCTGGGCCACCAGTGTTATTGCCGTTGGCGCTGTTTTATCTTTGGTGTTTGGAATAATTAACAAACCCAGTGCAGAAAAAACAATCGCTGTTAACGGTGCATGCACAACCACCGTCCCCCGGGACAGGGTTGCAATTACCCTGCGCGTGACGACACTGGCCCCAACAACCGTTGAATCCATGAAAATGGCAACGAACCAAATGTCGGAAATCACGACCAGCCTGAAATCCATGCCTGTTGAATTGCAGACCACGCAATTCAATTCTTATGAAAAGACCGAATGGAATCGCGACCTGCAAAAATCGGTCAATCTGGGGATGGAAACCACAATCGCACTGGAAGTATCCGCGAACGATATTACGACACTGGAAACAGTGCTGACAAAATTTGCAGGCAAAGAAAATGTGTTTACCGAAAACCTGCGCATGTACACCAGCGAACAAAAAATGCAACCCGCACTTGAAGAATGTTTGGGGGTGGCGGTTAAAAATGCACGCACACGCGCGAACGCATTGGCGGCCGGCGACGGCAAAAGCGCTGGCAAATTATTGTCGGTATCATACGGCGCACCAACAACCAACGATGTTTACCCAACAAACCTGCGCCTGGCCAAGGCCGCAATGGTCGAATCCAGCGCATTCGATGCATCCGGCACATTGGCGTCCAAGGACACAGAACTGACCGTCACAATATCCGCCATGTTTGAAATAAAATAACCACATGAATCAGGCCACGGCAGAATTTATCGAATACCTTTTGCAAACGAAGAACTATTCGTCGCATACTGCTGCGGCCTATGAAAATGACATTTCAGATTTTCTGAAATTCTATGAAAATTTTAATGGCGCGCCCCCTTTTCCCAAGGACATGTCCCGCGCGGACACAATTTGCTTTCGTTCATTTTTGGCGGACCGCCAGCGGCGCGGCCTGTCGCACAAATCCACCGCACGCGCACTGTCGTCATTGCGCGGCTTTTATAAATTTCTGGCAAAGAAATACGATGTTAAAAACGATGCAATCGGCCTGATTTCATCGCCCAAGGTTCCACGAAAATTATCCAAGGCCATTGACCCGATTGATGTCGAACACATGCACAGCGCAATCAAAGAAATCGATGCAACCGAACCATGGATTGCCGCCCGTGATTGGGCATTGGTTGTGTTGTTGTTCGGATGCGGCCTGCGCATATCCGAGGCCCTGTCCCTGCGCAACACGGATGCACGTGGCCACCCAAGTGTTTTGCGCATAATCGGCAAAGGCGGCAAAGAACGACTGGTGCCGGTGTTGCCAATCGTATGGACCGCTATTGATAAATATATAAAACTAAGGCCATTTGGCAACGCACTGAACGACGAACTGTTTCGCAGTGTTCGCGGTCTGCCCATGTCGGCACGCATGGCGGAAAAGGTTGTGGAAAATCTGCGCAATTATTTGCAACTGCCCGATTATGTCACACCACACGCATTGCGACATACATTTGCGACCGCGCTGTTGGCGGGCGGTGCGGACCTGCGCAGTTTGCAAGAACTGTTGGGACATTCATCATTGTCCACCACCCAACTTTATACCAAGGTAAATATGGCCGAAATATCAAATATATATGCAAATGCGCACCCACGCGCCCAGGAATAAAAATAAAAACTGGTGCGACTAGGGGGAATCGAACCCCCAAGGGTTGCCCCACAGCATCCTTAGTGCTGCGCGTATACCAGTTCCGCCATAGTCGCACGTGCACATATTTTTACAACTTGTGAATTGTTTTTCAACCTTTTTTATGATAAAATTGTTAATAAATGTGTAAGGAAAGGTTTATTTATGAAAAATTTATATAAAATATTGTTTCCATGTTCAATGCTGTTGCTGATTCCTGCGGCTGCAAATGCCGCTGGCACATACTATACCGGCGGGTATCAGTCACCCCAGCAATCGCGTTATACCCAGAAATCATACACGATGCCCCGAACAAATAATTACGCATCCACCCAGGGTGTTTCGCAATACACACAAAAGCAATACGCAAACGCGGGATATAACACAAACCTTGCACGTACCCGTAATGTATCGCAACCGGTTGCCCAATCGGTCACGCCCCAGTCAAACACCACACGCAATGGCCTGCATCTGAACGCCGGTATTTCCAAGCAGGTTGCAATGTGGCAATTTGAAATGAACACGGCCCAATCTAAATTGCATTATGACAACATAGATTGGCTGACATTTGATGTGGGCGGTAAATATGTATTTGATGCCGGCAAAACCAAAATGCAAATTGATGCCGGGTTCCTGTACGGTATCCAGACTGGCGAATCATCCATGATTGACGACGATATCAGCCATGGCGGATATCTGGTCGATACATTTACTGATTCGGCAACCGAATTACCAATTGGCAACCAGTACGGCTATGCCCTGTCCGCCAGTACCAGTGACGGTGGCAGTATGATGGGCTTTAACGCAGGGTTTGGTTTAACGGACTTTATGAAGATTGGCAAATTAAAAATTACCCCTTCGATTGGATGGCGCTATCTGAAATACGAACTGGAATCCAAGAACACCCACGGCATGGTAATGAGCACATTTGACTTCAACAACTCGTGCTATACCAGTCCGGATGGTCAAACCGATTGCGTTCCAGCAGTTGTATTCTTTAATACAAGTTTTGATCCAAACACCAACAAAATAATTATCTCGGACCTAAGTTACAGCGATTATATCGCCGACTTGAACCAAGATGGCCTATCCGAAAATATCGGTTTTGAAAATGTTACTAATCTTGACTAT
>JAZLDK010000077.1:0-17586 GCA_045614725.1 Candidatus Enterousia sp.
GCCGGAGGCGGTGCAGGTGGGGCCGGTTCTGTCCCTGGCGCTGGCGGTGGTACTGGTGGTTCTGATGGCACATATACGTGTAAGACAGGTGCTTATTCAAAGTATGCTAATGAAAGTGGTTTTATCTCGCCACTTGATAGAGATTTAGTGGTCACCAGTGTGGTGGGGCTTCGTAATGTCAAGGGTGGTTCACGCGTTCACAGGGGGATAGATTTTAGTGCGAAAACGGGAACACCGCTATATGCTGCATATGAAGGTGTAGTTGAACATGCTGGCTGGGCGAGGAAAGGTGATAGTGCTGGTCTTTATGTAAGGATAAAACATACAATTAATGGCAGGACATATTACACATTTTATATGCATATGGATGAAATCAAGGTCAAAAAGGGTGACCATATTGCCAAGGGGTGTTTTATCGGATTTTCGGGGGGGGCTGGTAAGGATGGGCGTTATTCATGCGCTTCACATTTACACTATGAAATCAGAACCAACAATGATATCGCGATTGATCCGCTGGGGTCATGTATTGTGAAAGAAACGCCAAATTTGGTGCCAGGAGAGTTAGCTGGATTAAATAAAAAAAGTAAAGAGAGATTTGAATCCCTTCAATCGGGTAATGCTATTCATGCAGGTAAAAACTTTTTGTCGCGCCCTTACTGTCTGCGCCGATGGCAGACAAGTCCTGTTGTAAAGGCCTGCGCTAAGGGAACTATAAACTTGTCGCAGTGTTTTCCTGATGTTGCTGGGTGGTGTAAATAATTTTAAACAAGATTCTTTTTAAACTTAACGGCAAAACTGCCATTATTAATGGGGTGATATTCGACAATATATTGGCTAAGCACACTTTCGCGTGCCCATTGTTGAAATTTGATTTTAAGTATTCCACTGGCGCCGGTGATAATCGTTGCGGTGCGTGCACCAGATTGCGCCAAGGACATAATTGCATCCCATGCCATTTCTTCGGTCATTTGATGCAGGTCCAGCACCGCGTGCCTTGGCACCGGCGCATCGGGTTGTGGTATAAGTGTGGACAGTTTCAGTTCCCTGCGCACCGCATGTCGCACATTATTATATTGGGGATGAAATTCATCCCCAATCATGTTATCGATATCGGTCTGGGATAATTGCTTCATTGATTAATACTTTTGTGCATCATTCAGTTCGGATTTGTATTGCTCGATCATTTTAAGCAGGCTTTCCTGTTGTTGCTGATACAGTTCAAAATCTTCACGCGCCTGATTGCGAATCTCGTCATCCAGTGTTTCGTTTTCCATATTAATCATTTCGGTGTCCATATTGCCGTCAATCTTGGCGATTTCGTTGCGCAATGCATCAATTGCCGCCTGAATTTGGGCGATTTTATCGCCGCGCACTGCACTGACATAGGTTTTTTTGAATTTTGGATAATGTGCCAAATCCGCCGCGGCTTTTTCGCCGTCTGCTTTTTTCTGGTGTGCTACGGACAATTGCGCCTCGAAATCGGCGATGTCCGCCTCGGCATCGCGTACGGATTCGCGGTCATACGAGTTGCGACTGGCATATTCCTGCAGGTTTTTTATATGACTTTCAATCGGTCCAATTGATTCTTTGGCATCACGCCCGCGCTGAACGGTTTTTTCCAGCTTGGCCGCTTTGTCATCCGCCAATGATTTCAAGATATCAAAAACCCCCGCATTAACTTTCTTTGCCATGTGCAAACTCCTTTTGTCTGGCACAACCTCATATTTATATATAGCGCAAATGGCGCATTTTGTCAATCTGGCATAATAAAAAAGCAGGGCGAACCCTGCTTTTTTTATGTGATCTATTCAGTCACGCGTGTAAACGCGCCATGGTCTAACATGTCACGCACAGCAAAGTGTTTAACCTTTTTGGCGGATGTTGATGGCAAATCTTCTTCGGTGATGGCGAAATGGCGAACCCATTTATATTGCGCAATCATCAAATTAGATTTTTTTACCAGCATTGATACCTGATCAACGGTTGTGCCCGGCTTAACCTGGAACACGGCGAACGGTACGGTTTTGTCCTTGATTACATATTCAAAAACGGCCGCATTTAATATTTCGTCGTTCTGCATATAAAGGTCTTCCAGTTCGTCCGGATAAACATTTTTACCACTGTCCAGAACGATAACCTGTTTCTGGCGACCCTTTACTTCCAGTCGGCCAAACTTGTCCAGTCGGCCCACATCACCGGTCTTGAACCATCCATCCTGAAACGCATCCGCATTTGCTTCGTCATTTTCCAGATATCCCGGCATAACCATATTACCGCGCACCCAGATTTCGCCAATGCCATGCTTATCAGGATTATGAATTTGTATTTCATTACCCAACAGCGGTCCCGCATAATACATGGAACCGTTTGCGCGACGAAACGCAAAGTTAAAGTTCGCAGGTCCTGTTGTTTCGGTCAAACCATAACAGTCGCCAACCACAAATCCCATTTTTTCATAGAACTTGCGAATGGATGGTTTAAGTGTCGCGCCCGCAGAAACCAAAACCTTGGTATTGCCGCCGAACGCATCATGTACAGGTTTTGTCACCTTGGACACCAATCCGCCCAATCCGATTGCACGCAATACCTTGCGCAAAGACACGATGACACGCATCAATGTCCAAGCATGTTTGTCCTTGGCGCTGTCAACAATCTTTTTATAGAACACTTCCCAGATGCGTGGCACCGCAGGGATAACTTCTGGTTTGTATTGTTTAAAGTCCTTGATGAATTCCTGGGGCTTTAATACGGGCTGTAATAACAATTTACCCTGCAATGTAATTGGCACGATAATATTAATCACAACACCATATATATGATACAGTGGCAAAAATCCATAGAATGTATACCCCGGTAAAATAACATCTTTGTAAAACTGGGCGCCATCACACAGCGACAACAGGTTGTTATGTGTCAGACCCACAACCTTGGGGTTGCCGGTTGAACCCGAAGTAAACGACAACTGTGCGATATCTTCGCGTTGTGTTTCAGCCATAACAAATTCGTTTTCGTCCGTATCATCAATGTTTTCGATATCAAACATTTCCGATGGTGCGCCTTCGATAAAGTAATGTTTCTGGGCCAATGTTAATTTACAGTTTGTGCGTTTCATCATATTGATGTGTTCCGTGGTGTTCAAACCAGTATCCAGCATCAATACCTGGGCACCTTGGGATGTAATCGCAAAGTACGAACGCAAAAAGTCAGGCGTATTCCCCGACAGAATCGCGACCGTATCACCTTTTTTGATACCAAAGCGTTTCGCCAACAAAACAGCACGCTGTTTCACCTTTTTCAACAATTCTGCATATGTTTCCTTTTCCCGTACCAAGAAAATACTGTCTTTGTTCCGGTTGCAAACATCCTGCAGCATCTCATAAATATTTTTCATCATCATGATAATAATGCTCTTGTTTTTTTTGTTGTTGTTTGCCCGTATCACCACGATACGAACATAGTAAATATACTGCTTTTTATTAGGAAACACAACCTAATATTGTGATTCGCAGGGGGTACGTTTTGTCAATATATAGTCGTCGAATCGAAAAAATGACACTATATTTTGTGAAAATACACTAAATACGAATCGTTAAAAACTATAAAGATATGTGTTTTTATACACAAAACATCATTTAGTATAATTTTTGGCAATTTTTACCGATTCTGTTTTCGCGCTGTACTAGGCAGAAAATCCCCATTTCAAAAAGTAAAGCGAAAAATACACAAAAAATATCTTTTATATGATTGATAGAAATACATAAAAACTATATATTGATATCAAATCAAAAAAATAATCACTATATATTGTGTTTTAACAGCAAGTGGAGTTCTAAAATGTCAGAAACACAAAATGAAATAAAAATTCAGATTACACCAACACTTACAACGCGTTTGGTCGCGGTCCAGAAGCGCAGTGGCGAAACCGTACCTTTTGATGCCAAGAAGATTTATGAGGCCATCAAAAAGGCGGTCGCGGTCACAACCGAAATATCTGATGTGGAAGTGGTCAAGGTGACCCAGGATGTGTTAAAGCGTCTGGATGACAAATTTTCTGATAAAACACCATCGGTTGAGAGCATTCAGGATATTGTAATCCAAACCCTTATGGACAATCGTGCATATAAAACGGCCGAAGCATATATTATATATCGTCAAAAACGGACCGAGATTCGTGAATCCATGGTTGATGCCGTTGAAGTTATCGAAGGTTATGTCGGCGGTTCAAACTGGCGTATCAAAGAAAATGCAAATGTTGGCTATTCCATCGGTGGCCTGATTTTGCGTACCAGCGAACGCGTGACCGCGGAATATTGGTTAAACCTGTATCCGCGGGCGGTTGCTGAGGCTCACAAGACTGCCGCCATCCATGTTCATGATTTGGGGTGGTTGACGGGTTATTGTGCGGGTTGGTCCCTGCGTGAATTGCTGTACGAAGGATTTAATGGCGTTAACGGATATCTGCATTGCGAACCGGCCAAGCATATGGCAACCGCGATTTCGCATATGGTGAATTTCCTTGGCACGCTTCAGAACGAATTTGCAGGTGCCCAGGCGTTCTCGTCCGTGGACACATATTTGGCGCCATATGTTCGTGTTGATAATTTGTCATATGCCGATGTCAAGAACGCGATGCAGACATTGATATTTAACTGCGCGGTACCATGTCGTTGGGGCACACAAACACCATTTATTAACTTTACATTCGACTGGACATGCCCAGAAGACTTAAAGTCCCAGCGTCCGTTTATCGGCAGAAAGCAGGTTGATTTTACCTATGGTGACCTGCAGGCTGAAATGGATTTGATTAACAAAGCATTTTTAGAGGTTATGACCGAAGGTGATGCATTGGGGCGTCCATTTACATTCCCGATTCCAACCTATAACATCACACCGGATTTCCCATGGAATCACCCAAATGTAAAGCCACTGTTTGATTTGGCGGCGAAATATGGTATTCCAAATTTCCAGAATTTCTTGAATTCTGATTTGAATCCAACCGATGTTCGTTCTATGTGCTGCCGTTTACGCTTGGATGTGCGTGAATTGCTGAAACGTGGTGGCGGTCTGTTTGGTTCCGCCGAAAAGACGGGCTCAATCGGTGTTGTCACAATTAACTTGGCGCGTTTGGGCTATATCCATCGCGGCAACCGCGAAGGTTTGTTTGCAGAATTGAAACGCCTGTTGGATTTGGGCCGTGACAGTTTGGAAATCAAGCGCGAAATTATATCCAAAAACATGGAACGTGGACTTTATCCATTTACAAGACGCTATCTGGGTAATTGGAATCATCACTTCTCTACGATTGGTGTAAACGGTGCCAACGAAATGGTTCGCAACTTTACGGGCGACAAAGAAAACATTGCAACACCAATGGGCAAGAAATTGGTTTTGGATGTTATGGACTTTATCCGTGAAAATCTGGCGACATTCCAGGAACAAACCGGAAACCTTTATAATCTTGAGGCAACACCAGCCGAAGGTTGTTCATACCGCTTTGCGAAAACGGATGTCAAAAACTTCCCAGATATTATCACTGCGGGAACCAAGGATGCGCCGTACTACACAAATTCAACACAATTGCCTGTGAACTTTACAGACGACCCATTTGTCGCGCTGGAACATCAGGAAGAATTACAACGCAAATATACCGGCGGTACAATGTTGCACCTTTACATGGGTGAACCCGTATCCAGTGGCGAAGCCGCCCAGAAAATTGTGCGTACCATATTCGAAAATTACAAGGTTCCATACATGACCTTGACACCGACATTCTCGATATGTCCAAAGCACGGTTATCTGCCGGGTAAACACGAATTTTGTCCGAAATGCGATGCCGAAAACGCCGCAAATCAGAACAATAACGAACAATAAAAATCAGTCATATAAATAAAACAAACACAACAAGGGAGGAGATATTATGACCACAAACTGCAACAGAACACAATGCGAAGTATTTTCACGTTCAATGGGCTTTATCAGACCTGTTTCGAACTTTAACATTGGCAAGTATTCTGAATTCTGTGAACGAAAAACCTTTACAGAAGAAAACAGTTTGTCCGCTGGTCAACGCCACTCTGACTTGTTAAAGAAAGCAGCATAATAAAATGCGTGACATTCAGATTGGGGGATTGGTATCGTTCACCACGATTGACTATCCAGGAAAACTTGCAGCTGTATTGTTTTTAACTGGTTGTCCATTGCGATGTGCGTATTGTTCCAACCCCCATTTATTATCCCCGCGTGATGGCGAATATGACCCTGCGCGTGTATTTGAATGGTTGCAATCCCGTGTTGGTAAACTGGAAGCGGTTGTCTTTTCCGGGGGCGAGGCATTAATGCAATCCGATGCGGCGATTGATTACATGCGCCGTGTGCGTGAACTGGGGTTCAAAATAGGCCTGCACACAAACGGATTTTATCCGGATACATTGGCGCGCGCATCCGATACGATTGATTGGATTGGACTGGATTTCAAGGCCACCTGTGAAAAATATCCGGACCTGACGGGGCAACACATTGCGTACGATAATATGATACGCAGTCTGGATGTGTGGATTGCCACTGGCAAGGAATTCGAGGTTCGCATCACATGTGACCCGCGCTATATCACCAAATCAGATTTGGTGGAAATATCGCATTTGTTATCGGCGCGTGGTGTAAAAAATATGGCGGTCCAGAAATATGTTCCGCACTTTGAATCAGATGGTCAAACAACAACGCCCACCCAGCGAGAGCAGTTTTTTAACGATGTGCAACTGCGCCAGGAAATAAGTGCGCTGATTGAAAATGTGATTTGGCGCGAATAAAAAACGGTGCTTATTGCACCGCTTTTTATTTTACATTTACAACTTTTGACCACTGGGCCAGAATTTCTTGATTACCATTGACTTGTAATGCTATTTTCACATTGGAAGTCCATCCCTTGAACAAATCAACCGCCTGTTTAGTTTGCGATGGATCAATGTGCAATTCCCCCGCCATCGAGTTGATGTTAGGAATATAATGAACATACTTGAAACCCAAATTTTCCAATATATTAGACAGTTTTTGTCCTGTTTGGTAATCTGGGAACACAAATCCAGCAACAGTTTTATTGTCGCTGGTCTTCAATGATTGTGAAAAATAAGCAGGCGCATCCGTCACATCCGCAATGCCGTTTAGTGTACTAATAAGCTCACTGTATGTGATTAACTTTTTTCCTGCTTTGTCAAAAGCCTCTTGTATTTTTACCATTTTTTTATCCTTTGAGATTATATATCACTCTAATTGTTGCATAAAAAAATATAAAAGTCAAAAAAAACGCCCATGTTTGGGCGCTTCTATTTGCATACGGCAACATATGGCGGTATGGAACGCGTCGCATCTATTTCCCCAGTGCCGCAATCCAAACAATTAAATTTTCGGTTTTGTGAATAAGGCTGGCCCAGCGGCACCGCAATTTTTTCAACCGCCTGAACCTGGGCGATATAGTTATTATTTGGGAACCCAAAGTACAGCCCCTTATTCGGCCCCGTGCATGCGCCGACAATACTGGTCGGATAGCAGGCTTCGTCGTTCATTTTTGACGGGTCTGGAACACAGGCCGAAGTACAAGTTTCTGTATCTGTTATCATTGTTTCGCATTCTGTGCATGTTGAAGATTGCGGTATCAGCAAAGTTGTCCCAACGCCGCCATATACATTCTGGACGGTGACCTTTTCACATTTTTTTGTATCTGTATCACCCTTGGGGTTTGATACGCATTCCCATTCAAGTGTATTGTAATTAAGGCGTGCAATCATATTATTTGGGCAACTTTTTTCTGGAAACGGATTAATGCATTCCCATATGTCTTCAACAATGATTGCGGTTTGCTGTTCGGCACACAGTTGCTTTCTGGATTCATCGGGTACGCATTCTTGCATATCATAATCCCATATCATATCCCCGCCACAATCTGTTTTGGTATTAATGTTTACGCACTGCCACCGTCCAAAACGGTAAACCTTGGTCGTGCCGGCGGGGCATACTATGTCCGCCACAATTGCGGTATCAAATTCCGTCATATCATCGGGCATTTCATATTGGGTAAAATATACCAATTGCCCATCAGTCAGTTTCATTTGATTGATAATTTCCTTGGGTACAATTCGTTTGGTCGAAGTTCCACCCGCTTCAATCGAATTGCCACGGAATATCCCAAAAGTTCCAGATTCAGAATAATATGTTTCCAGAATTTCCATCATGTTGTTATATTGTTCTGCATCAATTGGCGCGGTTGCGGTGACGATATAACTATAGTCTGGTTTTTTATTTTTTACTATTTCACAAGATATTATTTTATGGGTCTTGTTAAGGCATATAAACTGGCTGTCTATTTTATTGCGGGTCAGGCACGCATCGTCAAATTCTGTTCCGTTAATCTGGGCATTATGTTTTGCCGCGGCACATTGTGCAATGGCGCGCATATCCGCCACATTAATTGCATGTTCGGTTTCAATATGTTTGGCGCGTTGGCTGGGTGCGCCCATCATATAGAACCCCGCCATAAACAAAACAGTTATCAGCATGATAAAAATATTCATCATTCCCTCTTGCGATTTATAAAAAGTCTAGGTAATATACAAATAAATTGCAACAGAAAATCTGGTATAACTATGAAAAAAGTTTTGTTTATATTATTGATTGGTCTTTTATCTGCTTGTGGTTTTAGGCCTATGTTTTCCGGTCAGGATACGGATATTTATGTGCCCCCAATCAGCGGGATTAATGGTATTGAACTGCGCAATGCGCTGTGGGCCAAGTTTGGTGGTCAGCATGGTTCTGATGCTAAATACACATTGACCGTGAATCTGGGTAATCCTGTGACACAGTACAAGGCATTGGAACGCACGGGCGGCGCCACCTGGCAAGAGGTATCATTGCGTGCATCATATACACTGACAACAAATGGCACCCAGATTGCATCCGGCAGCGAGCGTGTGGCCGAATCATATCCTTTTGTGCGCTATATGGTTGCATCAAACGCATCGTATAACAGTGCGGTTCAAAACGCGATTACAGTATTGGCGGAAAAAATAAGTACACGCGCAATTGCGGAAACTTATCGTCACACACATCTTGATTCGGATAAGCAATGAAGTGGAAAGAAGCGGATTTTAACAACGGTATCGCAAACATTCGTGCGGTACTGATATATGGACCGGACGCGGGGCAGGTGGACGAGTATTGTGACTGCGCCATTTCCAAACTGGCCATTGAAAAAGACAACCTGTTTGCGCTGGATTCCGAAGATTTGCGCGAAAAACAAGATGCCCTTTTTGCCGAAGCCTGCAGCCCATCAATGTTCGGTGGCCAGAAAATGGTCCTTATTTCAAACGCTGGTGATTCACATGCAAAACAGATTGCAGAACTGGTTTCGCACTCTGGCCTGTGCGCAACCGTCATTGTTGCGGCGGGTGATTTGCGTGCGGGCGGTGGACTGCGTTCCTTGTTTGAAGGTGCGGACAACATGGCGGCATTGGCGTGTTATACGGACGATGCGCGCACATTGGCCACATTGATACGCAACGAACTGTCGGCGGCTGCGGGCATTCAGCAAATTACCCCAGATGCCATGGCATACATGACAACGCATTTGGGAGGCGATCGTGGTATTACGCGTGGTTTTTTGGCAAAAATAGCACTGTATGTAAATGACAAACGCATTGTTGAATTAAGCGATGTGGAAAAGTGTTTGCCCGATACAGGGGCCGCGGACATGGATGATTTTTTGTATTCTTTGACCGCGGGCCATATTCAGCAGACTATGACCGCGCTGGACCGATTGTTGTACGGTAATGCGGAACCAAATATGTTGGTGCGTATGCTGGATGGTCATTTCAAGAAATTATTGGTTGCGGTTGTGGATGGGCATCTGCCACGCCTGTTTTGGAAGGTTGCGGAAAAATTTAACAAGGCAATCAAGATATGGCCTGAATCTGAAATTGCGGCCGTACTTAACCGACTGAACGAATTAGAACGACAGTTGCGCACAACCGGTATGCCGGCCGAAATTTTATTGCGTGATTTCGCATTAAAGTTATCTGTGCGCGCAGCCAAATTGGCAATAAAACGAAGGAATTAAAAATGTTGGCATCTGTATATGCACCCAAGGATTTCAAGCGTCTGCGTGCGGCGGGCGATGTTGTTGCGCGTTGCTTTGATTTTATCAGCCCGCATATCCGTGCGGGTATATCCACCGGTGAAATTGACCGTATGGTTGCACAGTTCCTTAGGGAAAACGGTGCGCGTTCTTCGGATTTGGGATATCAGGGCTATCCTAAGCATATTTGCACATCGGTTAATGATGTTATCGTGCATGGCATCCCCAGTGACGATTGCATTTTACAGGACGGCGATATCGTGAATGTTGATTTGACCGCTGAATACAAGGGCTTCCACGGTGATGCATCGCGTATGTTTATGATTGGCAATGTATCGCCTCAGGCGCGTAAACTGGTTCAGGTATGTCAAGATGCGATGAATGCGGCAATTTCAATTTGTGCACCGGGGGTGCCGTTGTCTGAAATTGGTAAAACCATCGAAGCGGTTGTCTCGCCACACGGGTTTTCAATTTCGCGTGATTTTGTTGGCCATGGCATAGGCAAGGTTATGCATGACGACCCCCAGATTTATCATTTTTATGATAAACGCTGGGACAAAGTCAAAATGGTACCGGGTCTGGTGTTTACGATTGAACCAATGATAAATACAGGTTCGGCCGAATGTAAAATTGATGCCGACGGGTGGACCGCGCGCACTGTTGATGGCGGACTTTCTGCGCAGTGGGAACACACAATTGGAATCACCGAAGACGGTGCGATAATCTTTACCGAAAAAATGATATAAAATGCCGGACGATAATGAATTATTTCATGTTGGTCATCGCGAACGCCTGCGCCAGAAGTTTCTGGACGGTCAGTTGGCCGATTATGAAAAATTGGAATTATTGTTGACTTATTCCATTCCGCGTCGCGATGTGCGACCACTGGCGCGCGCATTGGCCAAGCATTTTGGCGGTGTGTATTATGTATTTACCGCACCGATACAGGAATTGATGAAGTTCAAGGGACTGGGGCGCAGCAGTGCCATTTTGATAAAGTTAAATCAGGAATTAATGTCACTAAGTTATCGCAAAAGTCTGGAAAATAAAAACATCTTTTGTAATGACCAGGACCTGATTGCATTTTTACGATTAGAAATGTCGGGTTTGGACCACGAAGAATTACGCGTTTATTATATGAATAACGGTTTTTCAATTATCGATTGGGAAATTCATTCCAAGGGCACGATTGACGAAGCGCCAATGTATCCCAGTGAAATAATCAAGCATGCCCTGATGGCCAATTCGCGTAATCTGATATTGGTGCACAATCATCCAATGTCGGATAATACTTTTTCAACGGCGGATATAATTAATACAGAACAACTTATTCGGGCCGCGGCTACCCATGGCATAAATCTATACGACCATTATGTTGTGGCATCTGGGATTGTTCATTCGATGCGTGGCGAATGTCTTTTGAATCAGTCTAAATCACTGAATAAATAACTGTTCCACATCGCATACGGGGCCCAGTCTTTGTGTTAAAACAGGCACCAGTTTGTTATCCTTTATCTCGTATATTGTGCGTGTTGCATTTGTCGGGCTAATCATTGTTTCACCCATTGGACGCGATATCTTTATAACCTGAAATTTTGGGTCAAAGATAAATTGGAATTTTTGCAATGCACAGTCTGCGCCTTCAATGGTGTACATTCCATCGGGCGTAATATCAACCAGTTTACCATTTTGATTAATTTGTATTTGATAGTGGTCACTGGAATGTGCATCACCCGTTGCGTGGTGTGTTTTTGTTATACGGTCCGTCACGCCATCGCCATTAATATCTTCCAAGAATTCTTCTTTGTATTCTATGCCGACCCCAAATTGATCCAATTCAAAAGATTCATATGTGTCGCTTACAATCAGGCCATCATCAAATTCAAAGTATTCATTAACTTCGTCAATTGGGGTTGGGGCGGCCGGCGCGGTAAAATGCGGTTGTTTAAGTTCTTCTGGGATATAAGTTTTATCCTTTTGTGGTCGTGTCAATGTATATATCAGCCCACCAACAATTGCCACCGCGACGGTTAGCATTAAATATGCCTTAAAATTAGTTTTGTTCATGTTTATTGCCTTTCGATTATGCCTTCTGTCCAGCCCTCTACGCGTTGAATTGCCTTCATCATCGCGTTTAATTCTGTGTCGTTCAGGGTGCCAACCACCCGATTAATATCAAGTCCTGTTATGCTTTGAATGTACTTTGCATATCTGTCTGGATTATTATTGTCGGCCCATGGTGCATATGTATGCATGGCCTGAATAAGAGTTTTGCCTTTGTATGTGCCGCCTCTAAGCAGTCTCTTAAGCGCCTGCCATCCAGCTGTTTCGTTGGGGAATATGGCAAATCCTTTATCGTCGCGACCAATGGCACCACATTTTACCATAAATGGTGTGTGTTTTATGTTGCCGGGGTTGTTATTAAGCCACGAGCGACTGCCGTGCTTTCCATTCCTTTTGCGTACTTCCTTTGAACCGTCCGGCATTTGAAATATTCTTACGCCTTTGTAAGCTTGCACGCTTGATGGTGCATTCGCACCTTGTGAATATGTTGCGGTGCTGTTGTCGGCGGTGCTATTGGAATATGACACATTCATTGGTGATACTGTTGCTTGTGATGTTGCATTTGCATCTTGTGAATACGTTGCGGTGAGTTGGCCTGTTTGGGAAAAAGTAATTTCCAAAGATTCGTATGCAATACTGTCATCAAATCCGTTTTCTATAAGTTGCTTTTGTATATCCGCCACAGACAATGTGATGGTGCCACATGCTTTACTAAATATATCGTCGCCCCATATAAAATTAACAATTGGTTTGACCGCAGCGAATGTACAAAAAATTATAAAAAGGTTTCGGAAATTCTTGGATACCACCCCCAGTGTCCCATTTTGTGGGTTGCGAATGGCGGCAATACCCCACCCAAACAGCAACATTGCCGTCACAAGTGATGCCGCGACCCATGCATAATCGAAAAAAGTCTCGAATGTACTGGTCAGGCACGAAGGGTCTTCCAGAAATATATTGATACCATCAGTTGATGGGTTTTTGAACTTGAATCCCGCGTTGCTAAGAATTCTGATTATTTCTATATAGTTCATTTATTATTTTTTCCCTGCTGCGTTTGTAAAGAATCCAGGAATTGAGAATTCTTCGTCGTTTGCTGCAATGCCAGCCCACCCAAATAGGTCGCCCATCAGTCCATTATCATCGCGTTTTAATTTCTTGAATGGTAGTATGTTTTTCAGTTTGCCGATTTTTCCATGATTTTCGGCCTTGGGGGCGGTTGGTATTTTATCTTGGGTTTCTGCAAATTCGCTGGCCAGTTGTGCCAATGTTGCATCGGTTGAATCGTCTTCAAATCCCATAAAGTCATCTGGGCCTTCGGGTTCTGGTTCGGCCGCAATCGCATCCGTGCCGTGATCTTCGCGCAGTGGTGTCATGCTTTCCAATAACTGTTCCAGTGTTTTTTCCACTGGTGCGGTCGGTGCTTCTTCATCAATCATATCTTCGATTGATACTTTCTGGGCATCCGTATCCTCTTCGGCAGCCTGTTCGGGTTCTGGTTCAATTTCCGCCTGGGGTACAATTTCTTCTTCGATTGTGGCGACTTCTTTTTCGACAATTTCCGTTGCGACCGGTTCTGCGACCACTTCCTTGGCCGCCAGTACTGACAAGATAGGAATAGGTTTATCCTGATCGGCGGAATCTTGCGCCGCGGTTTCTAATTCGTCTGGTTCTGTTTCAACGGCCTGGGGGATAATTTCGACCGGTGGTTCAATAATTTCAGTTTCTTGTGGGGGGGTATCAATTTCTTGTTCTGATAAAGTATCAATAATCGCTTCGTTTTCTATGATTTCATTAGTTTCGATGGCCACGGCGGTTGTTTCTGGCGCTATTGTACGATTCGTTGTTGTTGACAGTGCATCATCACAATCGACGGGAACCCCAAACAACACTGTATTTTTATCCAGCCCCAGTGCGGCACGCACTTCATCAAAAGCGGCGCGAATCTCGCCCATATCAAACACTTCGCCACCAGAAATATAAATGATTTTAGTATTCATATAAAACAACCCCCACAATTTATGGACGCATTATATCACATTTTGGGGTTGAACGCACACAAAAAATATCTTAAACTGCAAATATGGCAGATATAAAACATCAAATTTTTCAAGAATTAACCAGTTTGGAAGAGGCCGCCGCCCGTCTGCGTGGCGTCGCCATCAACGCGGGCAAGCAAACCGACCTTGAAGTCGCGATTTTGACCGAACAGGTAAAAAATCTGCGCGACAAGAATGCCCGTGCCACTGAAATGATAGATAAATCCATATCAATATTAAAGAAGTTGAAAAAATGAGTGTTGTTTCCATACCAATTGTGAATAAAAATTATCCCATGGGCTGTGAAGATGGCCAGGAAATGCGCCTTATTGAATTGGGTAAATTGGTCGATGCACGCGCGCGTGACATTTTGGACAAAATTGGGCCTTTGCCGGAAAGTTCTTTGTTGGCGACATTGTGTATCGTCCTTGCAGACGAGGTGCATAATCGCCCCGCGCCCAGTGTGACCGATGCCGACCTGCGTGAAATATTGGCGCGCATTCGTGAAATCAAGCACAAGATTGCACAGTAAAAATTATCCCGCAAAACGGGATTTTTTTCTGTTGTTATTTTTTTTCAAATGTTCTAAATTTTTATTGCTATGAGTAAAGAAATTATCGAAAACATTGATTCACAACAGTTATCAGACGCATTGTCTGAACGTTATTTGTCCTATGCGGTCAGTACGATTGTATCGCGTGCGTTGCCCGATGTTCGTGACGGGTTAAAGCCTGTGCATCGTCGTATTTTGTATTCCATGCTGCGCCAGAAATTGGCCCCGAATGCCGCTTTTCGTAAGTGTGCAACGGTGGTTGGTGATGTGCTGGGTCACTATCACCCGCACGGGGACAGTTCTGTTTATGATGCAATGGTTCGTCTGGCCCAGGACTTTTCTGTTCGTTATCCCCTGATTGACGGCCAGGGTAATTTTGGAAATATTGACGGCGACCCCCAGGCGGCATACCGATATACGGAATCCAAAATGACCGAAGCCGCCATGTTGATTATGGAGGGGCTGGACGAAGACAGCGTTGATATGATGCCGAATTTTGACGGTACCACGCTTGAACCAACGGTTATGCCGGGCGCGTTTCCTAATTTGCTGGCTAATGGTGGTATGGGGATTGCGGTTGGTATGGCAACAAATATCCCTACTCACAATGTGGCCGAGGTTTGCGATGCCCTTAATCTGGTCGTGGACCGTCCCGATGCAACCACTGCACAAATTGTCAAGAAATTGGTCGGGCCGGATTTCCCGACGGGCGGTATTTTGATTGACAGTTTTGAAACAATTGTTAAAAACTATGACACGGGCAAGGGCGCATTTCGTATTCGCGCGCGCTGGGAAATAGAAAATCTGGAACGCGGTGGCTGGCAGGTTGTGATATCTGAAATCCCATACGGTATTGTTAAATCCAAGTTGGTTGAACAGATTGCAACCCTGATTGATGCCAAGAAATTACCACTGGTTGACGATATTATTGATGAATCCACAACGGATGTTCGAATTGTTATAACGCCTAAATCGCGTAATATTCCCGCGGACAAGATGATGGCGCATTTATTTGCCATGACCGATTTGGAATATCGCTTTAATATGAATTTTAATGTGATTGATTCTCGTGGTGCGCCACGTGTTATGCCGATTGGTGATGTGCTGCGCGAATTTGTCGCGCACCAGAAAACGGTTTTGTGTCGTCGAACAAATTGGCGACTGTCTAATATTGCCCGTCGTTTGGAAATTTTGGGCGGGCTGCTGGTTGTGTATCTGAACCTTGACCGCGTTATTGAAATTATACGCAACGAAGACGATGCCAAGGCTGTTTTGATTGCGGAATTCAATCTGACCGATGTCCAGGTCGAGGCTATTTTGAACACCCGTCTGCGTTCATTGCGCAAATTGGAAGAAATGGAAATCAAGCGTGAAGATGCGGCATTGCGCGCAGAACAGGAAAAATTACAGGCCCTGTTGGCCAGTCCGGATGCCCAGAACGAGCAGTTAAAGGCATGGTTTAACGATATTAAAAAGACCTATGATAAAAAGACTAAATTGGGTCGCCGTCGTACAACCTGGGCTGAACAGACCGAAGAAATTGTTGTTAACGCGGACGAATTTATCGAAAAAGAACCTTTGACCATTATATTATCGGCGATGGGTTGGATTCGTGCCGCCAAGGGTCATCTTGATTTGAATGCGCTGGATTTAAAGTTCAAAGAGGGTGACGAACTATTGACCGCATTCCACGCCATGTCCACGGACAAGATTAATTTGTTCGGCGCATCGGGTAAAATGTTTACATTGGCGGCCAACGAATTGCCGTCCGCGCGTGGATTTGGTGAATCTGTGCGTATGATGGCTGATATTGGCGCGGACGAAGATATCGTGCGTGCGTTTGTGCTGGATGTGAATGCCAAATACCTGTTGGTTGCCCGTCATGGTAATGGATTTATTATTTCGGGTGAAGCATGTCTGGCCCAGACCAAGAACGGTAAACAGGTCATGAATACCGAACCAAGAAATCCGGCCCATATGTGTGTGGCGGTCACCGGTGACAGTGTCGCCATGTCCGGCTCAAATGACAAATTGTTGATATTCAGTACCGCTGAAATCCCGCAAATGGCGCGTGGCAAGGGTGTAATACTGCAAAAATATAATGCGGAACGCACCTATGTTTTGGATGTTATGTTCTTTGATGCGGCGGATGGTTTTGGTTGGACAACGGGCCGTGGCACGACCAAGATGCAGGATTGGCACCCATGGGTTGCCAAGCGTGCATCCCAGGGGCGAACGATTCCGGTTGGATTCCCACGCAGTGGAAAATTTGGGAAATAAAGAACGCGGGCTGGCCCCGCGCTCTTTTTTATGTTAATCGATATAAAAAAAAGACCCGCGACCGCGGGTCCGAAAACCATCGCTAAAATTAATGAGGCATTTTAGCTTCTGTAAACACAACATGCTTGCGCAATTTTGGATCGTATTTACGGAATTTCATTTTGCCGGCTGTGTTTTCCGACTTAGTATTTTTTGTTGTTGTATAGAAAAAGCCAGTTTCCTTGTTTTCCAGCTTTACAACTTCTTTGCTACCTTTTTTAGATGCCATTTTATTCGCCTTTTATTATTCTGTGCCCGATTGTAAGTCATAACTTACAAAAAAGCAAGTCTTTTTTATACTTTTTTTAATTTGGTGCGGGTAAGGAGACTTGAACTCCTATGGGTTGCCCCACTGGAACCTAAATCCAGCGCGTCTACCAATTTCGCCATACCCGCGTGTTCTTAATATACTGGGTAATTGCGCGGGAACGATGGGTCCGGACGGTCCAGTTCGGATTTTACACCGCATCCTGTCAATAACAGTACTG
>JAZLDK010000078.1:0-16551 GCA_045614725.1 Candidatus Enterousia sp.
TCCTTATTTCCCCCATGCGGGGCCGATTACATATTCGGCGACCAGTGGAACCGATAAATGAGTCACGGTTTCCATGGCGGTCTTGATTTTGTTGGCAAAGGTTTGCGCCAATGGTTCGTCGCATTCAAATACGATTTCATCGTGAACCTGCATAATCATTTTTATCTTGTCCGAATTTGGGGCGATTATGTCCTGGTCAATTTGGACCATCGCGCGTCGCATAAGGTCCGCTTCGAATCCCTGGATTGGGGCGTTAACGGCGGCACGCATTGCGTATGCCCGCATGCGTGGGTTGCGAACCTCGGGTAATTCTATGCGGCGGCCCCATGGGGTGTAAACACAGGCGTTTTCGGTGGCGAATTTTTTCGTGTTTTCAATGTATTCTTTGATTTCTGGCAATCCCGCCATGTACGAGTTTATGATTGTTTGGGCCTGGGCGCGTGATACCCCCAGTTGCCCCGCCAATCCAAATGACGATATGCCGTATATTATTGAAAAGTTAACCGTTTTGGCGGCGCGGCGCAGGTCCTTGGGCACTGGGTCGGTTGCCGGGATGTCGAATATTTTACGTGCGGTCTGTTCGTGAATGTCCATGCCACTGTTAAATGTGTCGCGGAATGTGGTTATGCCCGCAACATCGGCCAGCAGCCTTAGTTGAATCTGGGAATAGTCCACCGATATTAATGTTCGGCCGGCGGGTGCGACAAAGCATTTTCTGATTTCTTCGCCCAGTTCCGTTTTAATCGGTATGTTTTGCAGGTTCGGGTCGCGACTGGACAGGCGGCCGGTATTGGTGCTGGTCTGAAGATATGTTGTGTGAATACGGCCGTCGGATGCAATTTGGCGCGGCAATGCGTCTGCGTAGGTCCCTGCCAATTTTGCGATTGAACGCCAATTTAATATTTTTTCGATGATTTCATGTTGGTCTATTAAATCGTTCAGGGTGTCGGCATCGGTTGAACGCTTTTTGTTTTCAGGCAGATGCAATTCATCAAATAAAACCACACCCAGTTGTTTGGGACTGGCGATATTAAATTCGTGTCCGGCCAAGTGCCATATTTCCTGTTCCAGTTTTTGCAGTTGGTCATGGAATACACTTGATAATTGCAACAGTTTTTGGCGATCCGCCATCACACCCGTGCGTTCCATGCGCATTAATATCGGCATCAGTGGTAAATCACAGGTCTTGTATAATTTGTGTAATTGTTCCTGGGCGATTAATTCGGGGTGCATTAAATCGTAAAGCGCGCGCGTAATACAGGCATCTTCGGCCGCGTATGGGGTAGCGGTGTCTATGGATAATGTGTCAAAGTGCATGTCGGCATCGCGGGTCTTGGGCGGGAACAGCGATGAAAACTTGATGTTTTCGTGATTAAGATACTTTAACGCCAATTCATCCATGCCATGTCCGTGCAGATTGCCATGCAGTATATAGGACAGCAACATTGTATCATCAAATGGGCGAATCTTGGATGTGTCCCAACCTTCGTTTTCCATAATATGAAAATCGTATTTCAGGTTGTGTCCGACCTTGATGATATTGTCGTTTGTCAGTATCGGCCACAGTTTTTTATAGACCGTGTCGATATTCAGCTGGTTCGGGGCGATTGTGTCGCCACCAAACAGGTCGCCGGTCGGTGCGCGATGGCGAATCGGTATATATACGCCATGCGTTGAATCCGTTGCCAGTGATATGCCGACGATTTTATCCGATATCTGGTTCAGGCCGGTGGTTTCTGTGTCGATTGCCAAAATCCCATTAACACGCGACAAGAATTTATCCAGCGCATCGGATGTGGTAATTGTTTCGTAGCCGATTTCCAGTTTTTTTACCGGTTCCTGGGGTGCGGTGGTTTGTTGTGGCACTTCGCACGCGTTTGTGGCAAATTCAAATATGTTTTGTGGCTGGGTCGATTGCGGGGCGGGAAAGTATTTTTCTATTTTTGCAATTAATGAATTACTTTCCAGTTTATTACGCACAAATTCCAGTGCGCCCATGGTGTTGAAAACAAACGGCCCCAATTTTAATCCGTCCAGATTTACATCGCGTTTAAGTGTGACCAGTTGTTTTGATATATATGCCATGTCGCGGTTGTCACGCAGCAGGTTGCGTGTGCGTTCGTTCTTAATCTGGTCCAGATTGGCGTACAGGTTGTCCAGTGTTTCAAACTGATTGATAAGTTCCGCAGCCTTTTTGGGGCCAATTCCTGGAACACCCGGCACATTGTCGGACGAATCGCCCATAAGTGATTGGACATCAATTACCTGGGATGGGCGAACGCCAAATTTTTCCAGAACCTGGGGTTCGTGGATGTCGCGCTGTTTCATGCCGTCATACAGATATGTGCAATCATTTACCAACTGCATCAGGTCTTTGTCACTGGTGATAATGCGTGTTGTGTTGGTGCCGGTGCAGTTTTGGTGCGCCAGTGTTGCGATTACATCGTCCGCTTCGACATTGGGAACGCATAATACGGGCATGCCCATCGCGGCCAGTCCTTCGCGTATCAGAAAACCCTGGGATACAAGGTCGGCCGGTGTTTCCGAACGGTTCATTTTATATTGGGGATATATGTCCTGGCGAAAAGTTATCCGTGAAGAATCAAATACACAGACAAAACAATCCGATGGTTTTGCCGCCGCCAAAATAGGCAGAATCATATTAAGAAATCCATATACCGCACCGGTTGGGGTGCCATCGCCACGGGTCAGGCGACTGTGCACACCATAATATGCGCGGAACAGCAAAGAATTACCATCAATCAGTGTCAGCATATGTTTTTATCCCCACTTTTTTAATTCGGGGGCGCGTGGCCCCCGTGGTTTATATCGTGCGCGGCACGTCCCAATTAGAAGACATAGCGCAGTTTTACACGACCTTCGTATTGCAAGAAGTCCGTTGTTTCGTCCAGTACTTCAAAGATATTCGGTGCGTATAATACGCGGCCTTCGATATCGAATTTGATTGGAATAACCGGCAGGTCCAAGGTCAGACCCAGCATGCCTTGATATGCGGTTGTGTCTTCGATATCAATCGCATCGGCGTTTGTGGGTTCGTATTTACTGTCAAATGTCATACCAATACCCGCACCAATGTATGGCTTTAACACAGGGGTTGGTAATTTGAAATAGGCGTTAATCATGCCAACATTCATGCCCAACATATCGCCGTCGATATAGTTGTATTCGCCTTCGATTCTGAACAATGGCAAATCAATACCCAATACGCCGCCGTATGATTGGCTGGATTTAGAAATGTCATGTTCGTCCATGAACATTGTGTTGCCACCGACACCGAATGTGCCCCCAGCATAAATATCAAACAAGAGATTTGCATCCGCGGCCCCCGTCATTAACATCACAGAAGCAGTCGTTAATATGCCAAATGATTTTATTTTCATATTTTTCTCCTTTATATGATATTATAGTAAAAAAAGAGTGGTCAATATGCAAGAAAATAAACCTTTTTTAGTGGTAGGATTGGGCAATCCGGGGGCCGAGTATGGAACAACGCGACATAATGTCGGTTTTATGGCGGTGGATGCGCTGGCCGGCGATGATGCCACATGGAAGAATGAAAAAAATGCGCTGGTTTCGCGTGCCAATGTTGATGGGCGAAAAGTCATTTTTGTAAAACCCCAGACCTTTATGAACAACAGCGGGGTTGCGGTGTTGGGATTGATGAGTTTTTATAAGGTTCCGTTGGAAAATCTGATTGTAATCCATGATGATATGGATTTGCCGGTTGCGGATTGCCGCACTAAAACAGGTGGTGGCAGTGCCGGTCACAATGGCATTCGGTCAATTGATGCGCATGTTGGGCGCGATTATAAACGCATCAGGATTGGCATCGGGCATCCGCGCGATTTTGATTTGCCGATGAATCCCGCGGATTGGGTGCTGGGGCGTTTTGGGCCCGTTCAGTTGGATTTGATACGGGCAACAATTAATAATATTTCTTTGTTTGATTAGGGTTGTTCCGATATTTCGGATATTGTGGTGGC
Organism: Candidatus Enterousia sp.; assembly: GCA_045614725.1. Lineage (GTDB taxonomy): Bacteria > Pseudomonadota > Alphaproteobacteria > Rs-D84 > Rs-D84 > Enterousia. Next base: position 4,005 of record JAZLDK010000078.1, read on the forward strand.
ACCAATGCACGGGTCGGAATATGTCACCTGGAATGCATCTAACTCGCTTAGTGATTTGCCGGTGGCACCATCACCACAACGCTTAAATGTTGGGTTGATGTTTTCGGCGACTGCTGTGGTCACCTGGTGGTAATATGTGCCGTCCGCGGTTTTATAGTACAAGTACATGCTGGGATGTGTTGTGGCCAGATAGGTTGTTTTGTTGCCGTCATTTGGTTCGATAACAAGCAGCCAATAACCACTGCATTCAATGTCTGTCCCGTTTGGAAATGTGTGTGGGGCTATTGTTGTTTCGCTTTGTTCTGGGGTTGAAACATCGCCATTGACACATATCATATAATTATCGGAATTAAACGATGCGTATATGCCGCTTGGGTTATCTGTTGTTGTTGTGCATATATTGTTGGCTGTAGGGGCGGTTGCGGTGTTATCACTCCAGTTCAGGGTGGATGGTGTGAAGCGGCTGGTCATTTCCCGACAGCAATTGCCGTTAAAGCTGTTGGTGTTACAACAGTTGGTGATTTCGTCATCTATGGTCATTTTATTGCTGGTGCAGTATTCGCCCACCGAATCAAAGCCGTTGTTCGGTTTGCAGGAACATATATTTTTATCACAGTAATTGGTAAATCCGATGCCACATGTTGTATCGCGGCAACTGTCCGGCATGTCGGCCGTACCGGTGTTTTTGGCAAACCATGCCAACAGTGTATCTGTGTCACCGGTTTTTGGTATTTTGATTTGATTGTGTTCGTTCATGTCCAGTCTTGTTGTGGGCGCGCTTTCACAGTTGCCCCATATGCGCTCGGCAAAGCGGCATATATAACAGTCTTCGGAATCACTGTTTGCACATTCAGATGTGCATATGTCATATATACAGTTGGCGGAAATCCCTGTAATTTTGCCGTCGTTCTGCTCTGACTCGTATGTATTGCATTCTGGATTGTTGCTGGTGCCGATATATGATATGCGTTTGTTGTCGCTGCCACCATAAAGCTTGTTGTAATCAAATGAATAATATTCTTGTTTGCTATCACCTGTTCCGATAGTGGTGGTTTTTAACGGATATTCGGCGCGAATGTTCGCCAATGATTCGGCGCCGGCATCACGGATACACTGTACAACTTCGCCCCAGCATGCGGTGCGGTTTATGATGGATTTACGGTTAACGGATGTGTCTATGTTTTCGCAAAGGCCGAAATTACCGGAAATAGATTTGCAGGCCTGGATGATACAGGAACGGCCAACCTCGGTACAGGTTTGGATAATTGTATCATATGTTTTGTTTGTGGCGATTCCGGTCATGCCGGTTGACCAGTCGGTATCTGCATCCGGTGCGCTTTCCAACAATGCCGTACATGCATTGCGAACATCGGTGCACATCTCGTTTACGGTTTTGTCGGCCAAAACACCAAATGTTGACAGGGCGCGCGCATCGAACTCTTCAATGGATTCCGCCGTGTCCGCCAGACATTGCGTGGTAAGTGTGGTACAGGATTGACGGACTTCTTCCAGTTTTTTATCCTGGGCCAGTTTGATTTGCCCAAGTGCATCTTCCATAAAATTATCCCAAACTGTGTCGGCGATATCCTGACATTTTTCCATGGCAGGTTCCAAGAATTTCTTTTTGGAATTTAGGTATGATACAAACTTTTCATTGCCCGTGGTTTTTGCCCATGTGTCACCACCGGTTGGACGGATAATCAATTTGTTCAAATCAATCAAATTAACCGTAAGGAATGCTTCGCCTGTTGATGGGTCAATATAACGGCCCGTTGTGTCAAGGCACTTGATTAAATCCGTGCCACATACCGTTGTGTCGGTTAACATTTCCAACATTTTTGATTTACAGGTCAAAATGTCGTCGGAATTGCGCTTTTGGTGTATGTCAAGGCGCGACATGTCAAGCAGTGCGCTGCTTTCAAGGACCTGTTCGCGGGCCTTGTCAACCTGGGTTTGGTATGATTTTGATACTGTATTACAATCTTGCTCGATTGCCATTTGGTATCCGCTTTCAACGATGCTAAGATCCTGGGAGGTGCAAACCTCGGCCGCCATTTCACGACAAACGGGCAGGGCCGCCGTATAAAGTGCCGTGCCGGCCTTGGTGGTGGTTGATGCGCCCGCCAGTGAATCCACATTGTCAAATGCGGCATCCATATTCAAAGATAATGATATTGCCGCTAAATCTTGGTTAAAGTTGCTGTCATCGAAACTGGTGTTCAGTTTTTTTGCAATGCTGTCCAGCATCTTTTTCGATTCGGATTTATCCTTGATGTCGAATGCGGTTTCACCCTCGGTCGCGATGTTGATGGCAGCAGCATCTTCTTTGTCAAGATTGACGGTCAGCAGGCGTTGACTGAATTCCATCAGTTTATCTTCAACATTGGCCAGTTGTTTCTTGGTTGTGTCAAATTCGTTCACGCGTGCTGAACATGCACAGCGTTTCAGTTGTGCATCCTTGTTCGCACAAAATTCATCCATGCATTCATAGTAAACAGTTTTGCATTCATTAAAGTTGCGGGACATTATTTGTTCGCGCAGACCTTCGTTGGTTGCGTTTCTGGATACGGATGTCGCGCGACCACGCAGCCCCGTGGATGTTAACGATTGTGGGGTGCGTGTTGCGGTGCGTGCAACGATTGGTGTGCGCGTTGTTTCGCGGTGGACGGTCGATGCGCCCGATGTGCGTGAAGTGGTTGCGGATATGGCCTTGGGCATGGGGGTCGCGCGCGGTAATACATTTGATGTTGTGCGTGCGGATACATTGCGCGCTTCGTTAGCGGTCCCGCGTGCCGTTGTGCGTGCGCCCGATTCCACGCGCACATTGGTCGCAGTGTCGCGATCGCGTGCGCCGGTTGATTTTGTTGCACCGGTTGCGCGTGTTGTGGTCGTGTTTTTACGCCCAGTGGATATATTTGCGGACGAAGCACGACGAACAGCGGCACGGGCCGTGTCCGTTCCGTCATCAGCAATTGCGCCCTGAAACACAAGCGGCGCAAGCATTACAGCCAAAAGTAGTCTTATTCCCTTCATCCTTTGTGATTGAATGTTAGCAAATTTATGAAATTTGGGGCAAGCATAAAATGACAGGATTTTATATAAATATATATTATATATAATTTACTTGCTTTTTTGTTGCGGATTCGCTATTATCGGGGCACGCACTTGGTGCGAAGAACACAGTCGCGCTGTAAAATTTCTGTCCAAGTTGAAAAAAATTTGGTCTGGCACACGCGACGAGGATAATAACAGAAAAAAGGATAAAATCATGGCATTGCCAACATTTACAATGAAACAGTTGATGGAAGCTGGTGTTCATTTTGGTCACCACACACGTCGCTGGAATCCACTGATGACACCATATGTTTATGGCGTTAAGGATAAAATTCACATCATTAACTTGAATAAGACTGCACCTTTGTTGCATCGTTCTTTGGTTGCATTGGAAGCAATCGCGGCCGCTGGTGGTAAAGTGTTGTTTGTTGCAACAAAACATCAGGCCAAAGACATTGTTAAAGATGCGGCTGAACGTTGTGGTCAGTACTATGTTAACAACCGCTGGTTGGGTGGTATGTTGACAAACTGGACTACGGTTTCCCAGTCTATTCGTCGTTTGAAAAAGATGGAAGCAGATATCGCAAATGCCGACAAATTGGGTTTGACCAAGAAAGAAGTCGGTGTTATGACCAAAGAAGTTGAAAAACTGCGCGGTATTTTCGGCGGTATCATGGAAATGCACGGTACACCACAGGCGATGGTGGTTATCGATGTGCCACGCGAAATGAACGCGGTTCGCGAAGCGAAAAACTTGGATATTCCAACAATCGCAATCTGTGACACAAATGCAAATCCAGAAATGGTTGACTATCCAGTACCAGGTAATGATGACGCAGCACGTGCAACCCAGTTATACTGTGACTTGTTCGTTGATGCTATTTTGTCTGGTATCGAAAAGCGTTTGGGTGGCGCGGCAGGTAAAAAAGTTGAATCTGATATGAAAGCAGATGCAGCAGATGAATTGGAAGAAGAAATCAAGGCCAAAGAAGCCAAAATCAAATCCAAAACATCAGAAGCACGTGCAGAACGCCGTGGCAAATTAGCCGAAAAAGCAGATAAATAATATCTGAACTATAATAAACGCGCAGGGGGTAACCCCTGCGCAAATCAAGAATTTATATGGGAGAAAACAATGGCAGAAATTACAGCAAAATTAATTCAGGAACTGCGTGAAAAAACAGCTGCAGGTATGATGGATTGTAAAAAAGCCCTGATGGAAAATGATGGCGATATTCAGGCTGCCGCTGATTGGTTGCGCCAGAAAGGTATTGTTAAGGCCGCGTCCAAGGCTGGTCGTGTCGCAGCATCTGGTTTGGTCACAGTGGTAAAGTGTGACGGTATGGGCTGTGTTGTTGAATTGAATGCAGAAACAGACTTCGTTGCCAAAAACGATAAGTTCCAGAAATTGGTTTCGGATGTTGCAAACAAAGCGTTGGAATTAAAGGGCGATTTTGATGCAACTATGGATGCAGTTAAAGACGATATCGCAGCGACAATCGCGACAATCGGTGAAAATATGAATCTGCGCCGTATCGCAACTGTTAATGGTGGCAAAATCTTTACATATATCCACAATGCTTTGGTCCCAGGTATGGGCCAGATTGGTGTTGCGGTTGCCATCGATGGTGATGATGCGAAAATCGATGAAATCGGTTCCAAGGTTGCTATGCATATCGCGGCAAATAAACCTGAATTCATGACAATTGATGATGTTGAACCGGCCGCCGTTGAACGCGAAAAGAAAGTGTTCATCGAATCTGGTGCAACAGCGGGCAAACCTGAAAACATCGTTGAAAAGATGGTTGAAGGTCGTATCAAAAAATACTATGGCGAATCCGTTCTGGAAGAACAGGCGTTCGTTATGGATCCTTCCAAGACAGTAAAAGAAGTTGTCGCAGAAGCGGGCGGTAAACTGGCCGGTTTTGCGTTCTATGTTTTGGGCGAAGGTATCGAAAAACGCGAAGACAATTTGGCCGATGAAGTTGCCAAAATGTTGAAATAAAAAATCCCCGCCAATCGGCGGGATTTTTATTGTTTTATCCCCACAATTTGTGGGGATTTTTGTTGACAAAAATATATGCTCTGATAGTATTCGTGTGCTATGAACAGTATCGATAAGCTTGTTTTTGAATATTCTGAAGATGTATCAGATATTTTATGTAATGTTAATCATTATGATGTTGAGGCGTTGTTTTATCTGACCCAGCATTGTAATTTGGCGTGTAATGGATGTTATATGGGCGGTTCGCCGAATAAATCCAAGGACGTGTTGCCGACATTGGATATAGATTTTTATATTAATGAATTGAAAAAAATTCCTAATTTTTCCAGAACGGTTGTCTTTTCCGGTGGCGAAATTTTTACTGCCCCGATTGAGTATGTTGAACGCAATGCGCGTCTGGCGTTGGATGCTGGCTGTGCGTTGCAAATTAAAACAAACGGTTCATGGATTCAGGAAGCGAATAAGCGGGAACAAGTGCTGGGAATGTTGCGCAGACTGGACCCGTGGTACGGCTGTTTGGATTATGAGTATTCTATTAATGATGTTCTGGCAATTGTGCCAAAATGCTTGCGCAATCTGGCGGGTGCTGTTCGTTGGAACAAGGTTGTGACGGTTCCTGCGCTTGATTTGGCGGTGTCGGTGGATAATATATTGCATCCGGCAAAGTCGGCGGATTGGTTCTGTGATATAGTAAATACAGTGACGGCGGATTCTGAATTGGCGAACAAAGTTAATCTTAAAAGTTTTGGATTTTTTCAGTCGGCGGATTTCTTTTGCGATAAGGTTTTTCGTGGTAATAAAATGAAGATAACACATCTTGGGGCACACAGTAATATCCCGATGTGCAAATATCGTGTTAATGGCGCACGGGTTGAATCGTATTTTGGTGATTTTGTTAATGTGGGTGCGGTTAATAATATTAGCAAATTGTCTAATTTTGTAATGTGCCCAATTGGACCTTCGCAGGGGCGGTTGATTTATTGTTTTTATCCGGATGAAACGGTGGGACTGGATTGTTTGTACTTGGAATCTGTGGGGCGTGTGCCATATATTGGCGCGGATGGTAAATATAAGTCGATGAATCAAATCAACAAGGATATTCACGATAAATTGGTTGCGGACTATCGGGCGGAATTATTAAGTGTGCAAAGGTGATAACGATGGCAAAATATAAAATGACCCAGGAAGAATATAATATACTTGTGCGTGAATATCACAGGTTGAGTGAAAAACTGGAAAATGCCGAGATTATAAAGCCCGCTAAGAAAACAAGTGAAGATTGCCTGCCAAAGGTTCGGGGGATGTCCGGACGGCTGGATACAGGAAAGTTGCGTTTGTTGTTTGGAACAAATTATAGAAATATTTTGTTCTATAATTTTGAAACGAGCACGTGGAACAAGAAAGAATATCTGGGGTATCCGATTTGGAATGTGCGGTATAATACCCTTAATGTTAAAAAAATTAAGAAGCATATAGAAGAATCCAAAGACTATCGGCATCTTGAAGTGTTGGGTGTGGCGGTTATGCCAATCAGCCTTAAAAAATATAAAGATTTTGCCTTTGGAACCGTTATTTCAAATCCTAAATTCAGTTCCAAGGGATTGGGGGTGGTTGGGGCAATTGTTTGTCGTGACCGTCGCATTGGGCAAATTATGGGGCTTGATGCTAATTGGGTTATGGTGGAATCATACCCAACGACCCAAGATTTGGTTCAGGCGGCCGCATCACGCTTTGCGGTTGAGTGTGTCAAAGATTATTATTTCTTGCAGGATTTTATGGAATATTACAAATAAAATTGCATGGCGCGTGAAAGAGTGATATTATTCTTGTGAAAAAAAGGATCAAGTATGCAAAATGAATTGCTGGTTGAATTGCAGGCCCGCGGGTTTATTAATCAGACATCTAATCTGGATGGGTTGAATGATGCGTTGAATGCTGGTAAGATTACTGCCTATTTGGGGTCGGATCCAACGGCGGATAGTTTGCATGTTGGGCATTTGGTGCCGGTGATGATGATGCGCTGGTTGCAAAAGTATGGTCATAAACCGATTGCGTTGGTGGGCGGCGCAACGGGGCGCATTGGTGATCCTTCGGGACGTGATAGTGGGCGACCAATGATGACTGAAGAAGTTCTGGCAAAAAATGTTGCAGGATTAAAAAAATCTTTTTCTAAGTTTTTTAAGTTCGGTGAAGGCGCTTCTGATGCGTTGATGGTTGATAATTACGATTGGATGAAGAATTATGGGCATTTGGAATTCCTGCGCGATTTCGGGACAGACTTTACTGTGCCGCGTATGTTGTCGATGGATTCTGTTAAACGCCGTTTGGATAATGGTATGACTTTCTTGGAATTTAATTATATGACGTTCCAGGCGGTTGATTTCCTGACACTGTATCGTCAGCATAATTGTATTTTGCAGACCTGTGGTGCAGATCAATGGGGCAATGCAATTATGGGTATTGAATTGATACGCAAAAAGTTGGGTAAAGAGGCTTTCGTTTTATCGACTTCGCTGATTACGGATGCGAATGGCAATAAAATTGGCAAGTCGGCGGGAAATGCAGTGTGGGTTAACGAAGATAAAACGAGCCCGTATGAATATTATCAATATTTTCGCAATATATCCGATGATTTGGTTGAAAAGTTTTTGAAGATATTTACAGAAATTCCTTTGGATGAAATTGCGCGTTTGTCTGCATTGCAAGGAGCAGAATTGAACGAGGCCAAAAAGGCATTGGCATTCGCCGCAACCGAGATTGCACATGGACGGGATGCCGCAGAAAAGGCAGCTGAAACGGCGGCGGCGTTGTTCGCAGGTGGTGCGAATATGGATAATGTCCCAAGTGTTGAAATTGACATGCCGGCGGCGATTCCAGTGTTGGATTTTCTGGTTATGACGGGATTATTCCCATCTAAGTCCGAGGCAAGACGTATGGTCGAGCAGGGCGGTGTTCAAATTGATGGTGTGAAAATCACTGATATCAAATATATTGTATCGCCAGCGGATGAATTGATGGTTCAAAAAGGGAAAAAGACTTTCCTGAAAGTTATCAAGAAATAAAAAAACGGGGGTTCCCCCGTTTTTTATTTGTTCATATATTCAACCAATGTTTGCAGGTATTCGTGATATGCCTGGAAAACATTTTCGTTATCTGGTTGTAATTCTGCGGGTTTTGATTGCAGGTATTTGAACGCTGATTCTGCGGAATCAAATATCAGAATGTTGGAATCTTCTTTGTTGGCCTTTACCTGTTTGTTTGTGTCCGCGTATGAAATGGTCTTGGTTCCCTTGGGCGTGTCGGTTGGGGCAATCAAAATGCCGTTTATATTCAGTGATGATGAATCCAGTGTTTCGGCAATAACCTGTTTGATATTACGCATTGTTTTTAACATGGCGTTGCTGGAAATGCCCTGGGCGGCAATCCATAAAGTTTCGGCCGCATCGTCATGTGCCAGTGTAAAAAATGTGGTTTCTTTGCTGTTCGATACGGCGATTGGTGCCTCAATCGGTGTGAAATTTGCGGAACTGAATATATATGCAAAACAATGATAAATAGACAGATTTTGTAAAAGTTCTTGGTGTGTTTTATTTGTTTTTGCCATTTTGTTTTCTCCCTTCTGAGGTACAGTGTATCATAAAAATGGATTGATTGCAATTCGAATGAGTTTTGTATATAATGGCCGCATGCGTATCATTATATTAATCTTTGCTTTTTTTATGTCGTTCAGCAATTGTGGCTATGCCGCATCTGAATTATCCAAGATTAATGCGGAAATTAAACAAACCGAACAACAGAATAAAAAACTGGAACAACAGGTTAAAACATCCGAACGCGATGTGGCAAAAACCAAGAAGCAATTGGTCAAGGCCGCCGATAAAGTTAGCGATTTGGAAGAGCAACGTAGTGCGATGGCTAAAAAAATCGCGGAATTGGATGCAAAGCGCGATAAAATATCCAATGATATGAACGAAAATCGGGAACGGGTTGCCGATGCCGCGGCCAGTGTTTTGTTTGTCGCGTCGCACCCCAGTTTTGATACTGATAATATGCGGGAATATGTGCTGACCTCGGCGGTTTTGTCGGGAATGGCCAATCAATTAGAAGTCGAAATAGAAAAGGCATCACAACAAATTTTTGACCTGGAACAGATAAGAAATAAACGTGCGATTGAAAAAGAAAAGCTGGATCGTACGGCCAAGAAATATGCATCCGAAAAAAAAGAGTTGGATAAGTTGCTGAAAACACGCAGCGCCCAGAATGAAAAACTTAAAAATCAGCATTCGGCATTGCAAAAGAAATTGCGGGATTTGTCGGCGCGCGCTAAAAGTATTTCAGAATTGTCGGCCGGTGTTGGCAGTTCCGAGATGTCGGAAGATTCGCGTTTTTCAAAAAGAAAGCTAAATTTGCCGGTTCGTGGGCGCGTGGTGGTGAAATTTGGTGAAAAAACCGCGTTGGGGCTGAAATCAGATGGGTGGCGCGTGCGTACGCGTGGCGATGCGTTGGTCATGGCACCGGCCGACGGTGTGGTAAAGTTTGCAGACAGTTTTCGTGGCTTTGGCAAGGTTGTGATTATGTCGCATAAAAATGGATATAATACGGTTATAACAAATCTGGGGAATATAGATGTGATGCTGGAACAAGAGGTCTTGGCCGGCGAACCGATTGGTCGAATGAGTCCGGACCGTCCTGAAATGTATCTTGAGGTGCGGCGTGGAAATAAAGCCGTTGACCCCGCCAGATTGTTCAAAGAGGAATAAAAAACGCCCCACATGGGGCGTTGATTTTAACGAGTGTTGCGCAGTTTTTCTATGAACAAATCTTGGCTGCGCGACATGCACTTGTACATATAATTATAGTACGAGCGTTTGTCGCCGTGGGCGCATTTGCGCAATGCCAACATATATTCCTTGTGGTCATCGCGGTCGTTAAATACAATTGGACGATAGTCGTGACTTATCAAAAACCAGTTCATTAACATGCGTGCGGTGCGTTTGTTAAAGTCCGCAAATGGTTGCAATTCGATTAATTCATAATGTACATCAAATGCGCGCTGTAATATGGGCGCCTTGCCCGTGTTCATTTTGTAAAGGACATTGCTGATTTTTTGGCACATAACATCCATGTTCGCAACGGCGGGTATTTGAATCGCCAATTGTTCGCTGTATGCGCTGCAAAAGCGTATGTCACCCGGTATAACATCGTCAGTATTGTTGGCCAAACTGCGATGTATGTCCATGATATCGTGTATTTCAATCGTTGCGATATTGCGACGGGAAACAATCATGTCCCATGTTGAACCGATATTGTTGATAAAAGTTCCAGATATACTGTTGCGCAATTCGGAATCTGGGCATTGATTTAATATCATGGTTTCGTTTACAAATTCGCCCTTAATCCAAGCGATATCATCAATATGCTTGGCTTTGCGGTGCAAAAGGGAAGTGATAAGTTCGCGCTTATCTTCAATTTCCTGCTTGATATTAAAAACTTGTTTCTTTGTCATATTGGCAACCTCTTGGCTAACATAAATATAGCACTTAATTGTAATTTGTCAATATTTTATAAAAAAACTATTTTTGTATTAAAATTCGTGTTGAAGACTGGATTTTTTTGATTTATGCTGGGGAATGTTAAAACGAAAGGAATGTTTGCTATGCTGAAAAAAATATTGGTTTTGTTGTTGGTGCTTTTGCCCGTTGTTGCGGATGCGGCGCCTAAGAAAAACAAGAAAAAAGAAGAACCTGTTGTACATTTAACGGACGAGCAAATATATCAAGAATTGAAAAAATTGGCGCTTATATTTGAAACGGCGCGTGATAACTTTGTCGAAGAAGCCGATGAAAAAAAGATGTTAGAGGCGGCAATGAATGGTATGTTGGGCGCGTTGGATCCACATTCTTCGTATCTGTCGAATGATGATTTCAAGGAATTTAGTGAAAAATCACATGGCGAATTTGGGGGACTGGGGATTCAGATTACCAGTGACCGTGGCGCGGTGCGCGTGATTTCGCCAATTGATGATACGCCCGCTGACAAGGCTGGTATCAAGGCGGGGGACTATATTACCCATATTGATGGGGAACAAGTCTTTGATTTGACACTGAATCAGGCGGTTAAAAAGATGAAGGGACGCCCAGGAACCAAGGTTAAGTTGACCATTATTTCCGATGACGGCGAATCCAAGACATTGACACTTAAACGCGATATTATCAAGGTAAAGTCCGTCAAGTTCGAAGAAAAGGTGATGGCGGGCGCAGATAAGGAAGATAAAGATACGCCAAAAATTGGCTATGTGCGTATATCTGATTTTGGGGCAACAACCGCCAAGGATTTGAATGCCGCATTAAAGGATTTGGAAAAGAAGAATGTGGTTGGTTATGTGCTGGATGTGCGTAATAATCCGGGGGGATATTTGACCGCTGCGATTGATGTTTCAGATGCTTTTTTGGATGGTGGCGAGATTGTTTCAACCCGCGGCAAGCAGAAGACGGATATTGAACGCAGCTTTGCAAAGAAAGGTGATTTGACAAATGGTAAACCGATTGTGGTTTTGATAAATCATGGGTCGGCATCGGCATCCGAAATTGTGGCGGGTGCATTACAGGATAATGGGCGTGCGTTGGTTATGGGGTCGCAATCTTTTGGCAAGGGCAGTGTACAACAACAAAAACCACTGGGCGATGGTACGGCGATACATATAACAATCGCGCGTTATTATACTCCGTCGGGTCGTTCCATACAAAATGAAGGCATTACACCCGATGTTGAAGTGCTGCACAGCAAGGTAGAAGTTCTTGAAAAGCGCGAAAGCGAATATTCCGAGGCTTCATTCAAAAACTCATTGAAAAACGACAAGTCGGCCAAGAAAAAGAGCGATAAAAAGTCTGATGATGAAGATGAAGAAAAGGAAGAATTGACCGATGAGGAAAAAGATGCGTTGGATTATCAGTTGCAACGTGCAATGGATATGGTTATCGCAATGTCAAAGTTGCAAACCAGAAATACGGTGACACCAACTGATTTGTCGGCGGATTCGGATGCAAAAACGGAAAATGCCGATAAAGAAGAATAAAAAACTGGGGTAATTCCCAGTTTTTTATTTTTGGTGTTGTCTGAATGGACTGTTTATAACCGGTGGCAGTTTTGCGGATTCGACAATTGATTCCAGTACTTGTAACAATTTTGATTCCGGTTCGCCAACGTTTTTTATGTCGATTGTCAGGCCGTTGCATGCAGCATGATACATCGCGACAATTGTATCGTTCATGCGTTCATCAATAACTGTATCGGGGCAATTAACATAAATTGTTATTTTTGGGGTGTCCGGTTTTGTCCAGTCTGTTGGAACAACCCAGTCTTTCATTTCTTGGGCGGTTTCGTATGCTTCTTTGATTGCGGCATTGATTCTGGTGCGAAAAGCACTGATTTTCATATTGTTTTGTTTTACAAATGAATCCAGCATATATATGCTGGTGCCACGCACAA